>NZ_JBHYXC010000040.1:0-31337 GCF_042751495.1 Streptomyces sp. NPDC059373 | reverse complement strand
GCGGGTCCCGACGGGCACTATGGCCATCCCCACCCCCCGACATACGCCGCCTGCCCCCCCCCCGCGGCGCCGGGGGGGGGGGGGCGGGGCCCCGCCGCACGCTGACCGCTCAGCTGTTCCGGTCCGGTACGAACCGGGTCAGCAGGAAGTACGTGACGAGCGAGGCGGCCAGTCCGACCGCCCATCCGTAGTCCGCGAGCGGTTTGAGGAAGGAGATCAGGCCGTCCGCCGGGAAGGGCCCCTGCTTCACACCCTTGACGACGTTGGAGTACGAGCCGCCGATGGCCAGCACCCCGCCGACGACGAAGGCGACGACCGCACGCCAGTTCCAGCCGCCGTCGTACCAGTAGCGGCCGCCGGCCTGGTAGAGGTCGGCGAGGTCGAGCTTGGTGCGCCGGACGATCCAGTAGTCGGCGATGAGGATGCCGGCCACGGTGCCCAGCAGACCGCCGACCGTGCCGAGCCAGGTGAAGATGTACGCCTGCGGGCTGGAGATCAGCTTCCAGGGGAAGATGGCCACGCCGACACCGGCGGTGATCAGCGCGCCGGTACGGAAGCTGATCTTGCGCGGTGCCATGTTGGACAGGTCGAAGGCGGGCGAGACCGTGTTCGCCGCGATGTTGACGGACAGCGTGGCGACCAGCACGGTGACCAGGGCGAAGAGGATTCCGGCCCAGTTGTCGAGTTTGGCGGCCAGGGCGACCGGGTCCCAGATGGCGGTGCCGTAGACCGCCTGGGAGCCGGAGGTGACCAGGACCGACAGCAGGGCGAAGGCGGTCATGGTGGTCGGCAGGCCCAGGGACTGGCCCCAGAACTGGGCGCGCTGGGTGGAGGCGTAACGGGTGAAGTCGGGGATGTTGAGCGACAGGGTCGACCAGAAGCCGATCATGCCCATGAGGGAGGGGAAGAAGACCTTCCAGAAGCCGCTGCCCCAGCCCAGCGCCGACGGCTGGTCGAGCAGCGGGCCGAAGCCGCCCGCCTTGACGCTGATCCACACCAGCAGGGCGATGGCGCCGACGATGACGAACGGGGCCGCCCAGTTCTCGAAGCGGCGCACCGTCTCCATGCCGCGCACGATGATGGCGATCTGGAGCGCCCAGAAGATGGCGAACGACAGCCACTGCGTCCACGGATAGCCGCCGACCGTGCCGGCCCCGGCCCACCAGTGGCCGAAGAGCTTGCCGGCCAGCAGGAAGATGCCGGAGCCGCCGATCCAGGTCTGGATGCCGAACCAGGCACAGGCCACGGCGGCGCGCACCAGGGCGGGAAGGTTGGCGCCCCGGATCCCGAAGGCCGCGCGGGCGAAGACGGGGAAGGGAATGCCGTACTTCGGTCCGGCGTGGCCGGTCAGCAGCATCGGCACCAGCACGATGACGTTCGCCAGGGCGATCGTCAGGACCGCCTGCTTCCAGTCCATGCCGAGCGCGACGAGGCTGGAGGCCAGCGTCCAGGAGGCGATGTTGTGGGCCATGCCGACCCACAGGGCGGCGAAGTTGTAGGTGGTCCACTTCCGTTGGGCGAGCGGGACCGGGAGCAGGTCCTCGTTGGCGTAGGGGCCGCTCGGTATGGCGTCGGCGGGGAGCTCGACGCGGCCGTCGGCCTGGGTTCTCTGGGCGGGGGAGGGCGGTGGCGCGGTGGCTGTCATGGCTGCAGCCCCTTCGTTCGAGACGGGGACGGGGGTCGAACGGGTGCCGTGCGGGTGGCGGTTGGTGGGGCTGTGGTCAGCCGTTGACGGCCGGGATGACCGTCGTGCCGTAGACGTCGATGGTCGACTCCTTGGCGTCCTGCATGTTGTAGAGCGCGAACTGGTCGACGCCCAGGGCCTTGAGCGCGTTCAGCTTCTCGACGTGCTGCTCGGCGGTGCCTATCAGGCAGAAGCGGTCCACGATCTCGTCGGGCACGAAGGCCGTGTCCGGGTTCCCGGTGCGGCCGTGGTGCGAGTAGTCGTAGCCCTGACGGGCCTTGATGTAGTCCGTCAGCTCCTCCGGGACCATCGAGGAGGACTGACCGTACTTGCTCACCAGGTCCGCGACATGGTTGCCGACCATCCCGCCGAACCAGCGGCACTGGTCCCGGGCGTGGGCCAGCGCCTCGGGCGAGTCATCCTCGGTGACGTAGGCGGGCGCCGCCACGCAGATCGTGACGTCGTCCGGATGACGGCCCGCCGCGACCGCCGCGTCCTTGACCGCCTTGACCATCCACTCGGTGAGATAGAGGTCGGCCAGCTGCAGGATGAAGCCGTCGGCCTTCTCACCGGTCAGGGCAAGGGCCTTGGGCCCGTACGCGGCCATCCAGACCGGCAGCTCGGCGCCCTCCCTGACCCACGGGAATTTGATGGCCGTTCCGCTGCCGAGGTCCGCCTCGCGGCCCTCCCCGAGCTCACGGATGACGTGCATGGCCTCCTCGATACGGGCCAGGGTGTTGGGCTTGCGGCCCGCCACGCGCATCGCGGAGTCGCCCCGGCCGATGCCGCAGACGGTGCGGTTGCCGAACATGTCGTTGAGCGTCGCGAAGGTGGAGGCGGTGACCTCCCACGTACGCGTGCCGGGGTTGGTGACCATCGGGCCGACGATCAGCCGTTCCGTCTGAGCCAGGATCTGGCTGTAGATGACGAACGGCTCTTGCCACAGCACGGCCGAGTCGAAGGTCCAGCCATAGGTGAACCCCTGGCCCTCCGCACGCTTCATCAGCTCGACGACGCCCGACGCCGGCGGGTCCGTCTGGAGTACGAGACCGAATTCCATTGCTCTGCTCCTAGATGAGGTACTGACAGGTCTCGCGGGTCTGGTACCGGCCGTGTCCAGCCCGGCCCAGGTAACGGTCCTGGTCGATGATCACGGTGCCGCGCGACAGCACCGTCTCGGACTTGCCGGTCACCTGCTTGCCCTCGTACGCCGAGTAGTCGACGTTCATGTGGTGCGTCTCGGCGGAGATGACCTGGGTGGCGTTCGGGTCGTAGATGACGATGTCGGCGTCGGCGCCCGGCGCGATGGTGCCCTTGCGCGGGTAGAGGCCGAACATCCGGGCCGGGGTGGCGCAGGCGATCTCGATCCAGCGGCGGCGGGAGATGTGACCGTCGACAACTGCCTGGTGGAGCAGGTCCATACGGTTCTCGACACCCGGGAGACCGTTGGGGATCTTGGAGAAGTCTCCCCGGCCCAGCTCCTTCTGGCCGCTGAAGCAGAACGGGCAGTGGTCGGTGGACACGACCTGCAGGTCGTTGGTGCGCAGGCCCTTCCACAGCTCGGCCTGGTGCTCCTTGGGGCGCAGCGGGGTGGAGCAGACGTACTTCGAGCCTTCGAAGTCGGGCTCGGCCAGGTTGTCAGTGGAGAGGAAGAGGTACTGCGGGCAGGTCTCGCCGAAGACGTTCAGCCCCCGGTCACGGGCCTGGGCGAGTTCGGCGAGCGCCGACGCCGCCGAGACGTGCACCACGTACAGCGGCGAACCGGCCACCTCGGCCAGCTTGATGGCCCGGTGGGTCGCCTCGGCCTCGAGCAGCTCGCGCCGGACCTCACCGTGGTAGCGGGGGTCGGTCCGGCCGGCGGCCAGCGCCTGCTCGACCAGGACGTCGATGGCGATGCCGTTCTCGGCGTGCATCATGACCAGGCCGCCGTTGGCGGCGCCGCGCTGCATCGCCCGGAGGATCTTGCCGTCGTCGCTGTAGAAGACGCCGGGGTAGGCCATGAAGAGCTTGAAGGACGTGACGCCTTCGTCGACCAGGAGATCCATCTCCTTGAGGCTGCTCTCGGTGACGTCCGACATGATCATGTGGAAGGCGTAGTCGACCGCGCAGTTGCCCTCCGCCTTGGCGTGCCAGGTGTCCAGGCCGCTGCGCAGGCTCTCGCCGACCGACTGCACCGCGAAGTCCACGATGGTCGTCGTACCGCCCCAGGCGGCGGCCCGGCTGCCGGTCTCGAAGGTGTCCGAGGCGGCGGTGCCGCCGAACGGCAGCTCCATGTGGGTGTGGGCGTCGATGCCGCCCGGGATGACGTACTTGCCGGCCGCGTCGATCACGGTGTCGGCCGTCCAGCCCTCGGCGACGGTGCTGCCGCCGGCGGCCAGGGCGACGACCTGCTCGCCGTCGATGAGGACGTCCGCGTGGATCTCCTCGGCGGCGGTGATCACCAGGCCGCCGCGGATCAGGGTTCGGCTCACGATGAGCTCCCGTCCTTCCGTCACGCCTCGGTCAGCGGGCCGTAGGCTTCCGGACGGCGGTCCCGGTAGAACGCCCACTGCTGCCGGACCTCCTCGATCTTGCCGAAGTCCAGGTCCCGGACGACCAGTTCCTCTTCCTTGTCCGAGGCCACGTCGCCGACGAACTGGCCGCGCGGGTCCACGAAGTAGGACGTGCCGTAGAAGTCGTTGTCGCCGTACTCCTCGACGCCCACCCGGTTGATGGCCGCCACGAAGTACTCGTTCGCCACCGCCGCCGCGGGCTGCTCCAGCTGCCACAGGTAGGAGGACAGGCCCCGGCTCGTCGCCGACGGGTTGTAGACGATCTCCGCGCCCGCCAGGCCCAGCGCGCGCCAGCCCTCCGGGAAGTGCCGGTCGTAGCAGATGTACACCCCGACCTTGCCGACGGCGGTGTCGAACACCGGCCAGCCCAGGTTCCCCGGCTTGAAGTAGTACTTCTCCCAGAAGCCCTTGACCTGCGGGATGTGGTGCTTGCGGTACTTGCCGAGGTAGGAGCCGTCCGCGTCGATCACGGCGGCGGTGTTGTAGTAGAAGCCCGCCTGCTCCAGCTCGTACACCGGCACCACGATGACCATGTTGAGTTCCTTGGCCAGCGCCTGCATCCGCACGACCGTCGGGCCGTCGGGCACCGGCTCCGCCCAGGCGTAGTGCTCGGGCTCCTGCACCTGGCAGAAGTACGGAGCGTTGAAGACCTCCTGGAAGCCGATGATCTGCGCCCCCTGCGCGGCCGCCTCCCGGGCGTACTGCTCGTGCAGGTCGATCATCGACTCCTTGTCGCCGGTCCACTTCGTCTGCACCAGCGCGGCACGCACTACTCGACTCATTGGTTGCCCTCCGGAATCGCGGTGAACGGCCAGGCCCGAAGCTGAACTCTCGGCCGCTTGACGGCTGACACTAGGAGTTCGCCGACACGGGGTGTAGTGCCACGCTGTAACGCGATGGGCCCCGCCGCGTTCCGCCGCGTCACCTGCGGCGATGCCGTTCCGGTGATTGTCAGGAGCGGTCGCCGGGCGGGTGAATTCCCCGTTGCTTCCGGGCCTGTTGGGTTACGTTCGCGTATCGCGTGACACCCGGCTCGCCGAGCGGTCCTACGCCGCGGTGACCGGCTTCGCGTCGGCCGGCACCGCGACCGCGATCTCGAGTTCGATCGGCGTGACGACCAGGGTGCTGCGCGGCCGGACCCGCAGCGCCACGGCGGTGAGCGGTACGGCGACCACCAGCAGCAGACAGCCCAGCGCCATGCCCATCCCCGCATAGCCCGCGTGGGCGGACAGCAGTGTCCCCGCCAGCGGACCACAGGCCAGCCCCAGCGACGACGCCGAACCGGCGATGACGGCCCAGCGTCCGCGCGGGTCGAGGGCGGCGCTCAGGCCGATCAGATAGGTCAGGACGACCGGGTAGACGGTGTTCCACAGCACCTCGCCGACCGCGAAGGGCACCGCGCCGGTCGCCGAGGACGTGACCGCGATGCAGCCCGCGATCAGCGCGGTCCCCGCCCCAATGGGCACCGCGCGGCCGAGCCGGGCGCCGAGCGCGGCGGCCGCGGTGACGCCGACCAGGCCGCCGCCGAGGGCGACCGCGAAGACCACGCCGAGGGAGGCCTCGGACAGCCCGGCGCGGTCGAGGCCGATGCGTCCGCTCAGGCCCCACAGGGCGTTCTGCGACATCGACCAGCACAGCATCCCGACCGCGAGCACCGCGCCGGAACGGCGGTACGGCAGTGTGCCCCGGCTGCCGCCCGCCGCACGGCGGGGCGCTCCCGCGGGCAGCAACCCGGCCGTCGGCAGCGCCAGCAGCGCCCCGCACGCGACCGCCGCGAAGGGCAGCCCGTGCCCGCCGCCGAGCCGGGGAAGCACCAGGTACAGCGCCCCGGCCGCCGCCGAGGTGGTCAACAGGCCCAGTACGGACGCCCGGTGCGGTTCGGCCTGCGCGGCGATCCCGACGGCGGCCACCGCCGTCGCCGTACCGGAACCGAAGCCCCCGACGACGCACCCCGCCACGACCAGCGGGACGTACGCCGTGCAGGCCGCCACCCCGAAGCCCGCCGCCGTCACCAGCAGACCCACCCGAGCCAGCCGGGCGGGCCCGATCCGGTCCACCCGGGACGCGAAGACCGGCCCGGCGCAGGCCGAGGCGAGAAGCAGAGCGCTGCCGGTCGCGCCGGCCTGTGCCGTACCGAGGCCGAGCCCTGACGTCAGGCGGCTGACGATGACCGGGAGGAGGTAGGCGGCGAGATACCCGGCGGAGAAGACAGCGACCAGCGGCAGCATGGCGCGCGAGCGCGAGGACATGGGCGTTCCTGAGAGGTGATCGAGGGGCGAAACAGGGTGGAGCGCCCATCGACGGACAGGAACGCGAAGCAATGAATATCAAGTGGGGCGACCCTCCCAGAAGGGGGGTCGCCAAAGTTAAACCCGCCGTTGCCGGATCGATATCCGACGCTCACACGCCGAGTGGGCCGGCTCACAGCAAAGGCCCGGAGTTGCCCGGGAACTCACGCCGACCGTCACTAGTTGGAGGAGGTACGGGCCCCGCACAGCGTGGGCCCGGCCAGCGGCCCCGACCGGGCGCCCCCGTCCCGGTCGGGGCTCTTGTCTGCCCTACTTCCCTACCCGCCGCGACCAGCGCCATGGTGAAGAACGTGGCGAAGCCACCGCGTATCTCACGTGGGAAGGTCGAACCCCGCTCCGATATCCGGATCGCCGGTATGGGATGGGTTTCTGCGGCGTTACGGGCGTGATTCGGCCCCCTGGCGCGATGTGACGCCTCCCCGGGCGACCGAGGGTGGCTCGTACCCGCCCGCCAAACCCGCGAACCGGCGCGCGGGCGGGGCCCGGAGGATGTGAGGATGGGAGCCGTGACCGACGACATCGCGGCAGACGTCTTCGAGGAACACCGGCAGATCCTGACCGGCGTCGCCTACCGGATGCTCGGCCGCTTCGCCGACGCCGAGGACGTCGTCCAGGAGACCTGGCTGCGCTGGGTGGACGTCGATCACGACGACGTACGCGACCCCCGCGGCTACCTCGTGACGATCACCACCCGCCTCGCCATCGACCGGCTGCGCCACGTCCAGTCACGCCGCGAGACCTACACCGGGCCCTGGCTCCCCGAGCCGGTCGCCACCGACTTCGAGCACACCGTCCCCGACGCGGCCGAGCGCGTCGTGCTCTCCGAGTCGGTCTCCCTGGCGATGCTGGTCCTCCTCGAGTCCCTCTCCCCGCTGGAACGCGCCGTGTTCGTCCTCCGCGAGGCCTTCGGCTTCCCGTACGCGGACATCGCCGTCACCCTCGACCGTGCCGAACCCGCCGTACGGCAGCTCGCCGGCCGCGCCCGCCGCCATGTCGAGGAACGCCGCCCCCGCTATGACGCCGACCCCGTCGAGACCGCCCGGGTCACCGAACGCTTCCTCGCCGCGGCGGTGGGAGGCGACCTGCGAGGACTGCTGGCGATGCTCGCGCCGGACGTCCGCCTCATCGGCGACGGCGGCGGCGTCCAGAAGGCCCCGCTGCGCATCATCGAGACCGCCGGCAAGGTCGGGCGGTTCCTGCACGGCATCGGCCGCCAGTCCGTCCCCGAACCCGGCTTCGCCCTCCGGGAGATCAACGGCGCGCCGGCGGTGCTCGTCACCTCACAGGGCAGGCCGCACACCGTACTCGTGCTCGAGGTCACCGACGGGCTCGTCACGACCGTCTACATCCTCACCAACCCCGGGAAGCTCGGCGGCGTCAGGTCGCAGCACGCGGACGGCGATCCGTCCCTCCCGGCATGAGCGGCGGTGACGAGTTCAGGCTGCGCGACAACGTGCTGGTCACCGTCCTGCGCAGCGGCAGGGACAACGGCGGCCGGCTGCTGGAGATCGAGAGCACCTTCCCGCCGGGCGTGGCCGGGCCGCCCGCCCACCTGCACAGCAGGGAGACCGAGGAATTCACCGTCCTGGACGGGCGGTTGTGGGTGCGGATCGGCAGGCGGCGGCTCCACCTGGAGCAGGGGCAGAGCGCGAGCATCCCGCCCGGGACGGTGCACGCCTTCGCCAACCGCTCCGACGCCCCCGTCACCTTCCGCGCCGTCTCCACCCCGGCCGGAATCCTGGAGCAGATAGTGCGGCTTCAGGCCGAAGCCGGCCGCACCCCGGTGCTGCGCATCGCGCGGCTCAACCACGGCGAGGACCAGACCTTCTTCCTTGCCGGCCTCCCGCGACCGGCTCAGCGGCTGCTCTGGAACGCCCTCGCGGCCCTCGCCCGGGACCCCGGCGACCGGCCGCACACGTGACCGCCTATCGCCCCCCGGCGACGCGCAGCACCGTTCCCGTCGTGTACGACGCCTCCGGCGACAGCAGCCAGTCCACCGCCGCCGCGACCTCGTCCGGCTCGCCCGGACGCCCGAGCGGGACGCCCGACGCCATCCGGAACGGCCGCTCCGCGTCACCCATCGCCGCGTGCATGTCCGTCAGAATCACCCCGGGCTGCACCGAATTGACCCGAATCCCGTCCGGCCCCAGCTCCTGAGCCAGGCCCAGCGTGAGCGTGTCGACGGCCGCCTTGCTCGCCGCATAGTGCACGTACTCGCCGGGCCCGCCGAGCGTCGCCGCCCGCGAGGAGATGTTGACGATCGCCCCGCCGGCGCCTCCGTACCGCGTGGACATCTCACGCGCGGCCCGCCGGGCGCAGATCATCGCGCCCATCACATTGACGTCGACGACCCGCCGCATGACCTCGACCGGCGTCTCGGCGAACCGCCCCAACGGCCCGGTGACCGCGGCGTTGTTGACCAGCCCGGTGACCGGGCCGAGTTGTTTCCTCACCGTGTCGAAGAGGGCGTCGACCTGCTCCTCGTCCGCGGTGTCGACCCGCACCACGACGGCCTCGCCGCCCGCCTCGCGGACCCGTGCCGCCACGGCCTCCGCCGCCTCGCGATCTTGTGCGTAACCGATCCCGACACCGTGCCGCCGGCCGGCCAGCCGCAGAGCGATCGCCGCACCGATACCCCGGCTTGCGCCGGTCACCACCGTCACCGAACCCATGGCCGAAACGTTATCGCGGTATACGAACAGTCCGTGAACACCCGTCCCCAAAGCGCCACAGGCCCCGTTCGCGATCGAGGATTGGTCTTGACCAACGGCAGGCGACCGCCCTATGGTCGCGTAATAGTGCAAGGACCTTTAATAAAGAGCGGTTCGGAAATCGGAGGACAGGGTGGGGACCACGCAGCTCGAAACGGTGCCGGAACCCAAGTACTGGCACCTCAAGACCGTGCTCGCCGACGCTCTGGACTCCGAGTTCTCGGTGGGCGAGATCCTGCCCAACGAACGTGAGCTCGCAGCCCGCTTCGGCGTCGCCCGCGCGACCCTGCGCCAGGCACTGGAGCAGTTGGAGCTGGAAGGCCGGCTGCAGCGCCGCCGCGGGGTCGGTACGACCGTCGCGCCGCCGCGCATGGGAGTCTCCGTCGGCCCATCGCAGGGTGAATGGCCCGGCGTGGGCGGCGACGCCTGGCGCACCATCGGTTGCGTGGAGGCGGCAGCCCCCGCCGTCGTGGCGGCAGCCCTCGGTACGGACCCGGAGCGGCCCGTGCACACCATCCGCCGCCAGCGGACGATGCGCGGCCAGTCGGTGGCGACCGAGCTGCTCTACGTACCGTCGGACTCGGTCCCCGCGCTGCCGGGGAATCTCAGCCCCGCCGCCCACGCGCCCGCCGTGCTGCGGGAGTTGCACACGCTGCAGTTGGCCGGTGAGGACCGCGCCGTCGAGCTGGGCTCGGCACGCGCCGAGGACGCCAAGCAGCTCGACCGGCTGCCTGGCGCCCCCGTTCTGGTCGTCACCACGCGCTATGTGAGTGACGGCCGCGTCGTCGCCGTCGCGGTGGCGACCTACCGCGCCGACACCTGCCGGCTCACCTTCGGCGACAGCGGCGTGGAGATCACCCACCACGACGAGGACGAACGCGGCCTGGCCGCTTCCTGACTCAGTAGTAGCGGCCCGAATTCGCGTCCTGGGCACCGTGCGCGCCCGTCGGGACGGGCAGCGGGTGCCCGGTGCAGCGCACGTCGTGCGCGTCCGTGCGACCGGTCAGCAGATAGTGGTCGACGCGGTCGTTGAGGCACCGGTTGCGGAAACTGATCAGCCCGTGCGAGCCGCGCCCCACTTCGGTGACCAACCGCGACCCGGGCAGCCGGTGGTGCAGCGAGACCGCGCCCCCGTACGGTGTCGCCGCGTCCCGCTCGGACTGCAGGAGGAGCACCGGCGGCAGCCCCGCGTGCGGTGAGACCCGCACATCCACCGGGTGCGACGACGGGACCGGCCAGGACTTGCACGGCAGGTTCAGCCAGGCGTTCGACCAGGTCTCGAAGGGGTACCTCTTGGCCAGCCGCGAGTTGTCCCGCTCCCAGGTGTTCCAGTCGCGCGGCCAGGGCGCGTCGCCGCACTGCACCGCCAGGTACACCGCCTCGCCGTTCTCGTCGTCCTTGGCGGTCCTCGGGTCGGGGGTCGCGGCGGCCGTCAGCGGCTTCGCGTCGCCCCGCAGGTAGCTCGACAGCTGGTAGGCGAAGGGCACCCACTGCGGGTCGTAGTACGCGGCCTGCACCGCCCGCCCGTGCAGCTCGCCGGGACCGACCTTCCCGCCGGCGGGGTGCTTGGCCAACCGCTGCATGGCCCGCTCGAAGGAGGCCTGCACCCGCGCGGGCGTCGTGCCGAGCCGGTAGACCTTGTTGTGCCGGGCGGCCCAGGTCCGCCAGTCGGCCCAGCGCCTCTCGAAGGCGATGTCCTGCTCGAGGTTGGCGCCGTACCAGATGCCGCGCGGGTCCGGGTCGACGACGCTGTCGAGGACCATGCGGCGCACGTGCGACGAGAACATGTGCGCGTACACCGCGCCCAGATACGTCCCGTACGACACACCGAAGTAGTTCAGCTTCGGCTGGTGCAGCGCCGCCCGGATCACATCGACGTCCCGCGCGATGTCCGCCGTGGTCATGTGGCCGAGCAGCGCGCCCGAGCGCTTGAGGCAGCCCGCCGCGACCGCCTTCGCCCTGGCCCGCTCGCGCCTCTTCACCGCCGCGCCGGGATGGCGTGGATCGGCCGTGGGCGCCTGCTGGAACTGCGACGGGGGCACACAGGAGATCGGCGCCGAGTAGCCCACCCCGCGCGGGTCGAAGCCCACCATGTCGTACGTACGGGCCGTGGCCGCCCAGATCTGCTTGGTGGGCGACGGCATGTCCGCCTGCCCGAGCCGGGGGAACCACAGCCCGGAACCGCCCGGGCCGCCGGGGTTGAACAGCAGCGGGCCCTGGCGTCGCTTGGCCGGGCCCGACGCCTTCAGCCGGCTCACCAGCAGCGAGATCTTCCTCCCCTCCGGGTGCCCGTAGTCCACCGGAACCTGGACCCGGCCGCACTGGATGGGAGCCTTGAGGCGCGTGCCGGTGGGGCACGCCCCGAAGGCGATGCCTGCCGCCGCGGCCTGCTCGGCGGCCACGGTCACGCCCGCGGTCCGCAACTCGTCGGAGGTCGGGTCCGGCGTATAAGCGGCGGCCGGGGAAGCGGTCAGCGCCCCCGCCGCCAGTACTACGGACACACCCAGGATGACTGCTCGTCGCACGCGGGACGCCCTCTCACCGGCCGCGACCGCCGTCCTGGCGGGCGCGACAACATGATCGCCAATGAGAGGGATCGTCGGCTGGTCCGACAAACCGGCAAAACAGGCATGCCGGAGAGAACCGTCAAGTTCCCCCGAATGCCTTGCTCAGCGCAGCGGGAAGGACGTACGAGCCACCGCGAACAGCTGCTCCTCGACATGGTCGAGCGCCAGCCGCAGCGCGCCCGTCGCGACCGCCTCCTGGCCGAGCGCCGACAGCGTCACCTTCGGCGGCAACAGGGTGTACCGCGTCAACTGCTCGCGCAGCGGCTCCAGAACACCGTCCAGGCCCGCCGCCCAGCCGCCCACCACGACCAACTCCGGGTCGATCGCCAGCACCAGCGCGGCCACGTCGTGCACCAACCGGGCCAGGAAACGGTCCAGCGCCTCCCGCGCCTGCGCGTCGCCCTCCTTGGCAAGCGCGAAGACCCGGGCCACCGCGGGCTCGTCCAGGGGGTGCAGCGGCTCGCCCGTCGTCGACAGCAGATGCTCCGGCGTCGCCTCCCGGCCCAGCAGATGCAGCGCCCCGATCTCCCCGGCCGCGCCCATGAACCCCCGGTGCAGCCGCCCGCCGATCAGTGCCCCGGCCCCCGGACTCAGCCCGGCCAGTACGAAGACCACATCGTCGGTGCCTGTCGCGGCGCCCTTCCAATGCTCGGCCACGGCCGCCAGATTCGCGTCGTTCTCCACCAGCACCGGACACCGGAACGAACGCCGCAGCCGCTCCCCGAGCGCCAGCCCCGTCCAGCCGGGCAGCGCCGTGCTCAGCCGCACCACGCCGTCCGCCTGGATGATTCCCGGGCTCCCCACCCCGACCGCCCACAAGGTGCTCCGCGCCACCCCGGCCCTGCGCAGCAGCTCGGCGACCGTGCCCCGGATCCGCTCCAACCGGTCCTCCGCCGAGGCGTTTTCGGCCACCTCGTGCGCATGCGAGCCCACCATCCGCCCGCTCAGGTCCGACAGCACCGCCCGTACCTCGTGCGCGCCCACCTCGACGCCCAGCACATGCCCGGCCTCCGCATGGAACCGGAACCGCCGCGCAGGGCGCCCCTGCTTCCGTGCGTCGCCCGGATCCGCCGGCGCTTCCACCACCAAGCCCGACTCCGTCAGGCCCTCGATGACTCCCTCGACCGTGGGCCGCGACAGGCCTGTGCTCTGCACCAGCTCCGTCAGGCTGGGCGTCTGCGCATCGCGCAGGGCGTGGAGCACCACCGCGGAATTGATCCGCCTGAGCAGGGAAGGATCCCCGCCCGTGAGCCGGCCCAACGTACGTCCTCCCAGCTAGTCCCGTGTGTGGCCGGATCGTACCTGTCCCGGACGCCTGCGGCGAGCATCGGCCTCCCCTTGTTACTGACATGACGTCAACTGTCATATGCTTGAGGTTTGCCGGGAACATGGACCCGCCCATAGCGGCGGCGTGGATCGTCGGCGCGACCGCCGACAGACCCAAACCCGCGGACATTGTGACATCCGTCATATCAAATGCGGCCTCGACGATGCCTCTTAGTAGCTGCCGCGCGGCGGGCATATGAGAATTATCGGTCCCGTACTGGACATATCTCCCATGGCGTGGTGACAGCATTCGGCCCGCTCGTCGCTCGCACGCGTTCACAGGGAATCAAAAGGTTTCTGACAGTCCCACAGATCCTGCCGGGGACTCCCGGTGCCGGAGCAGCACGCCCGTGCGTCCGTAGCAAGGCCTCTCCTCGCTACGAATCCGGGTAGTACTCACGGCTCGTTGCCTCTGTGCGCAGCTCTCCCAAGAATGACCGGGCCGCAGGTCACCGCCGGTGGCCGACGCCGAAATACCGAGTGAGGTCCAGGATGAGCCAACACCGCAGGAAGCGGCACTACCGGAAGATGGCCGTCGTCGCGGTCGCCATAACCGCCGTGGGCGTGCCCTCCGTCGCCATGGCCTGTATGGACCGGCAGGGCGACGCAGGCACTCAGTCCTACGGCCATTGGAAGAGTGCGTCCTACTCCCACAGGTGGGCCCATGGGAAGACCTGGGCGACCCCGAAGCCGACGGCGACTCCGACCCCGAAGTCGACCCCGAAGTCGACCCCGAAGCCGACCGCGAAGGCGACGCCAAAGTCGACTGCGAAGCCGACCGCGACGCCGTCGCAGAACCCCTCCAGTGCCACCGCACGCGTGGTGGCGCTCGTCAACAGCGAGCGCAGCAAGGTCGGGTGCTCGGCGCTGGCCGTGAACGCGAAGCTGACGAAGGCCGCCCAGAGCCACAGCACCGACATGGCCGCCAACCAGACGATGTCGCACAACGGCTCCGACGGATCGTCCCCGGGCACCCGCATCACGCGCGCCGGTTACACCTGGAGCACCTACGGCGAGAACGTCGCCTACGGCTACGCCACGCCCGAGAGCGTCATGGCCGGCTGGATGTCCAGCCCCGGTCACAGGGCGAACATCCTGAACTGCGCGTTCAAGGAGATCGGCGTCGGCCACGCCCAGCCCGGCGACTACTGGACGCAGGACTTCGGGACCGCCCGGTAGGCCTCAGCGCTGCGGGAAGGCGTACGTGTAGCCCGCCGCGTCCAGCCGGTCCAGCAGCGTTCCCAGCGCCTCCACGGTCTGCGACCGGTCGCCACCGCCGTCGTGCATCAGCACGATCGCACCGGGCTTCAGCTCGGCGTTGATGTTGTTGAGGATGACGTTGACACCGGGGCGCTTCCAGTCCTCCGAGTCAACGCTCCAGCCCAGCGGACGCAGCCCGTGGTCGGCGGCGATTCCGCGGATGGCGGGAGAGAAGTCACCGCCGGGTGCGCGGTAGTACCAGAGCTTCGCGCCGGTCCCCGCCGCCGCGCCGATCTCGTGCTGGGCGTCGACGATCTCGTGCTCGTTGTAGCTGAAGGACTTGTGGCTCTGGGCTTCGTCGTGGTGCACGGAGTGGTCGCACAGCCGGTCCCCGGCCGCGGTGATCTTCTTCACCAGGTCGGGGTTGGCCTGGGCGTTCGGTCCTATCTCGCAGAATGTCGCCTTCGCGTGATGCTGCGCGAGCAACGCCAGGATCTGCGGGGTCCAGCGCGGGTCCGGACCGTCGTCGAAGGTCAGGGCCACCGACCGGCCGCCGCCCGCCACACTGTCCTCGATCGTCCCCGCGGTCGCCGGACCGCTGGAGGCCTTGCCGTCGTCGGCCCGCTGCTGCCGGGACGCCGCGGACGGTCCCGAGTGTTCGGCGGCCCGGGAGGGGCTCGCGGGGACCGCCGACGGTGTGGCGAAGTCATGGCGAGCCCGGTAATCCGGGCGCGGCGTGGGCGCGGGGTGTGTCCTGGCGACGGCGGACGGTGGAGCGGACGTCCATGGTGCGACCAAGGCCGCGGATCCGCTCGACGTGCCGTGTGTGCCGTGTGTGCCGTGCTGAGTACCGCATGCCGCGAGTGCGGCACCGGCGATCGTCGCTGCGAGGACTACGCAGGTCCCCTTCGCGCTGGTCGTCAGCGCCACGTGTGTACCTCCCTGGATCGGCCGCAGCCCAGGTTAGGAACAGGTGGCGGATTCGCCCAAAGGATTCGCCCGAAATGTGACGAACCAGGCATCTGCCCCGTCAGGCCGCCGGCGGGGCGGCGGCGAGGCGCAGGCGCCCGTACTCCTCGGCCATCGCGGCGGCCGTCCAATGCGCGTTGAGGCCGCTGGGGTTCGGCAGCACCCAGATCCGGGTGCCGCCGATCGTCCGCTCCTGCGGCCCGATAACAGCCTTCCGCTCGCCGAACGCGACCCTGTAAGCGGTCACACCGACCACCGCCAGCCAGCGCGGCTCGTACCGCCGCACCGTCTCGACGAGTACGCGGCCGCCGTCCCGCAGTTCCTCGTCGCTGAGCTCGTCCGCCCGTGCCGTGGCCCGCGCGGCGACATTCGTGATGCCGAGGCCGTACGACAGCAGCTCGCGCTGCTCGGCCGGCCTCAGCAGTCGCGGGGTGAAGCCGGAGGCGTGGAGCACCGGCCAGAAGCGGTTGCCCGGGCGGGCGAAGTGGTGGCCGGTGGCGGCGGACAGCAGCCCGGGGTTGATGCCGCAGAAGAGGACGTGCAGGCCGCTCGCGACCACGTCGGGGATGGTGCGGTCGCGGGCGGCGAGCAGCTGCTCCCGCGTGGGGAGCGTCAGAGGATCGCCCCGGGGGAGTAGGCGGCCGCCTGCGGGTGGCGCTCGGCGACCTCGCCGATCCGGCGGACGACCTCGGCGACCTGCTGGGAGGCGGCGCCGGTGAAGGAGAGCCGGTCGGCCATGAGCGCGTCGAGCTGGGCCCGGTCGAGCGGGATGCGCTCGTCCTCGGCGAGGCGGTCGAGGAGCTCGTTGCGCTCGGCGCCCTTCTCGCGCATGGCCAGGGCGGAGGCGACCGCGTGCTCCTTGATCACCTCGTGGGCGAGCTCGCGCCCGACGCCGGCCCGGACCGCGCCCATGAGGACCTTGGTCGTGGCCAGGAACGGCAGGTAGCGGTCCAGCTCGCGCGCGATCACGGCCGGGAAGGCACCGAACTCGTCGAGCACCGTCAGGAAGGTCTCCAGCAGGCCGTCGAAGGCGAAGAAGGCGTCCGGCAGAGCGACCCGGCGGACCACCGAGCAGGAGACGTCGCCCTCGTTCCACTGGTCGCCGGCCAGTTCGCCGACCATCGAGGCGTACCCGCGCAGGACGACGGTCAGTCCGTTGACCCGCTCGCAGGAGCGGGTGTTCATCTTGTGCGGCATCGCGGAGGAGCCGACCTGGCCGGGCTTGAAGCCCTCGGTCACCAGCTCGTGCCCGGCCATCAGCCGGATGGTCTTGGCCAGCGACGAGGGCCCGGCGGCCAGCTGTACCAGCGCGGTGACGGCGTCGTAGTCCAGGGAGCGCGGGTAGACCTGGCCGACGGAGCTGAAGGTCCGGGAGAAGCCGAGGTGGTGGGCGATGCGCCGTTCCAGCTCGGCGAGCTTGGCCGTGTCGCCGCCGAGCAGGTCCAGCATGTCCTGGGCCGTGCCGACGGGGCCCTTGATGCCGCGCAGCGGGTAGCGGCCGAGCAGGTCCTCGACCCGCTCGAAGGCGACCAGCAGCTCGTCCGCCGTCGTGGCGAAGCGCTTGCCCAGCGTCGTGGTCTGGGCGGCGACGTTGTGCGAGCGGCCGGCCATGACCAGCTCGGCGTGCTCGGCGGCGAGCTTGCCGAGCCGGGTGAGGACGGCCACCGTACGGTCGCGTACGTGCTCCAGCGAGAGCCGGATCTGCAGCTGCTCGACGTTCTCCGTGAGGTCGCGCGAGGTCATGCCCTTGTGGACGTGCTCGTGCCCCGCGAGGGCGTTGAACTCCTCGATGCGGGCCTTGACGTCGTGCCGGGTGACCTTCTCGCGCTCGGCGATGGAGGCGAGGTCGACCTGCTCCACCACCCGCTCGTAATCGGCGATGGCCTGGTCCGGGACCTCGATGCCCAGGTCCTTCTGGGCCCGCAGGACGGCGAGCCAGAGGCGGCGCTCCAGGACCACCTTCTGCTCGGGGGACCACAGGGTGGCCAGCTCCGTGGAGGCGTAGCGGCCGGCCAGGACATTGGGGATGCGGGGCTTCGTCACGTATCGAGAGTCTACTGGGCGTAGGCGCAGGTCAGCGCCTCCCCGTGTCTACGCGGGTAGCGTCGGGGTGGCGTCGGGTGTCAGCCCTCGTACGGCAGCAACTCGCCGCGCTTGGGCGGCAGGCCGTCCCCGGACGAGCGACCGGTGAGCCGGCGGCCTATCCACGGCACGAGGTGCTGCCGGGTGAAGCGCAGGTCCGCGGCGCGGCGGGCGGCCCAGGCGGGCGGCACGGCGGAGGGCAGCAGCCGGGTCCAGTCGGTCTCGGGGGCGTGGCCCAGGGTCTGCCAGACGGCCTCGGCGACCCGGCGGTGGCCCTCGGCGTTGAGGTGCAGCCGGTCGTCGGCCCACATCCGCCGGTCGCCGAGCGTCTCGGCGCCGTACAGGTCCACCACCAGTGCGCCGTGCCGCTCGGCCAGCTCGTCGATGAAGGAGAACAGCTGCTCCATGCGCGGCAGGAAGCGCGCCGCGACCGGCCCGCGCCGGATCGGGCTGCGCATCAGCACCAGCTGCTTGCAGCTCGGCGCCAGCCGCTCGACGGACCGGGCGAGCAGGGCGCAGACCTCGTCCACGTCGCATTTGGGTCGCAGGGTGTCGTTGAGGCCGCCGACCAGGGTCACCAGGTCGGCGCTCATCGCGGCCGCGGGCTCCACCTGCTCGTCCGCGATCTGGCGGATGAGCTTGCCGCGCACCGCGAGGTTCGCGTACCTGAAATCGGGGGTGCGGGCCGCGAACCGGGCGGCGACGAGGTCGGCCCAGCCCCGGTAGGAGCCGTCGGGCAGCCCGTCGGACATGCCCTCCGTGAAGGAGTCCCCGAGGGCGACAAAGCTGGTGTATGTGGCAGTCATCTCCATGGCCGGGCGATCCTATCGGGTGCCGACCAGCTCCTTGAGCACGTCCTCCATGGTGACGAGCCCGATCCCGCGCCCCTCCTCGTCGACGACCGCCGCCAGGTGGGCGCGGCTCGCGCGCATCGCGGCCAGTACGTCGTCCAGCGGCACCGCCGCCCTGACCCGGGTGATGGGGCGCAGCGCCGACAGCGGGAACGGGCGGTCCCTGGGGGAGGCGTCCAGCGCGTCCTTGACGTGCAGATAGCCCAGCACCCGGCCGTCGGCGTCGGCCACCGGGAAGCGCGAGAATCCGGATTCGGCCGCCAGCCGTTCCAGACCCTCGGGCGTGATGCGGAAGGGCGCGCGCACCACGTGCTCCGGCGGCCGTACGACCTCGCCGACCGGACGGCGGCCCAGCTCCAGGGCGTCCTGGAGCCGCAGCGCGGACCGTTCGTCCAGCAGCCCCGCCTGCCCGGCGTCGGTGACCATGCGGGACAGCTCGTCGTCCGAGAAGACCGAGGTGACCTCGTTCTTCGGCTCCACGCCCAGCAGCCTCAACAGTGAGTTCGCGAAGGCGTTGACCGCGAAGATGACCGGCCGCAGCGCCCGCGCCGTCCCCACCAGGGGCGGACCGAGCAGCAGCGCGGCGCGCTCCGGGTCGGCCAGCGCGATGTTCTTCGGCACCATCTCGCCCAGCAGCATGTGCAGATACGTGGCCGCCGCGAGCGCGATCGCGAACGAGAACACATGGATCAGCCCGTCGGGCACGCTCACCGCGTGGAAGAGCGGTTCGAGCAGATGGGCGATGGCCGGCTCGGCCACCACACCCAGCACCAGGGTGCACAGCGTGATGCCCAGCTGGGCTGCGGCCAGCAGCGGCGACAGATGCTGCAGGCCCCACAGCACACTGCGCGCGCCGCGCTCCCCGGCGTCGGCGCGCGGCTCGATCTGGCTGCGGCGTACGGAGATCATGGCGAACTCGGCGCCGACGAAGAAGGCGTTGACCACCAGCGTCAGGAGGCCGATGAACAGCTGCAGGACGGTCATCGCTCCGCCCCCGCCCCGGCGGCCGCGTCGGCGCCCTCGTCCTTGTCCTCGTCGTCGTCGTCCCGGACCTCCGGCGGCGAGACCAGCCGTAGGCGGGCCGCGCGGTGCCCGGAGTCCTCGGTGACCTCGATCAGCCAGCCGTCGACCTCGGCGGTGTCGCCGGTCGCCGGGATGCGGCCCAGTTCATGGGCGACCAGACCGGCCAGCGTCTCGTACGGTCCTTCCGGGGCGTGCAGTCCGATCTCCTCCAACTGGTCGGTGCGGGTGGCGCCGTCGGCGTCGTAGACCCGCCGCCCGGCGGAGTCCCGGCGCAGCAGCGCCAGGTTGGGGGCCTCCTGTGGGTCGTGCTCGTCGCGGACCTCCCCGACGACCTCCTCCACGATGTCCTCCAGGGTGACCACTCCGGCCGTGCCGCCGTACTCGTCGATGACCACGGCCATGCTGACCGGGCCGGACAGCCGGTCGAGCAGCCGGTCCACGGTCAGCGACTCCGGGACCAGCAGCGGTTCCCGCACAAGGGCGGTGACCGGGGTGGTGTCACGCTCCTCGAACGGCACCGCGAGGACGTCCTTGATGTGGACGACGCCGATGACGTCGTCGAGGCTGTCCCGGTACACCGGGAAGCGGGACAGACCGGTCTCCCGGGTCGCGTCGGCCACGTCCCGGGCGGTGGCGTGGTCCTCCAGCGCCTTGACCTGGACGCGGGGGGTCATCACGTTCTCGGCGGTCAGCTCCGCCAGGTTCAGGGTGCGTACGAACAGCTCGGCGGTGTCCGCCTCCAGCGCGCCCGCGCGGGCGGAGTGCCGGGCCAGGGCGACCAGTTCCTCGGGGCTGCGGGCCGAGGCCAGTTCCTCGGCGGGTTGCAGGCCGAGGCGGCGCAGGATCCGGTTGGCGGTGTTGTTGAGGTGGCGGATCAGCGGGCCGAACGCGGAGGTGAAGGCGCGCTGCGGGGCCGCCACGGTGCGGGCGACAGCCAGTGGGCGGGCGATCGCCCAGTTCTTCGGCACCAGCTCCCCGACGACCATCAGGACCACCGTCGACAGGGCGGTCGCGAGCACCAGCGCCGTCGAAGAGGCCGCCGACCGCGACAGCCCCGCGGCCTCCAGCGGACCGGTCAGCAGCTTGCCGACCGAGCCCTTGGCCAGCATGCCGATCACCAGCCCGGTGACGGTGATCCCGAGCTGCGCCCCCGACAGCTGCAACGTCAGCGTCCGTACCGCCTTGAGTGCGGCACCCGCGCCGCGCTCACCCGCCCGCTCGGCGCGCTCCAGGTCGGTGCGCTCGACCGTGGTCAGCGAGAACTCAGCCGCCACGAAGACCGCGCACGCGAGGGTGAGCAGCAGGGCGACCACCAGGAGGAGCGTTTCGATCATCGGGACACCTCGGTCCCATGATCGGCCAGGGTCGGGCGGTTCGCTCGGCGCGGACTACTCGGAGGCTCATCCATGACGCCAACCGTAAAGGATTGGCAAAGTGGCGGGCGTGCCGGGGCGCTGACGGGTCAGCCCACCAGCGGCTTCGTCCAGCGCCGCCACTGATGCTCCGGCGCGTAACCGGCCGCGCTCCACGCGTGGTGCGCCTGCTCGTTGCGCTCCCGCACCATCGCGTCGCCGCGCCGGCCGCCCAGCTCGGCGAAGCGCCGCTCGGCCGCCTCCAGCAGCGCGGTCGCGATGCCCTGCCTGCGGTGGTCCGGGTGCACCGCCAGCCGGTACAGATGGCAGCGCCAGCCGTCGAAGCCCGCGATCACCGTGCCGACCAGTTCCCCGTCCCGATAGGCCAGCAGCAGCGCCTCGGGGTCGCGCGCGATCAGCCGGGCCACCCCGTCCACGTCGTCGCTGATGCTGGTGCCCTCCGCCGCGTACGTCCAGAACGCCAGTACCTCCGGCGCTTCGGCGGGGGCGGCGGCACGTATACGAAGATCGCTCATACGGTCAGCCAAACACCGGCTGCCAGGCGGGGGCCAGTGATTTTCACGCCCGAAGCTCCTTGATCACCTGGGCGAAGTCCTCCAGGGACGGCTCCATGACGGTGACGTACGAGAACCCGAAGCGTTCTCGGTTCGCCCGCAGCTGCGCGGCGATCTCGGCGACGGTGCCGAACAGCAGCGTCGGCAGGCCGAGCAGCTCCTCCGGACTCAGCCCAAGACGCGCGAACTCCCCGGCGGCCGCCGTGCGGTCCTCGGTGAGCACCACCCGCTGCACCAGGATGTTGAACTCGGGGTCCGTCCCCTCGCCGGCGGCGAAACGCCGCGCCGCCGCCACCCGCTCGGCGAGCGCGTCCGGCCCGAGCAGGCTCAGCGCGCCGTCGGTGTCGTGCCGGGCGCCGGTGAAGGCCATGACCTCGGCGTGCCGCGCGGCCAGGCGCAGCATCCGGTCGCCGTTGCCGCCGAGCACCAGCGGCGGGCGCGGTTCGGGCAGCAGCCGCTCCAGCTCCGCGACGGTCCGTTCCAGGTGGTCGACGCGGCTGCGCGGGGTGCCGTAGTCCAGCCCGGCCCGCTCGAACTCCTCGCGTACGTAGCCCGCGCCGAGCCCCAGTTCCAGACGGCCGGCGGTCAGCTGGTCGGTGGTGGCCACGTCGCGGGCCAGCAGCACCGGATTCCAGAAGGCGGCGTTGAGGACGAAAGTGCCCACCCGGGGCCGCTGCGTCGCCTGGGCGGCGGCCACCAGCGAGGGGAAGGGCGCGGGCCAGCCCAGGTGGTCCGGGACCAGCAGGACGTCGTAGCCGAGGGCTTCCGCGTGGCGGCACTTGCGCGCCCACTCCTCGGCCGGCGCGGACTCGAGAAAAGCCATGCCGAACCTGAACTGCCGTGCCATGAAGCCCCCTTGCTCACGTCACTCATGCGCGATGGCCGCGAGTACGTTCATACGCGAGGCCCGCAGTGCGGGCAACAGCGCCGCGACCAGCCCGACGACCACGGAACCCGCCAGCACCGCCGCCACCGTGGTCCACGGAATCGCCAGCGCCTTCATCCCCTTCAGCGCCAGCACTTCGTGCGAGGCCAGACCCCACACCAGTCCGAGACCGAGCCCCAGCACCGCCCCGAACACGGCGATCACCACCGACTCCAGCCGGATCATCCGGCGCAGCTGGAAACGCGACAGCCCGATCGCCCGCAGCAGCCCGATCTCCCGGGTGCGCTCGACGACCGACAGGGCAAGGGTGTTGACCACCCCGAGGACGGCGATGACGATGGCCAGTCCCAGCAGCCCGTAGACCAGATTCAGCAGCACCGAGATCTGGCCGCGCACCAGCGCCTTGTAGTCCGCCTGGTCCCGCACCGCGACCTGCGGATACGGCTTGAGCGCCTTCTCCAGCGAAGCCCGCAGAGCCTTCGGATCGGTGCCGGGCGCGGCGTTCACGTACAGGGCCGCGTCCTGACTGCCCGGCAGATAGCGCTCGGCGGTGGACAGGCCCATCAGCAGGGCGGCGTTGTCGCTGAAGAGCGAACCGTTCCCCGTGGTGAGGGCGCCCACCGTGAAGACGGCCCGGCGGCCGTTGGCGAACAGCACGGGCACCCGGCTGCCGATCCGCAGCCGGTGGTCGGCGGCGTACGAGTCGGCGATGGAGATCCGGCCCGGGGCGAGAGTCCGCGCCGTGTTCCCCGCCACGTACTCCAGATTGACGACGCGGTCCGCGCCGGCGCCGATGGCCGCGCCGGTCAGCTTCGCGGTGCTCCCGCTGGGCAGCGTGAGCAGCACGGGCGCGTACCGCAGCGGCACGACCGCGCTCGTGCCCGGCACCGTGCGGACCGTGTCGGTGATCTCCTTGCCGAAGGGCGTGAAGTTGGCGCCCTGCACGACGAAGTCAGCGCCGAGCGCCTTGTCGATCTGATGGTCGAACGACCTGGACATCGATGCCCCGGCTATCGACATCCCCGTGACCAGCGCGAGCCCGATCATCAGCGCGGAGGCGGTGGCCCCGGTACGGCGCGGATTGCGCAGCGCATTGCGCTGGCTGATCCGCCCCACCGGCCCGAAGACGCGGGGAAAGGCGCCGCCCAGCACCCGGATCACCGGCCGGACGAGCAGCGGCCCCACGACCACCCCCGCGATCAGCGACAGCAGGATCCCGAGCCCCAGCAGCGACGCCGCGTCCGAGGCGTCACTGCTCGCGGCGGCCCCGGCCAGCGCGCCGGCCGCCAGCAGCGTGACGACGGCCCCGCCGACGGCCCGTGCGTGCAGGGAGCGGCCGGTGCCGGCCACCTCCACGTCCGACAGGGCCGCCATGGGGGAGACCCGGGCGGCGCGCCGGGCGGGCAGATAGGCGGCCACCAGCGTCACCAGCACCCCGACCGCGTACGCCGCCACCGGCGTCGGCCAGCGGAAGACCATCTCGGCGGCGCTGATGTTCATGCCGAAGAGGCCCATCAGGCGGATCAGCCCGACCGCAAGGCCCACCCCGGCCGCCAGCCCCAGCGTGGAGCCGACCAGTCCGAGCAGCAGCGCCTCCAGCAGCACCGAACGGCGCACCTGGCGGCGCTCGGCGCCCAGCGCCCGCAGCAGCCCCAGCTCGCGGGTGCGCTGGGCGATCAGCATCGAGAAGGTGTTGACGATCAGGAACACCCCGACCAGGACCGCGATCCCGGCGAAGCCGAGCATCACGTACTTGATGACGTCCAGGAAGGTGGCCAGGCTCGCGGCGTCGGACTTCGCCTGCTCGCCCTGTGTCTTGTAGTTGTAGCCCGGGCCGAGCGCGGCGACGATCCGCCGTTCCAGGGCGGCGTCGGACAGGCCGGGAACCGCGTCCGCGTCGATGGAGGTCGCCACGCCGGTGCGGCCGATCAGCCTGGCCTGGGAGGTGGGCGTGTCGAGGAAGAGCAGGGCCGCGCCCGGATTGGTGGTGGTGAAGGTTGCGATGCCCACCACCCGTACGGGGAAGGTGCCGGGCTGGGCGATGACCCGCAGGGTGTCGCCGATCCGTAGGTGCTTCCTGTTGGCGGTGTCGGCGTCGATCATCGCCTGGCCGACGCCGTGCGGGGCGTGGCCGCTGGTGAGTTTCACCGGACTGCGCGGCCAGACCGACCAGTTGGTGGCGATGGTGGGCGCGCCGGTGGTCGGGCCGACCTGCCGGCCCTGGGCGTCCACGACGGTCGCGTTCTGCACGCTGATGTCGATCCGGGCGTCCGCGATGCCGTTCACCGCCGTGACCCGGTTCAGCAGCGACGCCGGGAGCGTCGGCACCTCGCCGGAGGTGAACCGGTTGTCCTCGCTGAACGCCGTCTTCGGGCTGACCGTCACATCGGCGGCCGTCGAGGCGAAGAGCCGGTCGAAGGTGCGGTTGACGGTGTCGGAGAAGATCAGGCTGCCCGCCACGAAGGCCACCGACAGCAGTACGGCGAGCGCCGACAGCAGCATCCTCCCCTTGTGGGCGAGGAAGCTGCGCAGGGACGCCCGGAACATGGCCCGTTCAGCTCTTCCGCAGCCCGTCGAGGCCGGGGGCCTGGGGGATCCCGCCGGACAGAAGCCGCATACGTTCGAGTACCGCCTCGGCGGTCGGGCTGTGGATCTCGTCGACGATCCGGCCGTCGTTGAGGAACAGCACCAGATCCGCGTAGGCCGCCGCCCCCGGGTCGTGGGTCACCATCACCACGGTCTGCGCCAGCTCGTCCACCGCGTCCCGCAGGAAGCGCAGCACCTCGGCGCCCGCACGCGAGTCGAGGTTCCCCGTCGGCTCGTCCGCGAAGATCAGCTCCGGGCGGGACGCGAGCGCCCGCGCGCACGCCACGCGCTGCTGCTGCCCGCCCGACAGCTGCGACGGGCGGTGCTTCAGCCGGTCCCGCAGCCCGAGGGTGTCGATGACCCGGTCCAGCCACTCCTGGTCGGGCTTGCGGCCCGCGATGTCCATCGGAAGGGTGATGTTCTCCTCCGCCGTCAGGGTGGGGAGCAGGTTGAACGCCTGGAACATGAAGCCGACCTTGTCCCGCCTCAACCGGGTCAGCGCTCGTTCGGCCAACCGGGTCAGCTCCGTCTCGCCCACCCACACCCGCCCCGCCGTCACGCTGTCCAGCCCCGCCAGACAGTGCATCAGCGTCGACTTCCCCGACCCCGACGGCCCCATCACCGCCGTGAACCGGCCCCGCCCGATCTCCACGTCCACCGCGTCCAGCGCCACGACCCGCGTCTCGCCCGTGCCGTACGTCTTCGTCAGGCCCTGCGCCCTTGCGGCGGTGGCCTGGGGCCATGCTGCCGCGTCTGCCGGTGTCGACACGTTTGTCCCCCATCGGATGGAAGTGCCCGCTTGTCGTCGTACCGAACCCGAGCGTAAGCCGTGGCGGCGGGCGGGGCATCGTTCGCGAGGAGGGCAACCCTTGTCGTTACTAGCGGACCGGCGCTAGCATGAAGACATGGCCAAGACCCAGCTGAATGTGCGGGTGGACGAGACCACCGCCGCGACCGCCCGTGAGCGGGCGTCGCAGCGTGGCCTGAGCGTCAACCGCTACATAGAGGAACTCGTCCTCCAGGACGCCGGGGAGAACGGGCGCGCCTTCGTCGAGGCCGCCGCCGACTTCATGAAGCAGTACGAATCCGTCTTCGCCGAGGAGTTCGGCCCCGACCGCGAAGGCCGTCGTTGACCTTCCGCATCGATCTCGCCTGGCTTCTCATGGTCGCCGAGCACAACACCCCCGGCGACCCCCAGGTCACCGACTGGGGTGCCCTCCTCGCCGCCGTCACCCGCCACCAGGCCGAGGTCTTCGGCACCCCCGTCTACCCCCACCCCCAGGACCGCGCCGCAGCCCTCCTCCAGCTGCTCGTCCACGTTCCCGCCCTCGAGCGCTCCAACGTCATGTTCGCCTCCGCGGTCGCCTACGCCTACCTCGTCGCGAGCGGCCTCAAAGTCGCCACCTCCCCCGAACGCGTGCGTGACCTCGCCCGCCTGGTCAAGGACGGCACGGCGGGCGTCCGCGAGATAGCGGACGAGCTGAGCGGTTGGTGCCTGTAGTTCCGCTGCGGCGCCGTTGCGCGTTCCGCAAGGCGGAACAGGCTGGCACAACCCGGCCACCGGCCCGCGGCCGGCGACGCAGCCTCAGCCGGCCCACTGCCTTCCGACCGGCACCTCGTCCAGGTGCGGTGCGGAGACGTGCAGCACCTCGTACCGATCGGGGTCGGCCTCCTCCGGCGCCGCGCCCTCCCACAGGGTGAAGCGGACGACCTCCCACCGCCACGGATCAACCGCCAGCACAGAAAGGTGCACCCCGGCGGAGCCGGCCCGCGCCTCCCATGCCGCAACTGCCGAGGCGACGGCGGCCTGAGGGTCGACCCCGGCGGGGATCCGTTCGACGACGCGGCTCGCCCCGCGCGGCTGGACGTCGCGCGCCGGGCCGTGGGCGAAGGCGACGCCGGTCCAGTGGTTCACGGGCGGGCGGCCGAAGGAGTCGACGATGTTGCGGAAGCCGCCCCCGCCCCACAGGAAGCGGTTCATGCCGCCGGTGTCGTCCCAGAGGTAGAACGGCGCGTACTGGTTGACGTCCGAACGGTCGACGCCGCGCTCGCGTATGACGTAGGCCTTGAAGCCGAGCCCTTCGTCGTCATCCGTCATCCGCCCGTTCCGGGCCACCCGCTCACGGATGATCTTCATGTCGTCATCGGCCGGAAGCGTGAGCTCGTACTGCATCGCGTACATGTGAAGGAACCCCCAACTACGTGATGGCGGCGGCCAGCAGCGCGAGAAGGCCACTCACCGCCCGGTCGAACGGTTCCGCGGACCCGGCGGCGCGCGCCAGGACGTAGCCGCCCTGCAGAACGGCGACGATCGTCGCCCCCGTGTCGTCCGGATCGAGGCCCGCGTCCAGCTCGCCGCCCGCGACGCCCTCGGCCAGGACGGCGGCCAGTCTGCGGGCCAGCCAGCCGAGCGTCTCGTCGACGGGGCGGCGCAGCTGCGGGCTGGCGACGATGTCGGGATCCTGGGTGAGCCGCCCGACGGGGCAGCCGCGCAGTACGTCGCGCTCCCGCCGCAGATAGCCGGTGATGCGCTCAACAGCCGTGCCCGGCGCGGAGAGTTGCGCATCGGCCGCGGCCCGCAGCTCCTCGGCGCTGCGGCTGATGGCCGCCAGGGCGAGGTCGGGCTTGCCGGTGAAGTGGTGGTACATGCTGCCCTGGCCGACTCCGGCGCGCTGCTGGATGGCCTTGGGGCTGGTGCCGACGTAACCCCGTTCCCAGAGCAGTTCGCGGGTGCTCTCGATCAGACGGTCCACGGTCTCCATGAGCAGGACTGTACATACTAGTAGGTACAGAGGGCAAGATCAGCCGGCGGACCGCCGGGCCGTGGCCACCACATGCGTCGCGCTCGGCACCGGAAGCCACGTCTCCGGGAAGCGGATCCGCCGCAGCTCCAGCAGCTCGAACCCCGCCGCCCGCACCGCCTCGACCGTGTCCCGGCCGGTCCGGCAACCGCCGAACAGCGTCGGCCACACCGTGTGGTCGGCCGTCCACTGCAGCGCCGCCATCGGCCGCCGCTCGGCCCGGCAGTGCTCCAGCAGCCGCAGTTGGCCGCCCGGGCGCACGACCCGGTGCAGCTCGGCGAGGGCGCGGCGCTGGTCGCGTACGGAACACAGCACCAGGCAGCAGACGGCGGCGTCGAAGGCCTCGCTCTTGACCGGCAGGGCCTCGGCGACGCCCGGCACCACGTCCACCGGGACCGGCACATCCGCGCGCAGCGCCTCGTCGGCGGCGAGCAGACGCAGACGGCGCTCGGGCTCCAGGGCGACGACCTCCGAGACCGTGCGCGGGTAGTGGCGGAAGTTGAGTCCGCTGCCGGCCCCGATCTCGATGACGCGGCCCGACAGACCGGCCAGCAGTTCGTCGCGGTGCCGGGCGAAGCCGCGCCCGTCGGCGACCGGGCCGCAGCGGGCGTAGAGGCGGGCGAAGACCGGGTGGCTGACCGGCTCGCGGGTCACGCTGGTGCGCCTGGGCATGGCGGTCCCCTTTGCTTCGGCGGTGCTTCGGCGGTGCTTGGGCGGCCGTCCTCTCATTCTGCCGCCGAAACGGCCCCGGCATGCCTTGCCGGGGCCGCGCGCCGTACAGCCCTGGAGCGTTACGGCGGTCAGGCGATGAAGTCCCGCACCTGCTGGTAGACGCCGTAGTCGTTGTTCATGTCGGTGTGCGAGATGCAGCCGACCCCGACATTGGTCGCGCCGTTGAGGAGAGCGCTGCTGTTCGGGACCACGGCGTCGTCGCAGTTCGACCAGTAACTGGCGTAGCTGACGCTGCCCGGAGTCTCGTCACCGGAGTTGAGCGAGGTCAGGAAGCTGCTACCGGTGTACATCTGCGCGCAGGAGGTGTAGAGCCAGCTGCACCACGACGCCACCGAGGTCCCGTGGTTGACCCCGGCCACCGACACGAAGTCGTCCACGTACGAAGTCCCGCCGAGGTTCTTGAGGAAGTACCGGGCGCTCAGCGGGCCCATCGAGTGGGCGACGATGTCGACCTTGGACGCGCCGGTCGCGGCCAGGACCCGCTTCACCTCGGTGGCGAGCTGCGAGGCGGTGGTGACGTTCGACTGGGTCCAGTCGTACGACCAGGCGTCCAGCTCGCTCGCCGTGTAGCCGTCGGCCTTGAAGTCGGCGACCCAGTCGTCCCAGCTGCTGGCGTCGCTGCTCAGGCCGTGCACGAAGACGATGGGGTCGTGGGTCGCCGCCTGCGCGGGGGCCGCGGTGAGGGCGAGCAAGAGCGCGGCGACCACGGCGGTGATGACCGCGAGGGCGGAGCGCGTGAGGCGTTGCATGGTGCCTCCAGTTGATCGTGGGGGGTCAGGAGGAGTGTGAGGCGGTTCGCGCGCGCCGCCATCGGCGAAATCGCCGGTCTTTACGGCCAGATGACCCATCAGTAACGTCAATCGTGTGGTGAACCCTGCTTATCCTCGGGACCAGTTGTCACCGCAGCCGCTCCCGGAGGGTGTGCGGGTCCGGCTCACGCGCCTGGTGTACGACGACCACCGCGCCGTCGCCGAGCTGACCGCCACGCTGAACGGTCGCCAGGCGTCCGGGCTCGAACCGCTGCCGTACGAGCCCGTGTTGCTGGCCCCCGCCGTGCTGCGGGGATACCGAAGCCGGATCCGCCGCCTGCCCCACGACACCCGGCACCTGCTGCTGGTCGCCGCCGCCGACCAGCAGCCCGTACCGGCCCACGCCTTCCTGCGGGCCGTCGCCGCCGCCGGGCTCGACACCGCCGCCGCGGACCCCGCCGAGGCGGCCGGGCTCGCCCATGTCTCGGCGGCCGGCATCACCTTCGGGGACCCCTGGATACGCATCGCCGCCTACGAAGCCGCCCCGGCGGAGGACCGGCGCGCCACCCACGTGCTGCTCGCCCGGGTGCTCGGCGGCGCCGCCGAGTCCGCGCTGCGCTCCTGGCACCGGGGCGCCGCCGCGCTCGGCCCCAGCCGCAGGCTCACGGCGGAACTCCTCGCCGCCGCGGCCGAGGCCCGCCGGCACCGCCAACCCGCCCTGGCCCGCGCCCTGGTCCAACGCGCCGCCGAACTCTGCCCCGACCCGGCCACCGTCCCCCGGCTGCTCGCGCAGGCCGCCGCCGACGCCTGGCAGGCAGGCGACTCCGACCGCGCCCGCCACCTCGCCGCCGCCGTGCGGGACAACCCCCTGCGCGGCGTCCTCGCCCTGCGCTGCGGCACCGCCACCGACGCCTTCGACGACCTCCTCGCCGCCGCCACCGGCCTCGCCCCGAGCCGCCCCGACCAGGCCACCGAACTGCTCGCCCGCGCCGTCGAGGCCGCCATCTACACCGGCGACCTGCGCCGCTGCCGCGAGGCCGCCGCCGTCGCCCGCCACCACGGCCTGACCCCGCCCGGCACGCTCGACGGCCTCGCCGCCGCCGTCGACGGCCGCTACACCGCCGCCCGCGACGCGCTCACCGCAGCCGCCCGCCAGTGCCGGCCCGACGACGGACCCACCCACCTCATGCACAGCGGCATCGCGGCGTTACTCCTCGGCGACCACACCCAGGCCGCCTTCGCCACTGCCCGCGCCGTGGCCGCCGCCCGGGCGAACGGTGACATCGTCGCCGTACCGCAGGCGCTGGAATTCCGTACGTACGCCGAATTCTGGACCGGCCGTCCGCACGCGGCCGAGGCCGCCGCCCTCGACGCCCTCCAACAGGCCCACGAGACCGGCCAGGACAACGGTGCCTGCCACCTGCAGGCAGCGCTCGCCATGTTCGCCGCCATCACCGGCGACGCCGACACCTGCCGCGCCCGCGCCGAAGCCGCCCGCGCCCACGCCCTGCCCCGCGGCCTCGGTCTCGCCGCCGCCCTGGCCGTGTGGGCGCTCGCCTTCCTCGACCTCACCACCGGTCGCCCCGCCGAAGCCGCCGCCCGGTTCCGCGCCCTCGCCGGCTTCGGGCCCGGCCACGGCCACCGCGCCATCCGCCACCTCGCCACCCCGCACTACGTGGAGGCCGCCGCACGCACCGGCGATACGCGCGTAGCTGCCGCCGCCCTCGCCGACTACGACCGCTGGGCCACCGCCGTGCGCAGCCCCGCCGACCTCGCCCTCGCCGCCCGCTGCCGCGCCCTCCTCGCCCCCGGCGCCGAAGCCGACCAGCACTACCGCACCGCCCTCGACCTCCACGCCGCCGGCACCCGCGACTTCGAACGCGCCCGCACCGAGCTGCTCTACGGCTCCGCCCTGCGCCGCTTACGCCGCCGCACCGAAGCCCGCGACCGCCTCCACAGCGCCCTCGAGGCCTTCCGCTACTTCGGCGCCCCCCACTGCGCCGCCCAAGCCCGCGCCGAACTCCGCGCCCTCGGCGAATCCGCCGGCCCCCCGCCCACCGACATCGCCGCCCGCCTCACCGCCCAACAGCTCGTCATCGCCCGCATGGCCGCCGACGGCGCCACCAACCGCGAGATCGCCGCCCGCCTCGTCCTCAGCCACCGCACCATCGACCACCACCTCCGCGGCGTCTTCGCCCGCCTCGGCATCCGCTCCCGCATCGAACTCGTGCGACTGCTCAGCTCTGTCACCGGCCCGGACCCCGCAGGAGAAACCCCGTCGACCGGCAGCCGCCATCGGAACCGGAGGGGGTGGGGCGGGGTGGGTCCGTAGAGACGCTAAGGCGACGCAGAACGCCCAGTTCCGAGCGAGCGAGGAACAGG
>NZ_JBHYXC010000039.1:0-69865 GCF_042751495.1 Streptomyces sp. NPDC059373 | reverse complement strand
GTCGTGGAGAACAGCCGGTGGGCCTCGTCGTAGAAGTGGTGCGGGTTGCTGCCCGGGGTGTTGGTGAACGGATAGCTGCCGTAGTACCAGCTATAGGCGTTGGTGAGGGTGAAGTTGGACTGCTTGGTGCCGTTGATGTACAGCGACAGCGGCGCGGTGTAGACCGAGCCGCTGGAGGTGTCGGGGATGCTGTACCGGAAGTCGATCGAGTTGGTCGCCACCGGCGTGGTGAAGGTGACGTACTTGCCGGTGCCCTGCAACGTCGTCGCCTTGCGATACGACGCCTCGTCGGCCAACTGACCCTGGGTGTAACTCGGGCCGATCACCGTGCCGTTGGTCGCGGAGTTCTCCGCCTGCACCTCCACGTACGGCAGGCTCGCCCCGCTGCCACCAGTGGCAGCAGTCGCCGCCGATGCCGACGGGGTGATCACAGCGAAGGCACCGGCGACCGCCAGCGCCGCGGCGCTGACCCCGAAGACGAGTGCTCGCCTCGGGGATCGGATGGACTGGAACACCTGTTGCTCCTTTTCGGCACGGACGGCCGGACGTGTGCCTGGGCAGCGCCAGGCTCGGTGGGGCGGGGGAGAGAGAAGCCGGACCCAAGAGATCGACGGGCGGCTCGGTGGTACGGCCCGATGGCCGGGCGGGCTAGGCGGTGGCCATGGTGAACTGCTCCCAGGTCCCGATCGAGGTCCGGTTGGCGATCAGCGGGTTCGCCCCGGCGTTGTCGGCGGTGACGTACTGGTTGTTGGCCAGGGCCTTGAAGCTGACGGTGCCGTTGGAGTTCGTGATCAGCTGGAAGCTTTCCCAGGTGCCGACGGTCGTACGGTTGGCGATCAGCGCGGACGTCCCGGTGTTGTCGGCGCAGACGTACTGGTTGTTGGCATGGGCGAGCAGCGCGACGTTGCCGCTGCCCGCGTCGACGAGGGTGAACTGCTCCCAGGTGCCGACGGTCGTACGGTTGGCGATCAGTGGGGACGTCCCGGTGTTGTCCGCGCAGACGTACTGGTTGTTGGCCAGCGCCTTCAGCGAGATCACCGAGCCGACGCCTGGCGTCGTGCCGGCGAGCATCGGCTGGGTGGGACGGGTGGCGGTGAGGGCGATCTGCCCCTTGAGCATCTTGCCGCCGTCACCGGTGAGCCGCAGGTAGTAGTCCGAGGAGCAGGCGGTGCCGTCCTCGTCCAGGGCCAGCATGCCGCCGTTGCTCGGTGACCAGGCCTGGGATTCGGCGGTCTTGGCGATCTGGTTGCCCTCGTTGTACTCGTCGTACATCGAGATGTAGATGCCCTGCACCCCGGCCCGCACCATGTTGTAGAACTGCCGCCACATGAAGTCGCCGTGCACCCGCTGCCGCACCGAGACGTCACCGGGCAGGACACACGGCTGGTAGTCGATGCCGTGTGCGGCGCAGTCGGCGACATCGGGCACCGTCGCCACGTTGTAGAAGTTGTCGGCGTCGCTGATGGTGCCGATCCGGCCGACCATCCACGGGGAGATCATGTTGAAGGCGTGGTACGTGTCCAGGAAACCGGCCTTGGAGTCGTTGTTGCCGGTGCGCCACCAGGTCGGCACGCCGCCGATCACGTAACACCCCTGGGACTTGAACCAGTTGATCACGTCCAGGGCCGCGGCCGCGGTGGCGGGGTGGTTGCTGTCGTTGAAGCCGAAGCCCCATATGCAGACGACCGGCTTGCCGTTCTGCTTGGCGTACGCCGACGAAGCCGTGTGCGCGGCCATCTTGTTGGTCCAGTCCGTCTTGATCTCGGACTGCATGTTCGTCCAGCCGGACACGTCGTACATGATGTAGAACTTCCGGCCGTACGCCTCGGCTGCGCTGCGCACCTTGGTGGCCATCGCGTCCCGGGTCGGGCCCTCGCTGCCGGTGGGGTTGAACCGCTGCAGGGCAGCGGTGTCGATGTTGTTCTGCTGCATCCACAGGAAGTGGGTGTTCACCGTCTGCTGGTCGTACGACGAGAACAGCGTCGCGGGCTGGCCGTTGCCCAGCGCGGCGAAGCCGGTCTGGTACGTCTTGGTGTACTCGCGCATGTCCGGCCAACACTTGATGCCGTTGTTAGACGGGGACGGCGCCTGACCGGAGTTGGGGCTCCAGTGCCACCAGGCGTTGATCGGCGCACCGTCCCCGATGCAGGCGAACCAGCCCTGGTACCCCACCGTGATCTTCCCGACCACGTCTCCCGGCGCGCTCGCCGCCGAGGCGCCCGGAGCCAGGCCGAGCACAGCGAGCCCCGCGGCAGCCGAACCGCCGACCGCCGTTGTCAGGAACGTACGACGTGACACACCCATGGTTGACTCCGATGTTCAACAGCTGAACTCAGCGTCCCGGGCCGTAAGCGGGCGCAACGGCCCGCAAATCCATGCAAGATTTCCGCGTTGTTTGCACTGGCTTGCGGTGGGGGAGGTGCGGGCCGGTCCCGGCGCACACCACGCTGAGCGCTACTGCATCTGCGGTTTGAGGTCTGCGGGGATTCAACTGCTGAATCAAACATTCCGTCAAGAGGTCTGGACCAACAGATTGCTTTGCCCGCGATACCTAGGAATTTCCTGTGATGCGCGAGGTGTTGCGGTGGCTGTTTCACCGGGAAAGATCGGATGACCGGATTCACAGGTTCAACACATCGGGAAACGGCGTGCGGCACGCTGGGCCTCGCATCGAGGGCCTCTACAACATCAGCAGCATCAATGACAACATTGTCAACTCGGCTCGGGCTGGCTGGTCGCCACCGCGACCGACTGCTCCCGGCCGTCCGAAGGCCAAGGAGGCCAAGGCATGACTGTCAGGAGAACCCTCGCCGGTCTGGTGGCCGGATTAGTCGCGGCCACGGCCGTGCTGTTCGGCAGCGGGATACCGGCGGCCGCGGCAAGCGGTAAGCGGGTCGTGGTCTACTACCAGACGCAGTACGACAACGGGTCCTACGTCTCCCCGTTGGGCCTGACCGATCACAGCACCGGGGCCACCGACCTGCTGATCGGCGCCTTCCACCTCAACGGCGACGGCTCGGTCCATCTGAACGACGACCCGCCCGGCGACGCGAAGTTCGGCCAGATGTGGACGGACGTCGCCGCCATGCAGGCCAAGGGCGTACACGCCATCGGAATGGTCGGCGGGGCCGCCCAGGGCAGCTTCCAGCGCCTGGACACCGACTTCGCCACCTACTACCCGCTGCTGAAGAACGTCGTGTCCACGTACCACCTCGACGGCCTGGACCTGGACGTCGAGGAGTCCATGTCCCTGGGCGGCGTGGAGCGGCTCATCGACCAGCTCCACACCGACTTCGGCTCCGCTTTCATCGTGACCCTCGCGCCGGTGGCCACCGCGCTGAGCGGGGGCGGCAACCTCTCCGGCTTCAGCTACGACCAGCTCTATCGCGACCGCGCGAGCTCCATCGGCTGGTTCAACGCCCAGTTCTACTGCGGCTGGGGCTCGCTGAGCTCCACCAGCGGCTACGACGCGATCATCAACCACGGTGTCGTCCCCGCCGACAAGGTCGTCGCGGGCACCCTCACCAATCCGGCCAACTGCGGCAGCGGTTACGTCGATCCCACCACCCTCAACAACACCCTCGCCGCCCTCACCGCCAAGTACCCCTCCTTCGGCGGCGTCGCCGGCTGGGAGTACTTCAACTCCGAGCCCGGCGGCACCAGCGCGCCCTGGCAGTGGGCCGCCTCGGTGAGCGCCGCGATGAACGGCAGCGGCGGCACCGGCCCCACCGACCTCGCCCTCGGCAAGAGCGTCACGGGCAGTGCCCCGTGCAACAGCAACGAGACCCCCGCCAAAGCCGTCAACGGCAGTGTCAGTGGCGGGAACAGCGACAAGTTCTGCTCCTTCGCCTCCCCGTCGCAGCTCACCGTCGACCTTGGCTCCGCGTACTCCCTCAGCGGTCTGGAGATCGACCACGCCGGCGCGGGCGGCGAGTCCGCCTCGTACAACACCAAGGCCTACACCGTGCAGGTCTCCACCGACGGAACCACCTGGACCACCGTCGCCCAAGCCGACGCCAACACCGCCGGCACCACCACCCACACCCTCACCGGCACGTTCGCCCGTTACGTACGGCTGAACGTCACCACTCCCACCCAGAGCACCGACCCCGCCACCCGCATCTACGAGCTCAAGGTCTTCGGCTGACGAGGAGCCGTTCGGGGTCAGCCGTCTGCTGCTGTCTCCGGCCTGCTGCGGTGCAGGTGCTCGAGCATCGCCTCATGGTGGTGCCGTACCGCCTGCACCGCGGCCTCGGTGTCACCGGCCTCGATGGCGGCGACGATGGGTTCGTGCCGGCAGGCCTGACCCGGGCCGGGCATGGCAAGGCTGTGGCCCGGCACCGAGGGGTGCCGGGCCACAGCCGGGGGAGGGGGTCAGTTACCGGGCGTGGCGGACTTGATCGCGTCCTTGGCCCGGTCGAGGAGGGAGGCGAAGGGGCCGGCGGTCCACTGAGCGGCGGGGGAGCCGGCCGCTGTGGGGTGGGGGTGGGTGGGGGCTATCCTCTCGGCGGCGAGAAGGCGGCTGCCCATGCTGTGGAGCTGGACCTCGTCGTATTCGCGGCGCACGGCGGGGAACTCCTCCCGCTCCTCGTGCTCGGCGTGGTCGATCACGGACTGCTCGAACTCGGCGAGCAGGGCGTCGAACGCCGCGCTGCCGATGTCCATCGTCTCCAGTTCGGCGAGGACCTTGTTGGCTTCCTTCTCCTCGTGGTTGCGGGCGTCGGCCTCCGCCTTGCCGGCCGCCTTCTTCGCCGCCGGCCGCACGATCATCTCCTCGGCTGTCTCGTGCACGGCCAGTACGGCCTTCAGCTCGTCGAAGACCTGCTTCTTCCGATCGCCGTTCGCGGTCCTGACCTCGCCGAAGAGATCCCGGATGCGGGCGTGCTGCTGGAGCAGGATGCCTACGACGTCGCCCGACGCCAGTTTCGCCGCCTGCTCGCGTTCTGACTTCGCGCTGCTCATGGCCTTGATCTCCTTTCCCGGGGGGAGGAAGCGGGCTTCGTTCCCCACAGATCGCCTGACCGCGATCGGATCAGGCAAACCCGGGGGCACGGCGGCATCAGCGCTCGGTGAGAGGGTCGCATTGGTGCACCGGGGTCATTGACATGAACATTGTCTAGACCTTTGAATGCGCCCAGGTGCACCCGACCCGTCGAAACGAGGAAGGCCCCCCACATGCTCAGACCTCGCACGGAAATTCCCTGGTCCCGCACGCTGTTACGGCTGTTCGCCCTGTTCGCCGTACTGCTCGGCCTTCAGGCCGGACCGGCCAACGCCGCGCAGTCGGCCACCACGTTCAAGGTGATCGCCTTCTACGACGGCACGTACGACGCGGCGCACATCAGCTTCGACCACGAGGCCAACACCTGGTTCCCGCAACAAGGGGCGCAGTACGGCTTCTCGTACACCGCGACCACCGACTGGAGCCAGCTCAACACCACGAACCTGGCCAACTACCAGGTCGTGCTGTTCCTCGACGACTACCCGCACACCGTCGCCCAGCAGTCGGCCTTCCAGACCTACATGAACAACGGCGGCGGCTGGATGGGCTTCCACGTCGCGGCGTTCAACACCAACTCCAGCGACTGGTCCTGGTACCACAACACCTTCCTGGGCACCGGCACCTTCCAGACCAACACCTGGGGCCCGACCGCGGAGACGCTGAAGATCGAGGACTCGAACCACGCGGCGACCGCGGGCCTGTCCTCCACGATCGCGTCCTCTGTCAGCGAGTGGTACAGCTGGCAGTACGACCTGCGGCAGAACCCGGCCATCGACATCCTGGCGTCGATGGATCAGTCCACCTTCCCGATCGGCACCGACCCCAACCAGACCTGGTACAGCGGCTATTACCCGATCGTCTGGTCGAACCGCAACTACAAGATGATCTACGCGAACTTCGGCCACAACGCGATGGACTACTCCACCAACACCGCCCTGTCATCCACCTTCGCCAGCGCCCAGCAGAACCAACTTCTGCTCCAGGGCCTGCGCTGGCTGGGCGGCCAGACCGGCCCCGTCACCCCGCCGCCCACAAACGCCACCGGCCCGATCCACGGCTACGGCGGCAAGTGCGTCGACGTCGCGGGAGCCAACAGCGCCAACGGCACCGCGGTCCAGCTCTACGACTGCAACGCCTCCGGCGCGCAGACCTGGACGGTGGCTTCGGACAGTACGCTCAAGGCGCTCGGCAAGTGCATGGACGTCACATCGGCGGGCACAGCCAACGGCACCACCGTGCAGCTGTACGACTGCAACGGCACCGGCTCCCAGAAGTGGCAGCCCGGCGCCAACGGCTCGCTGGTGAACCCCCAGTCCGGGAAGTGCCTTGACGCGACGGGCAACAGCTCCGCCAACGGCACCCGTCTGCAGATCTGGTCCTGCTCGGGTGGAGCCAACCAAAGCTGGACCCTGCCCAGTTGACGGTGAGGCGCGCGGAGCCCGGGTCCCCCCGCGTCCCGCGCGCCGACCGGTCCGACCGAAGCCGCCGTTCCCGTCAGCTGCCGGCCGGCAACTTCCTCAGGAACTCCCGGAGAGTGTCGACTGGACCGCCCGGCGCGCCGTGGCCTTCGCCAAGCTGCTCACCGAGCGCTGCGCCCGGCTTGCCGCCCTCTTCGAGGCATCGCTTCCTGCAGCGGCTGCCGGCTGACCGATTGCGTGGGCGGTCGTCAGTAGCCTCGTCGGTAGTTGTTCTTGGTGGCCTCGTCGCGCCTCCGGGCTCGCCGTTGCCGTTCGTCCGCCAGTTCGGCCAGGGCGTCGGTGACGGCGGTGAGGACGGTCACCGCCGCGTCGTCGGCCACGCTCGGTGAGTCCTCGGTCCGCTTGTCGCGGATGCCGATGGCCACCGCCAGCGCGGCGACGTTGGGCTCGTCCGCTGCCCAGCGGTTGCCTGCGCGACGGCGGGCGGGCGAATCGACCAGCACCATCTCGCTGGTCCGGAACAGGATCCAGCGGCGGTGTCCTTGCCGGGTGACCTGCCCTTCTGCCTCAAGGGCGGCCAGATATGCGGCGGACAGGCCGCGACCCCTGCGCCACAGCCAGTCGTCGACCGAGTCGTAGGGCTCCTGCTGGGCAATCGAGGACGCTGCCTCATCCAACAGGCGGTCAGCGATCGGTCGCGGCGGATTGGGCACGATGTGATCGCCCTCCAGCCTGACGGCGTCGGCGCCCAGCAGGTCGATCAGCTCAGCCCCCGCGAGCGCCAGCGACAGGTCGCCTCGCTCGACGGCGCGGCTGGACGGCCTGTCCATGGCAACGATCACAAGGTCCCGCGGTGTAGTCATGAACAGCTCCACATCAGGGGCATCGGCAACCGGCCCGCCACACCGATTGTCCCTCGCGGAGACCCCGCCCGTCGGTGAAGGACACGGCACCGCCTGTTCCGGCACCGTGGAGTCCGTGGCTGCCCCCGGGCCGTATCGGGGGTTCCACAACGATCTGGGTCAGACCAGGACGGATCCGCCGGCGACGTCGAGGATGATGCCGCTGATCCACGAGGCGGTGTCCGAGGCGAGGTACAGGGCGGCCTGGGCGACATCCTGGGGGGTGCCAAGGCGTCTGATGGGATGGTTGGCGATCAGGGACTGCTGGACGTTTTCAGGGATTTGCTGCTCGTTTCGCTCGGTCATGATGGTTTCCGGGGCGATGCAGTTCACGCGTACGCCGTGCGGGCCGGCCTGTGCGGCGAGGTCCTTGGTGAGCAGTTCGATGGCGGCCTTGGCTGCGGCGTAGGCGACGGGGGAGCCGGGGTTGGGCCGCCGGGCGGCCGCCGAGGACAGGGTGATGATGTTGCCGTGACCGCGCTGTTTCATGCCCGGCAGGTGGCTCTTGACGGTGAGGAACGTGGCGGTGAGGTTGCCGTCGATGGTGGCGTGCCAGTCCTGTTCGCTGATCAGTTCCACAGGTCCGGGGCGGACGGGGCTGCCCCCTGCGTTGGCGACGAGGATGTCGACCGGGCCGAAGCCTGCTTCGATGCGCTCGCGCATCGCTTCGACCTCATCGAATCGAGTGAGATCGGCCGTGACGGCCAGCACCTGTCCGCCCGTGGCCTCGATGTGCGCGCGGACTGATTCGAGGGCCTTCGCGTCGCGTCCGTGAACGACGACGCGGGCCCCCTCACCGGCGAAGAGCGTGGCGACGGCCGCGCCGATACCGCGCGAGCTGCCCGTGATCAATGCGACCTGGTCCCGCAGGCTGGTCATGGGGTGTCTCCAGTGTGAGCGTGTATGTGGTGCGGGGGCCGCGTGGTGGCGAGCGCCGCCGCGCCGGGGTCGGACGTCACTGTCGATCGTCGCCGGTGATGGTGATGCGGAACGTCGGATGGTCGGCCGGGTCGGGCAGGGCTCGAAAGGTCCGGGCGACGTTGGGGAGTTTGCCGAACTGGCGCAGGTAGTCGTCGATGAGCGGCGGCAACTGGTCCGGGCGGACCTCGACGGCTGTGAACCGGTCGACCCGGCCTCGGTGGGTGAGGCGACCCGCGCCGGACGCGCGGAGGTTGCGCGACCATTCGGTGTCCCCGTACGCGGACAGCAGGTACTCCTGGCCGTCGCACCTGAGAACGGCCACCGGTGTGGAATGCCAGATGCCGGTGCTGCGCCCGGGTACCGAGAGCAGGCTGACGACCTGGGGTTTGAACAGTCGGGCCATGCGCCCGCCGATGACCCGCGCCGCCCAGGGCGGGCGCAGGTAGTGCCTCGCGGTCATGAGTGTGTTCCCTCTCTCGACATGGGTCGGTGCTTATGCCGGCGGCGCACTGTGGGCCGGGGCGCCGGGTGGGGTGCGCAGGCTGATGTGGGCGGCGACGATCCGCCACTCGGGGTCGCCGGTGAAGACGAGGGTGACCCGGAAGATTCCGTCGATGGGGTGCCCCCGGTAGCTGCCTTGCTGCGTCTGGGTGCCGATCACGAAGGCGTTGCCGCCGATGTACCTGGTGTCGGTGTCGGGGGCAAAGGCGAACGCGGTGTAGTTCAGGCCGTCGGTGAACCGCTGGAGCCATTGCTCGCGGTTGAGCACGAAGCCGACGGGGCCTACGGCGAGGAAGTCCGGGTGGAGCAGGGTGCCGAGGGCGTGGGCGTCACCTTTGAGTTCCGCGCCTGCCCAGGCGGTGAGTTGCTCGTCGAGCGTGGTCATGATGCTCCTTCATGGGGGAGTGGCGTGGGAGCAGGGCGGGGCCGCCGCGGTGGTCGATGGGCGGTTCCGACCCGTGGCTCCTCCCGTGCTGCCGGCGACGGCGGATGACGTGATGACCGCCCTCTCTAGAAGCGTAGGCATCTAAGGATTAGACGTCAAATGGTTCGACGTCAATGCTAGGGTTTGCCCATGCAGTCGTTCCGTTCTCCCATCGGCCTTGAGTTGAGCCAGACCGCCCGGGTTGTCAGCCGGGCGTTCGACGACGCCCTCGACGAGGCCGGTGGATCGCTGCCCGTATGGCTGATCCTGCTGAATCTGAAGATCCGCCGGCCTGGCAACCAGCGCGAACTCGCCGAGGCGGTGGGCGTACGCGAAGCCACCCTCACGCACCACCTCAACGCCTTGGACACACGTGGCCTGATCACCCGACGGCGCGACACCGTCAACCGGCGGATCCACGTGGTCGAGCTGACCGAGGCCGGCGAGGAGGCCTTCCTGCGCATGCGCGGGGCCGCCCTGGCCTTCGACCGCAGGTTGAACGACGGACTGACCGACGCCGACCGCGACAACCTCACCGGACTCCTGCACCGTCTCGCCGGGAACGTGGGCGCCGGCGAGAGTGACTCCCCGCCATGGGCAGGGCTGGCCGAGCCGCCGCCGAAACCGGCCCCGCGCACGACCACCGGGCCGGGAGCCGGTGCCGCCGAGTAGTGAACGCTCACCTCCGGCCGCTGTCGGCCCGAGAAGCCATGACGGGGGCGGAGTCCGCCGGACGACGGGGGAGTCGTCGGCACCCCCTACCTACCGCCCTCCACACCACGCCCGACGAACAAGATCGGCATCTAGGGCCGGAGTACTAGGCTGACCGCCATGAGTGCACACTTTGACGTGGTGGTCCTGGGCGCCGGCCCGGGAGGATATGTCGCGGCGATCAGGGCCGCCCAGCTCGGCCTCGGCGCGGCGATCGTCGAGGAGAAGTACTGGGGTGGCGTGTGCCTCAACGTGGGGTGCATCCCGTCGAAGGCGCTGCTGCGCAACGCGGAGCTGGCCCACATCTTCACCCAGGAGGCCAAGACCTTCGGCATCCGCGTGAACGGCGAGGTGAGCTTCGACTACGGCGAGGCCTTCACCCGCAGCCGCAAGGTGGCGGACGGGCGCGTCAAGGGCGTCCACTACCTGATGAAGAAGAACAAGATCACCCAGTACACCGGCCACGGCACCTTCAGCGACGACCACACCCTCCAGGTCGCCCTCACCGACGGCGGCACGGAAACCGTCACCTTCGGCCACTGCATCATCGCCGCCGGCGCCACCACGAAGCTGCTGCCCGGCACTTCGCTCAGCGAGCGCGTGGTGACGTACGAGGAGCAGATCCTGTCCGACACGCTCCCGGAGAGCATCATCATCGCGGGCGCGGGCGCCATCGGCGTCGAGTTCGCGTACGTACTGCACAACTACGGCGTCCACGTCACCCTCGTCGAGTTCCTCGACCGCATCGTCCCGCTGGAGGACGAGGAGGTCTCCGCGGAGCTGACCCGCCGCTACAAGCGGCTCGGCGTCGATGTGCTGACCTCCACCCGGGTCGAGGCGATCAACGACTCCGGCGACTCGGTCAAGGTCATGGTGACCATGGGCGGCCAGCGGCAGACGCTCCAGGCCGGCAAGGTGCTGCAGGCGATCGGCTTCCAGCCGCGCGTGCAGGGCTACGGTCTGGAGAACACCGGCGTGAAGCTCACCGACCGCGGCGCGATCGACATCGACGGGCGCTGCCGCACGAGCGTCCCGCACATCTACGCCATCGGCGACGTGACGGCGAAACTGATGCTCGCCCACGCGGCCGAGTCGATGGGCATCGTGGCGGCCGAGACGATCGCCGACGCGGAGACCATGGAACTCGACTACGTCATGATCCCCCGGGCGACCTACTGCCAGCCGCAGATCGCCAGCTTCGGCTGGACCGAGGCACAGGCCCGCGAGAAGGGCTTCGACGTCCGGGTGGCGAAGTTCCCGTTCACCGCCAACGGCAAGTCGCACGGACTGGGCGACACCGCGGGCTTCGTCAAGATCCTCAGCGACGCCCGGCACGGCGAACTCCTCGGCGCCCATCTGATCGGCCCCGAGGTCACCGAGCTCCTCCCGGAGCTGACCCTCGCCCAGCAGTGGGACCTGACCGTCCACGAGGTCGCGCGCAATGTGCACGGCCACCCGACGCTCGGCGAGGCGGTCAAGGAGGCCATCCACGGGCTGGCCGGTCACATGATCAACATGTGACCGGGGACAATCGTCGCCATGACCGACGGTATGGACAACGCCGAGAGCCGCCTGGCCAGGATCGAGCGGCTGCTGGAGAACGGCGGCCGCGATGTAGCACCCGCGTGGCGCCGGGCGACACACGGTGAGCCGCGCTGGGCGGTGACCGCCGTGATCCTGGTGGCGGTCGCCCTCCAGCTGATGCTGCCGCACCGGCTCACACTCCAGCCGTTCTGGGCGCTGCCGGTCCTGGAGCTGGTGCTGCTGGCCGGCCTGATCGCCGCGAACCCCCGCCGGGTCGAGCCCCGGACCCGGTGGCTGCGGTGGTGGGGGCTGGCACTGATCGGCGTGATCAGCCTGGCCAACGGCTGGGCGGCGGTCCGGCTGGTGGTGGGCCTGGTGAACGGCACCGAGGGGACGGACGCCGGGCCGCTGCTGCTGACCGGCGGCGGCATCTGGCTGACGAACGTCATCGTGTTCGCCCTGTGGTACTGGGAGTGGGACCGCGGCGGACCCATGGCTCGGGTCCGCGGTCACCACCAGTTCGCCGACTTCCTCTTCGTACAGATGCAGAGCCCGGAGACCGCGCCGCCGGACTGGGAGCCCGCGTTCCTGGACTACCTGTACCTGTCGTTCACCAACTCCACCGCCTTCAGCCCGACCGACGTGATGCCGCTGTCGCGCTGGGCCAAGATGCTGATGATGCTGCAGTCCTCGGTCTCCCTGGTGACCGTGGTCCTCGTGGTCGCCCGGGCCGTCAACATCCTGAACTGACAGCCCGGCCAGGATCGCGACCTGGCACCCGGACCACTCCGGACACGGCAGGCCGTGCGTGACCTGACCTGACCTACCTGCTCACCGAGAACCGGTACACCCGGGACTCGCGGGCCTGGAACCCGAGCCGCTCGTACAACCGGTTCGCCGCCGGCCGCGAGGGACGTGACGTCAGATCCACAGTCCGGGCGCCCGCACGATCCGCCAGACGCAGTGCCTCCTCGGTCAGCGCTGCCCCGACTCCATGTCCCCGCGCTGCCCCGTCGACCACCACGTCCTCGATCCGGGCCCGCAGGCCGGACGGAACGGGGAACATCACCAACGTCAGCGAGCCGACGATCTCCCCGCGGACCCGGGCCACCAACACCGTGGTCGCATCGCAGGCGACCATCCGCGTCACCGCCTCACGGTCCAGCGGCACGGCCGTACGCGACAGTTGCGGCAGCAACTGCGCGAAGGCCGCCACCACCTCGTCGCTCGCCTCGCCGACAACCTCGATTTCAGCGCCCATGATCACCACCCTACCGACCACGCCACGACGCAAGGGGCCCGCACGTGAGCGGTGGCCAGAGGTGGGGCCCGGGGCGTTCGGGCTGCGCGGCAGGCCCAGGATCGAACCCGTCCGGGACCACCTGGCCGACACCACGACCGCGGCGCGCCTGTGGCCCGCCGGCTGTGACCTCACCGGCGTCGACCTGACCTTCGGCCACCCCTGGCGGTGTCGTCCTGCCCGCGGGACCTCGGCCGTAAGGCCCCGGTGTCCTCCCTGGCCATCCAGCGGGTCGGCGACCCGGCCGAAACCGCGGCGGCGACGAGCGACGAGCACGGACCGGTCGCCGGGGCCATGAGGCGCCCGGGCCCGGCGGACACCGGCTACTTCTCGGGCTGGGGCAGGTGGGTCTTGGCGTCGTCATAGGTTGCCGAGCCGGCTGCCTCGGCGGGGGCGTAGACGAGGTTCAGCACGCCTGTCTGGAAGGTCTCGGAGGAGATCAGCTTCAGCGGGATGGGAGCCTCGCCCTCCTCGAACAGCCGCATGCCCTTGCGGAGGGCGATCGGGTGCACCAGCAGGTGCAGCTCGTCCAGCAGCCCCGCGTCGAGCAGTTGACGGACGACGGAGACCGAGCCGCTCATACCGATGGGGCCGGTGCCGGGCTCGCTCTTCAGAGCGGTGACCGCCTCGACGAGATCGCCCTTGAGCAGCTCGGAGTTCCGCCAGGTGAACTCGAGCGGCTGCTTCGACACGACGATCTTCCGGGCATCCCCGAGACCCTTGGCAAAAACGGCGTCCTCCCCGCCGGCCGCCTCCCGCTCCGGCCACGCCCCGGCGAAACTGTCGTACGTCTTACGACCGAGGAGCAACGTGTCGGCCGCGCCCACGGTGGCGCCGACGGCCGCCCCCATCTCGTCGTTGAAGTACGGGAAGTGCCACTGGTCAGGCGCCTCTACGACGCCGTCGAGCGAGATGAACAGATCTGCGATGATCTTCTTCACGATGGCTCTCCACAGAAGTCGTCGGTGTTTCCCTACTCGGCCAGTAGACGACGCAGTCCGGCTGAACTCATCGGCACCGCCCCGCGAGGAAGAGGACCACCGACGCTTTGCCGCCATGAGGACCGGCCGTGGCGCTGCCATCCTTCTTTCCATGTCCGCACGAAATCGAAGACTGCCCCGGCACCGTGCCTGGCCCCTGACGACTACTGACATCAGCGAGTGTCTCGGCACCTGCATGACCCGCGTCACGGACCTGCGGTTCCTCACCGGGCACGACAGCGGGACCATCGTCCTGGGAGCCGAATGGATCGCTCCGCATCCCGTCAACCACGGCCGTGGCACCCACCCGGACATGGTCGGCTTCCGTATAGACGTCCACCCGGTCGACGCCACCGCACGGGCCGCCACCCGCGCCGTTCTCCAAGGGCATGCACTCCCACAACTGCACGAATGGATCACGCAGGCCATCGCTGCCGACGAGACCTGGAGACTGACCCCTCACCAGCGCCACTGGCGATTCACCGACGGCCGCCTCACCCACCACGACGAAGCATGATCAGTCAGCCGGCCTCATAGCGAGCCCGGGCACGGTTGAGGGTTCGCGTGGTGATCGGTACGGCCTCGCATCACTTGTGCCGTTTCTCGGGTCGCGTCACGACGGCGCTCGCGGGGGGCGGGGATCCCGCGTCCACCGATCAAGGTCGCGGGAGGTAGCGGGGCCGTTACACGTTGTCGCTGCTCAGGGGCCACGGATTGCGCTCGGGACGGGTCGATCGGAGCGAATCATTCGCATCGGTGCGGGATGCGGCCGGCTTCGGTGTCGTTTCTCATGAGCGCGTGACCTTCCCTCGATGGAACCTCGCAGGCCGAACTCTCATCTACAGGATGTAGTAGCTGAAATGAGGAAACCCGGCCGGCTGCGGTTGCCGAGCGACGGGGACGGGGACGGAAAGAGGAGACAATCGCCATGGCTGACGGCCCTCGCACCGGCGGCGCTATCAGGCTGCGGCGGCACGACGTGCCGGCCCCGGTGGAACCGGCGGTGCCCCGGACACCCGGTGTCTCCGACGCCGCGCCGCAGCAGCTGCACCGGGGGATGACGCTGATCGCCACGGTCAGCCTGTTCATCGGCACCCGCTCCGCCTGGACGACGGCGATGACGTCCCACCCGCCGGTCGCCGCGATCATCTCCGTCTGCTACGCGGGGATCCTGGTCTGCGGCGTCCTCGCCCTCGCCGTACGAGGCCGGCGGGCGCTGGCCCGGGTGGATCTGGGCGTACTGGTGCTGGCCGTCGTCCTGGTGGTCTGCGGTTACTGGCTCAGCCACGCCGGTACCGACGAGGGCGTGCTGACCGCCAAGGCCGCGAGCGAGATACTGCACGGCCACCCGATCTACGGAGAGCCCTGGCCATGGCTCTTCGGCACCGCGAAGGTCGGAATCACCAAGACGATGGGCGGCGGCGCGGACTACACCTACGGCTACCCACCCCTGACCGCCCTGCTCGCCGCCCCCGTGCACGCCGTCGTCCACTCGACGGCGGCCGCCACCATGGTGACCACCGGCGCGCTGCTCGCGGGCGCCGTCGCGCTGTGGCTGCTGCTGCCATTGCCCTGGCGGCCGGCGGCCACCGCCGTGTGCCTCGGCTTCGGCATCCTGCCCGGCTACGCCCGCTCCGGGTATCCGGCCATCGTCGCCCTCGCCCTCCTCATCCCCGCGGTGGTCCGCTGGCCCGCCACCGGTGCAGGCGGCCGGCTCGGCCGCAACGGGGTGCTGCGAGCGGCGTGCCTCGGCGCCGCCTGCGCCGCCCAGCAACTCGCCTGGTTCCTCGCCCCGTTCCTACTCATCGGCCTGTACGCCGTCCGGCGCGGCGAACTCGGCCGCCGGCCGGCCTTGGCCGTGGTCGCCCGCTACACCGGCACCGCTGCCCTGACCTGGGCCGCCGTCAACGCGTACTTCGCCGTACAGGACTTTCACGACTGGCTGCGCGGGCTGCTGCTCCCCATCACCCAGAATGCGATCCTGCATGGCCAGGGCATCATGGGCATCTCGTACTACTTCACCGACGGCAGCAGCCGCCTGGACTTCTACTCCTACGGCAGCCTGCTGCTGCTCCTGGGCCTGCTCGCGGCCACCCTGCTCTTCGTCCGGCGACTCGGCCCGGCCCTCACCGTCCTGCCCTGGCTGTCCTTCTACCTCGCCACCCGTTCGCAGGACGGCTACTTCCTGATGATGACCCCGCTGTGGCTTGCGGCCGCCGCCACCGTCCCCGGCTCTGCCCTGGCCACCGCCTGGCAGCCCCGCATCCCACGCCTGACCAGCCACCACGCCAAAGCCGCCCTGGCCGCAGGGCTACTCGCCCCCGCCGTCCTGTGCGTCGGCATCGCCGCCGCCAGCCCACCCCCACTGCGCCTGAGCCTCGCCCCTCACTTCACCAACAGCCCCCACCGCGGCATCACCAGCATGGTCGTACGGGCCGTCAACACCACCGGCACCACTCTCACCCCGCACTTCGCCAGCCGTACCGGTCAGGGCGCCTCCAACTGGTGGTCCATCACCTCCGGCCCGGCATCCCTCGCCCCGCACGCCTCCTCCACGTACGTCGTGAGGCCGCCGGGCGGCTTCCGAGCGCCGCCCGGCGGCAAGCACCCCAGCTTCTACCTGATCGCGGTCACCGGCACGCCCATGACCATCACCACCGCCACCATCCCCCTCACCGCTCACGCGGCTTCCTGAGCGGTGCGCCGGATGATGGCGGCGGTCACCACAAACGCACCCGCAGACACGCACAGCAGCCGCTCGAAGAAGACAATCGGGATACGACCGTCGGGGAGCAGCATCGAGGCGACAGCGCCGAGCGTTGTCGTCACCGCCGCCGACGTCCAGAACAGCACGGGCCGCCGTACGACCTGGGGAGGCGAGCCATGCCAGCGCCTCAGCAGTCCGCGGCGCCCGATGTGGACGGTCGCCCAGACCCAGCCGACGATTCCGATCAGTGTGGAGGCCGTGTGCAACGCGACCCACCAGGGTATGCCGGGCACCATGGGTCTGCCGAGCACGGCGAAGCCCAGTGACGTCCCGGCCAGCCGGTCGTGGGTGACGTCGTCCCAGAGCCGGTGGGTGACCGCGCCGATCCACGCCGAGACCACCGTGACGTGCCAACGGTGGCGGATCTGTCCCAGGACTCCGTACTCTCCCCACCAGCCCGGCAGATGCGCGGCGACGACAGGGGCCGACCGTCGGATGAGCAGAGTGGCGACGACGCTCAAGGGGACTCCCCACAAGGCGAGTCCCGCCCACGTGTGCCCGTACGTCAACAACGGCGCGCCCACCGCATAAGGAAGATCCGGCGCGGTGGATCCGACCACCAGCGCGACGCCGTCGAACCAGTGCGGCCGCCGCATCTTCAACGGCATCACGGCGGCGGCATGAGACGGGAAAGTCAGTGGCACAGCTCGTCACCTGCTTCTTCGGATCCGACGCCTCCCGCCCCTGCACACCCCACAGTTGGACCCGCCGGGCTGCAGGCCTCGGCCGCTTGCAGCAGCGGCGTCGGGGTCGCCACGCGGTAGCGGTGACTCTGGCAAGCAACGGCGCGTACCGCGCCCCGGGCGGACCGCCTTTCCTCAGGCGGTCGCGGATCACCAGCCTCACAGCCCGGTTGCCCCTCGACTCCGGTCTGCCCGGCGGAGACACACCCGGTGAATGCCGGGAGTACGCACGACCCTGGCACAACCCCTGGCTGCGGGGGTATCCGTGAAACCACGTAGCCGGGCCCGCCGCCGGAGCGGGAACGAAGAAGAGGGGCCGTTGCCGTACGCCCTGTCCGCGGCGAGGCCGTTCGGCGCCGGTCACCCGCACCGGGGCCGGCCGGTGAGGCGAGAGTGTGGCCGACGTCAGGAGCTCGTGAGGATGACGAGTTGCTGGGTCGCGCGGGTCATCGCGACATAGCGGTCGACGGCTCCTTCGATGCCCTTGCCGAACGTCTCCGGGTCGATGAGGACGACCAGATCGAACTCGAGCCCCTTCGACAGTTCCGGCGTCAGCGACCGGACGCGCGATGTCGCCCGGAACGTGCCACCGCCGGTGTCACCAGTGCCGATGACGCAGGCGATTCCCTCGGCATGTGCAGCGAGCCAGGTGTCGAGGATCGAGTCCAGATCGCCAACAGATCCGTGCACGACGGGAATGCCGCTGCTGCGGATGGAGGTCGGCACATTGGCGCCCGGGAGCACAGCGCGGATGACCAGCTCGGCTTCCGCCATGACCTCTTCCGGCGTGCGGTAGTTGATACTCAGGGAGGCCACGTTGATCCGGTCGAGCCCGACCCGTTCGAGCCGTTCCTGCCACGACTCCGTGAACCCGTGCCTGGCCTGGGCGCGGTCACCGACAATGGTGAAGCTCCGGGACGGGCAGCGGAGCAGCAGCATCTGCCACTCGGCGTCGGTCAGTTCCTGAGCCTCGTCCACGATGATGTGCGCGAACGGGCCGGCGAGAGGTTCCGGTTCGGTGCCGGGCAGTGCGCTCTCGTCGATCAGGGTGTCCTGCAGGTCCTGTCCGCGCAGCATCGTCACTGCACCTTCGCCGTCGTCGTCGGCCTCCAGCAGGCCGTCGATGACGTCGGCCCTGCGCGCACGTTCGGCGGCGACAGAGGCGTCGTGCCGGCGCTTGCGTACTGACGCCTCCGGGTCGCCGAGCCGCTGCCGAGCCGCGTCCAGGAGCGGCAGGTCGGACACCGTCCAGGCCTGGGCGTCCTTGCGCTGCAGTTTGCGAACGTCATCGGGGCCGAGCCAGGGAGCGCACTTGCGCAGGTAGGCGGGCACCGACCACAGATCTCCGACGAGGTCACTCGCTTCGAGCATCGGCCACGCGCGGTTGAGGGTCCTGATCAGCTCTCGGCCCTGCAGCAGCGACCTGCGGAGCAGGTCGGGCGGGGCGTCACTGTCGTCCTTGTCCATCAGGATCGTGAGCAGCTCCTCCCGGATCTGGTCGCGCGCCTCGTTGTGCGGAGTACCTGGTTCCACCGCATCGAACGCCGTCGCCCAATCGTGAGCGCTCAGCCAGATGTCGGACCAGTGGCTCGAGACCGTCATCCCCTCGGTGGGCGGCTCCTCGTAGATGCCGACGGCCGGTTCGATCGCCTTCACCAGGTCCGCGGACGACTTCAGAAGGGCCACGCTCGGGTCGGTCTCGATCGCTGCTCCGGCTCCCTCGGTGACGAGGTCGCGCAGAGTGCAGGTCTGCACGCCCTCCTCGCCGAGGCTGGGCAGGACATCGGCGACGTAGGCCAGGTAGGGCTGGTGCGGACCGACGAACAGCACACCGCCCCGACGGTGACCGAGGCGAGGGTCGGAGTAGAGGAGGTGGGCGGCGCGGTGCAGGGCGACGACGGTCTTGCCCGTACCCGGACCGCCTTCGACGACGAGAGCGCCGCGGGATCCCGCCCGGATGACGGCGTCCTGGTCGGCCTGGATGGTGGCGAGCACGTCGCGCATCCGAGCCGACCGGTTGCTGCCCAGGCCGGCGATGAACGCGGACTGGTCGTCGAGCGCGGCGTGCCCCTCGAGCCCGTCGGCGGTGAACACTTCGTCCCAGTAGTCGCTGATCCGGCCGCGGGCCCAGCGGTACCTGCGGCGGCTCGCCAGACCCATCGGGTTGGCGTGGGTCGCCGCGAAGAACGGCTCGGCCGCGGGGGAGCGCCAGTCGAGCAGCAGCCGACGCCCCGCGCTGTCGGTGAGGCCAAGGCGTCCGATGTACACGGGCTCGGGGCTGTCCGCACGGACGATGTGTCCCAGGCACAGGTCCAGACCGAAGCGACGCAAGGTGCGCAGGCGACCGGTCAGGCGGTGGATCTCCGTGTCCCGGTCCATCGCCTCCCGGCCGATGCCGCCGGGCGCCTTGCGCTCGGCCACGAGGCGGTCGGACAGTTCGGCGATCGCCTGATCGAGGCTCTCCGAGATGGCCGCGAAGTGCTGCTCGTCGCCGTCGATCAGCGCCGGGTCGGCCTTGGGGGAGAGGCGGTCGGGAAGGTCGAACGCGCTGGAGGTCAGAGGGTTCATGTCATCAGCTCCGGTCCGAGGCCGCTGCCGCGACGGCCGGCGGCGCGCACATCCGCATCTCGGTGCCGAGTGCCCGCACCCGCAGTGCGCGTCCCTCCACCGACTCGACGTCACCGCACGACCCGTAAACCGACAGCACCACACGCACTTCGTGAATCTCCCATTTCTGCAGGTTCTGACCTCGGCCCGCGATTCTGCCCCACGGCCGGGGCCTTGCCGCAAGCCCCCCAGTGCGCTATAAGTTGAGAGTGGCAAGGAGTGGGTACTCCTCTTTGCCTTCATCGTCCGCTCTGGACGGACAAGCCCTCCGCGCATCGGCACGAGCTGTCAGGGCCGCAGGAGCCTGACGGTGAGGAAGCACGGAGCTTGGTGGAGCTTGGTGTAGGACGTTTCGTCAACTTCTCGGAGACCAGGCGTTGGGCGTGGTTCGACGAGACTTTCCAGCAGAAACCCGGCGGCGAGCAGCTCGCCCAGGAAGTCTCCAGCGGCATGCGTTGGTAGCGGATTGCCAACGTGCCGCCGGCGAGGGGGAGGTCAACCCAGTCGTTGGCGTAGTACGAGCCGCCGAAGCGCCGCCGGTCAGCCGTCGGGTGGGTCGTCGAGACCAGCAGCCACCCGCCCCGACGCAGGACTCGCCGCAGCTCGCCGAGGAGATGCGCCCGGTTGGCGACGTGGTGGAGCATCAATGCGCACACGGACCCGTCGAACGACGCGTCGTCGATGAAGTCCAGCGGCTTCTCTGCATCGTGCAGGATCAGCTCGGCTCGGTCGCCCAATCGCTCCCGCGCATGACTCAGGAGGGTTGCGCTGCCGTCGATTCCCACCACCTCGGCACCACGCGCCAGGAGTTCGCCCGCGTAGTGCCCGGCCCCGCAGCCGACATCGAGAATCCTCAGCCCCGCAACGTCCCCTGCCAGTGCGAGCGTCGCGGGCCGGTCGGTGTGGGCGTTGTAGGGGCTGGTGTCGGCGTTCTTCGCGAAGTAGTCGCCGAGCTCGTCGTGGTAAGCGGTCTCTGCGCGCATCGCGACAGCATTGCGCCGATTGCCGGCAACCGCGAACGGGTTTTCGCCTGACCGATGGCGTGGTCCCGTCGTCGGCTGTCGGCTGAACAGCCGGCCCGGGGCCGGTCCGGGGGGGAGTCGGACCGGACCCGGGCCGGACTCACACGGTGGCCTGGTCGAACTGCTCCCACGTGCCGATGCTGGTGCGGTTCGCGATGAGGGCCTTGTCGCCGCCGTTCTCGGCGGTCACGTACTTGCCGTTGATCCGGGCGAGGAGGCTGACGGTGCCGCTGGAGTTGGTGACCAGCTTGAAGGTCTCCCACGCGCCGATCGAGGCGCGGTTGGCGATCAGCGGGTCGGCGCCCGCGTTCTCGGCGGTGACGTACTTGCCGTTGATCTTGGCGCGCAGCGCGATGTTCCCGCTGCCGGCGTCGACCACGTCGAACTGCTCCCAGGGGCCGGCGGAGGTGCGGTTGGCGATGAGCGGGTCGGCGCCGGCGTTCTCGGCGGTCACGTAGTCGTTGTTGGCGCGGGCGCGCAGCGTGATGGTCCTGAGCGCGGCCGCGGAGCTGACGACCGGCGAGGTGGGGCGGGTGGCGGTGAGCGCGATCTGGCCCTTGAGCATCTTTCCGCCGTCGCCGGTGAGGCGCAGGTAGTAGTCGGAGGAGCAGGCGGTGCCGTCCTCGTCGAGGGTGAGCATGCTGGAGTTGGTGGGGACCCAGGACTGCGACTCGGCGGTCTTGGCGATCTGGTTGCCCTCGTTGTACTCGTCGAACATCGAGATGTAGATGCCCTGTACGCCGGCGCGGACCATGTTGTAGAACTGCCGCCACATGAAGTCGCCGTGTACCCGCTGCCGGGCCTGCAGGTCGCCGGGGAGCACGCAGGGCTGGTAGTCGATGCCGTGCGCCGCGCAGTCCGCGGCGTCGGGCACGGTCGCGTTGGTGTAGAAGTTGTCCGCGTCGCTGATGCTGCCGATCCGCCCGACCAGCCACGGGGACAGCATGTTGAAGGCGTGGTAGACGTCGCTGAACCCGGCGCGCGAGTCGCTGGTGCCGGTACGCCACCAGGTCGGCACGCCGCCGATGACGTAACAGCCCTGGGACTTGAACCAGTTGACCACGTCCAGGCAGGCGTCGGCCGAGAAGTTGTGGTTGCTGTCGTTGAAGCCGAAGCCCCATATGCACACGACCGGCTTACCGTTCTGGACGGCATACGCGGACGACGCGGTGTGCGCCTTCATCTTGTTGGTCCAGTCCGTCTTGATCTCGGACTGCATGTTCGTCCAGCCGGACACGTCGTACATGATGTAGAACTTGCGGCCGTGCGACTCCGCCGCGCTGCGTACCTTGGTGGCCATCGCGTCGCGGGTCGGGCCCTCGCCGCCGACGGGGTTGAAGCGCTGCAGCGCCGCGGTGTCGATGTTGTTCTCCTGCATCCACGAGAAGTGGGTGTCGACCGTCTGCTGGTCGTAGGAGGAGAACAGCGACGGCGACTGGCCGTTGCCGAGGTTGGCGTAGGCCGTCTTGTACGTCGTGGTGTATTCCCGCACGTCCGGCCAGGACTTGATACCGGTGTTCGACGGGGACGGCGACTGCTGGGCGTTGGGGCTCCAATGCCACCAGCAGTTGATCGGCGCGCTGTCGCCGCTACAGGCGAACCAGCCTTGGTAACCGACGCTGATCTTCCCGACGACGTCGCCGGCGGCGCTGGCCGACGTGCTGGCGGTGGCGGCCCTGGCGATCCCGAAGGCGCCGGCCGCGGCGGCCGCGGTACCGCCGAGGGCCGTGGTGAGGACCTTGCGGCGCGACCAGATCTGTTTGCGGTGGGACAGCGGCATGGTGTGGTTCTCCGTGTGGGGGAGGTCTGGCCGCTCGGATTCGGCAGGGCCGTCCGGTAGCGGATGCGGTGGGGGATGAGGGACGGCCAGGCGCGTCGAGTTCGTGAGCGGCGCACCCTGCGCCAGGCCCTTGGAACAGGCGGTCGCGGCCGTCGACAGGGATTCAACGGGCGCGGGTGACCGTGGGTCAAGGCGGGTGGCGCGGGTGTGGGAAACGGCTCGTTTCCCCGGTTTTTAGTTATGAGCGGTGCGGTGCCGTACACGCGCAGGCGGCGCTGAAGGCGTGTTCGCAGGTGTGGCGGGCCTGTTGGGCAGGTGGTGGCGGTGCGGACCGGCGCAGGCGAGGGGGAGTGCCCGGAGTGAGGGGCACGGTGGGTTGCGGGGTGAGGAACCGTTCAGCGAACGGGATCAGTGACCGCTCCACGTGCGGGCACGTCCGTGGCCTGGCGGTAGTAGTCGAATTGGGCCATGGCGCCCTGGATGCGCACGATCATCCGTGCGCCGCCCGGCCCACGATGAGCCTGATCGCGCTGATGGTGAGGTCGGGGTCGTGGACCTGTACGTAGTGGTCGCTGCCCGTGGCGAGCAGGTGAGGGGTCTGCGGTGCCAGTTCCACCAGCGCCTGCTGCACCCGGGGCCAGGCCCGTTCCAGTCGCGTCAGAAGCGGCTTCGGGGTTCCCGCGGGGGCGGCGAAGGGTTCCGTCTTGCTGATGACGCCGAGGGGTACCTTCGGCAGCGGACCGGCGCGGTCGACCGCGGCGACGGCCCCGTCGATGTCGACCTTCTCGAATGCCGGGTCGTCGTCGAAGGGCGTGCCGGGACGGTTGAGCAGTCGCACGTACGCGGCCCAGTCCGTGCCGAAGAGCGGCTTGATGTTCGTACCGAACGAGTCGACGAAGACGAGGCCGCTGGTCCGTTCCGGGTGCTGCTGTGCGTACAACCGTGTGACCATTCCGCCGAAGGAGTGGCCCACCAGCAGGTAGGGGCCCGGCACCTGCCCCGACGTCAGCACCTTGTCGAGGTCCTGCGCCATGTCCGGGAGCGAGCGTGTACCGGTCACCGGGGTGCTGCGCTTGGTGAGGGCGGGGGGCTGGGTGTACCGGACCGTTCCGGGCCGGTCGTAGGTGCAGACACGGGTGAACTGCGCCACGCCCGGGAAGACCGCGGGCGCCTTCGGCACCGGTGGGCGGGTGTCGGTGATGCTCCAGGTGTCGGACGAGTCGTGGAGCCCCGACACGAGGACGACGGTCGGGCTGCCGCTTCCCCGGCAGTGCAGATAGATCTTCCGGCCGCCGCCGATGTCCACCTGCCGCGCCTCGTCATTGGTCGTCGCAGCCGGTGTCGCCGTCGAAACCGCGGAGGCGGCCGCTCTCGCCGTTGCGGTGCGGCCGGCCGGGACGGTGTCACAAGCAGACAGCAGCAGCAGGGCCGCCGCGGTCGGCGCCAGCACCCCGACGAGTAGACGGTGTCGCATGGCACGAGCCTGCCGGGGGGCGCGGTTGTCCGCCACCGGGCCGGCACCGGGAACCGCAGGCCAGGAGCCGTTGCGCGTGGTACGACGCGTGGTGGCCGGGCCCCGAGGTCTTCCCCCTGGGGCCGCTGCCGGCCCGGGGCGTGGCCCAAGGCCACCCGGGCCGGTCCTCCGTCGCCGCAAAGAGCCACACAGGGATCGTTATCCAGATCTGCTCAGGATTCGTGCAGGTGGAGCCGGTGCGAGGTCGGCAGGAACGTCAGGCACGTCCCGTTGCTGGGCGATGGGCTGCGATGACGAGTAGCTGAACGCCGCCGTTGGCGAGAGGGCACTCCAGAGGATGCCGGTGATCGTGGAGGCGGTCCCGCTCGCCGCGGAGGGTTTTGATCTCCTCGCGGGCCATCGCCAGGTCGGACTTGAGGCTCGCGCTGCTGTTCTTCGACCCCGTCCCCCGCCACAGCCCCTGAAAAGGGGAAACGCCCCTTCCGAGGGTTCTCGGAGGGGGCGTTTCGATGTTCGGGACTACCTTGGCTTGGTCTCGGCATCTGCACGCGCCAGCACGGCGTCGAGTGTGGCGTACTCCGCCTCCTCGATCGCGGCAGCGGCGAAGTCGATCGTGTCCAGCGCGTAGGACTCCGCGTCCTGCGCCGCGCGCTCGGCGCGCTGCGTGTCGCGCTCCGCCTTCCGTTCCTCGACGCGGGATTTGACTGACTGGACGTGCTCCTGCCATTTGTTGCCCACATCCGCCAGCGAGGCGGAGGCCTCGGCCTTCTTCGCCGAGACATCGTGCTGGAGCTTGCCCGCCCTCTGTATCGAGTCCTGCTTGGCCTTGGTGACCGAGGCCGACAGCTGCTTCCGGTCCTCCGCGATCGCGTGCTGCACCTTCTCCTGCGCTTCGTGCGCCTTGTCCGAGAGCGCAGCCATGCGATCAGTCGACTTTGACATGGGATCCCAGCCTTTCCGACGAGGGAAACTCCAGCCGATCGAAACACGAAGGGCGCGGGAGCGCGTCCGTAGACGCGATCCGTAACCGCCATCCGGGTGAAATCGTCCCGGCCGCTCCCGCAGGGACATCTGCGATGTATCCGCCTGTGGATGTGCCTGCCCTCCTCAAGATCGGCTGACCAGCAACAATCCAAGATCAAGAGACTTCGCCCTGCCCTGCCCTGCCCTGCCCTGTCCTGTCCTGGCTTCGGCTGGGACAGGGGCGCCCTTGTCGTGCCGGTATGACGTTCCACCCCGGAAAGTGTCCCGGGGCGACGAAATTCGCAGGATGAAGGTCACTGTGAAGCCACAATCAGCGCCCAGTTGTCAGGCGATTCGGGCGCGGGCGCCGGTGAGCTCGCTTGCGGTGCGGACGAAGCCTGCGATCCAGCGATTGCGTGCCCCGGTGGCCCAGGCCACTGAGAGCAGGTACGGATTTCGGAATGTGAACAGCGGCTTCTGCCTGGCAATTCCGAATTCGAGCACGGCGGACGGCCTCCAAGCTATTCAGTGGACCTGCACGACCAACACCGACCAGCAATGGCCGCTGAGGTAGTCGACCTCACGTTCGTCTCCATGGCGTGGCCAGTCGATCGCCGTCGTTGAGCAGCCCCCACGTGCGCCCCCGCCCTGGTCCCGGCTTCGGCCGGGACGGGGGCCCTTGTTTCGCCATGCTCGAAACGATCGACAGCGGCGACCACGCCAGCCATCGCGAGCAGGGCGGCGTGATCCGCCGCTACACCGCCTGGCGCAACCAGCCTGCCGGGGGGCGCGGTTGTCCGCCACCGGGCCGGCAGCGGGCACCGCAGCCGGGAGCCGTTGCGCGTGGTACGACGCGTGGTGGCCGGGCCCTGAGGTCTTCCCCTGGGGCCGCTGCCGGCCCGGGGCCGTGGCCCAAGGCCACCCGGGCCGGTCCTCCGTCGCCGCAAAGAGCTACCCAGGGATCGTGACCAGGCCAAAGGCCGCGTGGCCCGACCAGAAGGCGCGCGTAGGGACAGCCATCGGCATCCGCAGATGGGAAGTGCGGCAGGATAAGCCGATAGGAGGTCAGGGGCTTTGTCCGCTACCAGGTGAGTCCGGCTTACTCACCTGCCCGTCCACTGTGCGCCCCTCCATCCCCACTCCGGCGGGGCCAGGCCCGTGCGGTCAGGCGGGGTCGACCTCGGCCCGCAGGGCGTTGTAGTCGGCAAAGGCCGACTCGACGTCGGCGCGGGTCAGGCCGTAGCGGGACAGGTCGTAGCTGTGCGGGCGGGTGCCCTGTGGGCGGGCTGTGACCTGGGGGAGCCGGGCGGCGTCGGCGTCGGTCCACCGGGTGCCGATGGACTCGTAGAGCTTCGGGGCGCCGGTGGCCGGATCGGAACCGAGCCAGGAGTACGGGACGTCCACCAGCGCCTCCCGGGGGATCGCGGCACGGGCAGCGAGGCCCCGCGCCATGGAGCGGCTGAGCAGTTCGAGCCAGGTGGCGCCGATGCCGTGCAGGTCGAGGGGGCGGACGGTGATGGCCATGCCGTGCTCGACCAGGCTGCAGAACGACGGCACGACGGCGACCGGGTCACGGTGGGTCCACACGATCGTGGCGTCGGGGAAGACGCTGAGCAGCGCATCGAGGTTCTCGGTGTGCAGGGGGGACTTCAGAACCCAGCGGCGGCGGGGACGGCCGTACTGGAGCACTTGGAAGACCTGCTTGAGGTGGCGGTAGTCGGGGACGAAGTCCCGTTCATCGTGCCAGGTCCGGTACTGCGGGATGCGGGCCTGGGACAGCGGCATAACGGTGTGCGGAAGGGCGAAGGTGCACTCGTCGGGGCCCTCGGCGCGGAGAGGGTGGATGTCGCGGAAGCGCGGGGCGAACAGGTTGATTCCGCCGACCATCCAACGCGCGGAGGTGATGGCCTTCTGCCGCTGCTCGGGCGCCACGTCCAGGTCGGGTGTGAGCAGTTCCCACAACAGGGGACATCGGTGCTCCTCCGATAAGGACAGCACGCCGTGGGTGAGCGTGGTGGCTGTTCGCGGCAGGCCCACCACGAACACCGGCTTCTCGACGGGCTCTTGCTCGATCGCGGGGTGCTCGGCGATCAGCCGCCGGATCCGGGCCCGGTTGGTGAGATGCCTGCGGACGTGACCCTGCGCGGACAGCCAGCCGACCGGAGTGAGGTTCTCGTCCGCGGCCCAGTGGCGCAGCAGGAACCGGAAGTCATCGACGAACCGCTGATCCCCCTCCGCCTGCCCGGTCTTGGCGACAAGCCGGTCGAAGGTCCGGTCAGGGATACGACGCGAGCCGAAGCCCGGCCGGAGCAGCAGATTGGCCAGGGTCAGGGCGAGGGGGGCGGAGGACACGGGGCGAGTTCCTTTCGGAAGGCCGGATGGATGGGGGAAGTTATCTCATCCAACTGGCCTGCCGTGCCCACGAGTTGACAAAGTCTGCCCGTATTGCCGACGACCCGCGGGACCAGCCGGACGCGTGAAGGATTGCTCCCGGTGGAGTAACCGCTGCGCAACTGCTGGCCGGGGGTGGTGGTCTTCGACGGCGTCAGGTCGGGCGCATGTCTGGTCCGCCGGCCTGCAGCAGCGTGGCACCGGTGGGAGTCAGGGTGTCCAGGACGGCGGGGCCGTGGCGGCGATCACGCTGGCAGGAGCGGTCTGGCGTCGTCGGCGCACGCGAGCGTGTCCCAGGGTGGCGTGTACGGCTCAGGAGTAGCGACGGACGACTGGGGGGACGAAGGACCGCTCTCCGTCACGAGCAACTCGCACAACGACGTGTCGTGTTCAGGCCGGTTCGCGGTGGCGGTGTTACGGCGGTGACTGCTGTGTTCAAGCCGTAGGCCGCCGAGTGGCTGATAAGCGCTTGTCGTGTTCCCGGTATGTGTCCGCAGAATGCACTCGTCCGTCACCACCGGCTTTGCCCCCGGGAGCGCCGATGGTCATCAAGCCAACCCCCCAGGTCACCGCCTGCGGGTCAGGTGGGACGAGGACCCATGGAGCTCGCACCCGACCCGGCGCCCGCCTTGACCGGCGGCAATGACACTCGGCGCCGTTACGACCTGCGGCCAGGAGACGTACGAAGAGGACTCCCGCCATGTACTGGCCCGGGTCCCGCGACGAACTCGGCGCGAGACTCATCCTCATCAAGCCGTCTCTACTGCCGGTCACCGCCGGGCAGCGGAGTCGGCCGAGGAACTCGACGCGTCGCTGCCGGCCGGTGGGCTGATGAGCCAGGCCGTACGCGTGGTGGGTTCCCCGGACCCTGCCGCCCGCCGACGCGTGGGCCGACCGAATCACCCGAATCACCATCGCCTGAGACCCACCGCAGTGCAGCGGGCGCCGCGGAGCAGCGAGCCCATCCCCCCACACGGAGGTCCCCCGTGCACATGAGAGCCGTCCTCGCCAGACTTCTGCCCGCGACGCTGATCGCATCGATCGCTCTGGTCGCCCTGCCCGGCCAGCCCGCCCTCGCCAAGAGCGACTTCACCGTCAAACCCTTCATGGGCTGGAGCAGCTGGAGCGTGGAGTCCTCCACCCGCTCCGGATACGGAACGAGTTGGCTGAACGAGAACAACATCAAGAACGCCACGGACTCGGTGGCCACCAACCTCAAGTCGGCCGGGTACAGCTACATCAACGTCGACGCAGGCTGGGACGCCACCTTGAGCTGGAACTTCCACACCGATGCCAACGGCATCCCCGACCCGGACCCGGCGCGCTTCCCCAGTGGTATGGCGAGCCTGGCGTCCTACATTCACGGCAAGGGGCTCAAGTCCGGGATCTACCTGGGCATCGGCCTGGAGAAGGAGGCGTACGACAAGAACGCCCCCATCGCCGGGACCAGTTGCCACACCCAGGACGTCGCCGTCCAGCCGCTCACGGCAACCAACGGGTGGGGCTCCAACTGGAAGATCGACTACTCCAAGCCCTGCGGCCAGAGCTACATCAACTCCATCGCCAACAAGTTCGCCTCCTGGGGCATCGACTTCATCAAGATCGACGGCACCACCCAGGACAACGTTGCCGACATCGCCGCCTGGTCGCAGGCCATCGACCAGTCGGGCCGCCAGATGTACCTGACCGCCAGTGCCTGGCCGGTCCCGGTCTCCATCGCCGGCGCGTTGAAGCCGTACGCCAACGGCGTCCGGGTCGACACCGACGTCGAGTGCTACTGCGACACCGTCTCGTCCTGGAACAGCTCGGTCAGCGCCCGGTGGAACGACCTGCCTAACTGGCTGGGCTCCGTCGGCTCCAACTACTGGCCCGACCTGGACTCCATGCCCGTCAACAACAACACCGGATCGGGCATCCAGGACGGGCTGAACGACACCGAGCGACAGACCGTCATGACCTTCTGGTCCATGGCCTCCGCCCCGCTGTACGTCGGCGGTGACGTCTACTTCATCGACAGCAAGGCCGTCTCCATCCTCAGCAACCCCGAGGTCATCGGAGTCGACCAGGCCGGCCGCACACCGACCCAGGTCACCGGCGGCACCCTGCAGGTCTGGAAGAAACAGATGCCCGACGGCAGTACCGTGGCCGCCGTCTACAACCTCGGCTCCAGCGCGAGCAACATCACCGTCAACCTCGCGTCGCTCGGGCTGAGCGGGACCCAGTCCGTACGTGACCTGGCCTCGCGTACGGAACTGGGCACCGCCTACAACAGCTGGACCGCGAGCGCTGTGCCCGCTCACGGCTCCCGTCTGATCCGGATGACCCCGGCGACCGGCGGACCGATCACGGGCACCGGGTCGAAGTGCGTCGACATCAGCGGGGGCAACACCGCCGACGGCGCGGGCATCACCATGTACACCTGCAACGGCCAGTCCAACCAGTTCTGGAGCCACATCGGGAACACCTTCCAGTCGCTCGGGAAGTGCCTGAACGTCACCGGCGGTGGCACCGCGAACAGTACCCGTGTGCAGCTGTGGACCTGCAACAACTCTGCCGCACAGCAGTGGACGGCACCCGGCGACGGCACGCTGCGCAACCCGCAGTCAGGGCGCTGCCTCGACGCCGCGGGAGGCGGCACGGCTGACGGCACCCCGGTCATCATCTACGACTGCAGCGGCGGCTCGAACCAACTCTGGACGTACCCCTCCTGAGGGCCCATGTCTGCGAGCCCGGCCGGGCCGGCCACCCCATGGCTATGGCGTTGGGCGGTCCGGCAGCGGGCTGACGACCGGTGTGCTGACGCGTTGGTAGATCACTGATCTGCGGAAGTTGACGATCTCGCGCCGCTTGCCGAACCGGTCCACGAGGAAGGTGTGCAGCTGGTCCGGTCCACGTCCTGCACCGCCCGCCACACGCCCAGAAAGTCGTCGCTGCCGGCGACGACAAAGACGGACAGGACTTCCGGCAGCGCGTTGGAGTAGCTCTTGAAGCCTCGATGACCTCTCTGCCGAGCCGGGCGTACCTGGATGGTCGAGGAGTACGCCCGGCACAACGGACACGCCGATCTGCTCCGTGAGCGCATCGATGGCGCGATCGGCGTGTGAGGCGCGGGTATCCCCGCCTGCCGCCTGGAGCCCGTCGGTACCCAGGGCTCCAGGCGTTGGGGCCGGGAGAGTTGGTGTAGCCGCCCGACTGATCTGCTGTCGCCGCCTTGCCGAGCAGGAAGGTTGACTCCCACTGATATCTGATTTCGGTGATCCCCTCTCGGAAGCAACGATGCCGCCATGGAGCAGCCGAAGGAGAGCATTGACTGTCAGGACTTCGCCCTGCGGCGCTGGCGGGCGGAGAGCGACTTCGACGCCCTGTTCCGGATGCAGCTGTTCCCTCTACCGCGCCAGTGAGCCACAGGGACTCCTGGAACCGCTCGGATTGGGGTCGCACCCCCGAGCTACCAAGAGGCCCTGTCTTCATACGCGTACGACCGGAAGAGGACCCGGCCGGGACTCTCGTTCGATCTGCACGTTCCAAGATCGGTTGAGATATGACTTCTTAGGAATTACTTGCGAGCGGGTTGGGGAGTGTGGAGGCGTGGCCGTCCGGGGAGATGGCTACGTTGCACAACGACACGAGACGGCTCTGGTCATTGGTCATGTCCCCCTCCGCCTTGAGGGCAGCAGCGCCGGAAGCGGTGTCATAGTCGTGTTCGTACACCGCGCCAGCGTCGTAGGCTGTCGCGAATGCCCGAGCATCGGACTGGTGCGCGCGGAAGGCATCCTTGATCTGCGGATCTGTGGCGGCGGTGAGGCTGGACTGATCCAGATCGTGCACCTGGCTCAGGAGATCCCGGATCGGCGAACTGCCATGACCCGCGGTGTCTTCATCGATCCAATCGGACTGGATCTCCCCGGTCTTGAGTTCGATGTCGAGCAGGTGGTCGCAGCCCGCGGGGAAGTGCGAGTACGCGGAGGCGCTGGGTCCGGTGGTTGCCACGATGACGGCCACGGCGGTCCCGCCGACGACGACGGTCGCGGCGGTCACCGTCGCGATCAGGGCTTTGCCGTGCAGGAGGCGGTTTCCCCAGCGGGTGGCCCGGATGCCCTTCCCGATGTGGCTCAGGCCGTGGGCCGCCGCGGGTGCGGCATGGATGGCTCCTTCGCTGAGGGCTGCTATCGCCGTTGCGGCGGCGATGACGTCGCCTTGCAGGAGCTGGCGCATCTGATGTTCGGTGCGCGTGTAGTACTCGATGTCCCCGGCCATGCCGGCGAGGCCGGCGGCCTTCTTGCCGAGGACGTACAGCTGCAGCGCGACCTGTCCGTGGCCGGCGGCGAGCGCGACCGGCGCGGCCATCTTGTCGAAGCGTGAAGCGGTGGCCCATTCCCGGGCCCCTTCCAGCCCGCGCGCGATCGACAGCAGCATGTGCGGGTCCGCGGTCGGCGCATGCGGTGTGGCGATCAGCGCCAAGACTCCCTCAGCTGCGGTCTTGGCGTCAGTGCGGCCCAAGCCGAGGGTGTCGATCGCGGCTGCGGCGTCATCCGTGATCTGGTATCCAGCGTCGTCACGAGTCACCAGACGCCTGTCATACAGCTCGTGGCCCGCCTCGGCTGCTTGCGGGTCTCCGGTGACAGCGGCAAACCAGGCGGGAGCCAGAGGAGCACCGGTGGTCCTGAGCGCGACCAGCACGCGGCGGGCCTGCTCGCTGATGGCGGCAGCCAGCACTTCTGCTTGCTTTCGGGGGTCTACCAGGTCGGGGTCGGTTGGGGCGGGCTGGTCGAAGGGCTCCTCGGTGCTGCGAGCCCGCCACTGATCGGAGTTCTTGATGAACTCCGCAAACAGCCGCAGCCGCTGCGGCCTGCCTTCGGCCAGGCGATAGGCGTGGTCGAACTGGAGGTTCTGAAGGCCGATCGGCCCCAACCGCAAGCCGAGTTCGGCACTGAGTAGATCCGCCGCCGCAGCACGCGTAAGAGGCTGGACATGGTGGACAGACTCGGGATCAGGCAGTGTCCGGAACTCTGAAGTGATCAGGAACGTGCAGCCGGAGAACGTATCCATTACCCGGGAGAGGCTCTCCGTATTCAGCGTGCAGTCAACCAAGGTGATGTGCGTGGTGACTCCCGCGACGGCCGCCCGGAGCATCGACTCATCGACCCCGCGCAGAAAGTTCCTGCCGAAGAAGACCCCGGCCAAGCGCTCATAGGTCCCGGCGAGAGTGTCCGATTCCCCGGCTCTGGGCAGCAGGACGTGGCCGCGCCCCCCGCTGTCCGCCAAGCGCCTGTGAACCGCCCAGGCGACTGCCTTCCTGCCCACGCCCGGCCGCCCATGCAGCTGCACACTGCGCCCAGCAACCAGTTGCTGGGCGACCTGCTCCACGAGCGCCTCTCGGCCGAACAGCTCCATCCGCGAGGAAACGGGCAGCTCGGGCGGCTCATGGAGCGGCAACTCCATCACGCTGGGAGTCTGGACGAAACCTCCCTCGGTGTACACCACGTTGAACGCGTAGTCACCCGTACTCACGATGCCCTGGTTGTCGCCACGGACCACCACCGAGCGATCGCCAACGGGCTGCTCGGCGTTCTGGGGAGCGCCCTCCTCGGGGCTGGGCCCGGCGTTCAACGGCGCAGGAAGTTCGTCGAGGTGTCGCCAGTTGCGACAATCCCTGAGTTGTCTCCGTCGATCGCGACGCTACGGGCGCCCGACGCGTGGACAGTCGGCCCTGTCGGCAGCAGAGCAGAGAGCTCGGCAGCAAGCTCCGGGTAGCCTGCAAGCACCTTCTTGATCTGCAGGCGCAGTGCAGCGAGCGCGTCCGGGTCCTCGACTGCTTGGGCAAGGTCGGTGACCGCTGCCTCAATCGCTGCAGGCTGGGCGCTCCGGCGTAAGATCCGGGCGAGCACCCGCTGCCCGAGACGCACCGTCGTGTCGGCAGCCTCGCTCTCAGCTTTGGTCAGAACCCCGACCCCGTAGGCACCCACCGCGGCGCTGACTGCAGGCATGGCCTGGCCAAGTAGAGCATCAATCTCAAGCACGACTGTTCCCCCGTCACAGAACTCATCGAGTCGTAAAGCATAGCCTCACGATGTGTCCCTGCGTAGTCGAAAGCTCAGCTTGTTGATCACGAGATACGAGCAGCCCGCTCCCAGGCGGACAGATGGGCCAACGCCGATCTGCGACGGGATGCGCAGGAACGCCAGGAAGAGTGAGCTTCCCAGGAGCAGTGTCCCAAGCTGAACGAAAGCTCGAGCGCTGTTCAGACGCCTCCGGCTCTGGCGCGAGAGCCCTGACTAGCCGCCATCAGCGCGTCGCAATCCGCCTGTTCCTGTCCGGTTCACCGGAGCTCCTACCAACGGCTTCGTCGGAGGTTTCGCGGTGGGTTTCGCGGTGGGTTTCGCGGCCGGTTCTGCATCTCCTCAGCGCCGGTGACCATCAGCGCAGGCCAGCCTGGCAGGGCAACCCCTTCCTCACGTCTGAGGGCGAGAGCTGGCCAGACTTGACCCCGGTCGTCAACGGCCCCAGGCCCAGGCCAGCCGGTCGGCACCGGAGGGGTTGGTGGTCTTCAGCCAGGGCGTGGAGGGGCTGCCGGTGAGGGTCTCCATGCTGTAGGTGTCGCCGGTACGCAGGCCGGGCCAGTAGACCGAGCCCATGTGCAGTGCGCGGAAGGCGTCGGTGTCGGCCTGGATGAACGAGATCTCGTTGTTGCCGGCGTTCGGTCCGTTGTAGTCCAGCCCGGTGGTCATGGAGGCGCCGAACTCGTCGGCCACCGTGCGCCAGGCGCAGTCGCCCAGGCGGCTCTTGAGGTCGGTGGTCCACTCGTCGTAGGTGCGGTTGCCCCAGAAGCCGTAGTGGTGCAGGGAAAGGTAGGTGCCCTTCAGCCGGGGGTCGGCGCAGACGGAGACGACGCTGTCGTTGTAGCCGCTGCCGCTGACGAATATGCGGTCGCGTGGTACGGCGGGGAAGGTGTCGATCCACTGGGCGGCGATGTCGGCCCACTGGGCGGGGGTGTAGCCGTGCGGTTCGTTCATCGGCTCGAAGTAGACCCGTTCGTTCGCGGTGTAGGCGCGGGTGACGGTGGTCCACATGCGCCAGAAAGCGGCGTTGTCGTCGATCAGGCCGTCTCTGGCGGTGTCGGCGCCTTCCCAGTAGGAGACGATCACCTTGAAGTGCAGTCGGGTGGCTGCGTCGATGACGGCCCGGTAGGAATGCCAGTACGAGCCGTTGACGGTGTAGGGGTTGATCGGGAGCCGGACGGTATTGGCGCCCAGGTTGGCGTGGAAGGCGGCGATGATGCGGCTCGCCTTTTTGTAGGTGGTGGCGTGGCTGTCGGAGAGGGACAGGCCGGACAGCACCAGCGGGTCGTTCGCGAAGTTGTCGCGGGGGTCGGCCCAGTTCACGCCTTTGAACTGGCTGGTATCGGGTGCGACCGGCGTGGCGGCTGCGGCGGTCGGCTGGAGGCCGGCGCACAGCAGGGCGGCGGTGGCTACGGCGGAGGCGACCAGCGTGCGTCCGCTGGTCTGCCGGAGAGCGCGAGTGCGGGTGCGGGTGGGCATGGCAGCACCTTCTTCGTGGGGTGCGGGTGCGGTCAGAGCTACGGATGGGTTATTCGACGGGATCGAGGTCGGCGGCGACGAGGGGATCGACGGTGTGGTGGTGTGAAGGGGCGTGCAGTCCAGGTAGGACGTTGCCATCCCGGCGGTGCGCGAAGCCGGGCCGCGAGGGAAGCGTCGTCCCGGGGCCGGGGAGGCGGCGGGGGTCGTCACAACTGTTCGGTCCTGTGGGCTCGTTGGGCCTTTTCCTGGACTTGCTGGGCCGGCTTCACTCGCGATGTTTGCGCAAACATGGCCGACGGGCTGCGAGTTTGGTCGCGGTCACATCAATCTGTCAAGCGTGTTGCGCAATGGTTTCAACGGCGTGGCCATCAGCCATGCTTAGGTGACGCGGACCGTACTGGGTGAACTCGCGGGCCCAGTCGGAGGTTTGGACCACCCCAGGTCACACCGCGACCTCGAGAACTGGCATGGGTGCTCCCTGACTCGTGCCCGCGCGCCGGATATCGGAGCGCACGAGGTCCCGGGCCGCATCCTCATTGGTGACCAAACGGGAGGAGGGCGGGGGATATCTGGCTGCGTGCCGGGGTAAGTACGGCTGCGGGTGTCCGCTTGTGGGTGCCCTGAGCCGTGGCGACACAGCGGCTCGTCGTTGCGGATCAAGGGGTAAACAGGCATGGCCAGTGGCACGGTGAAGTGGTTCAACTCCGAAAAGGGCTTCGGGTTCATCGCTCAGGACGGCGGCGGCCCCGACGTCTTCGCGCACTACTCCAATATCGCAGGCAACGGCTACCGCGAACTGACCGAAGGTGAACCCGTCACCTTCGACGTCACCCAGGGCCAGAAGGGCCCGCAGGCGGAGAACATCACGCGCGCCCGCTGACTTCCAGCCGCTTTCCTCCGGGCCCGGGACCGCCGCAACGCGGACTCGGGCCCAGCGCGTTGAACGGCACTGCCCCGGCTGTCCGGTGAAACGCACAGCTGCGATCAGGCCTCCCGGCTCCCGCCCGGAGTTTCACCGCGAACGCCAATGGACTGTCTTACCTCACCGTGCACCGATGTCGCGCCGGCCTGCGGATCCCCCAACGGACGTTCCGGCCCGGGGCATGCAGCGGCGTTGACGACGTCCTGGTCCGGTTGCGCCCTTCGAGTCGCACGAAAGGCGTAATCTCCCCTCAGTAGAAGACGTGAGGCGGGAGTTCTCTCCATGGGCGAAGACATGACGGATCCTCAGGTCACCTCCGAAGCATCGGAGTTGACGGCCGAGGACGCGGTCCATGGCCGAAGGCGCCGGATCGACACCAGCGTTCCCCACTCCGCCCGGGTATGGAACTACATGCTGGGCGGAAAGGACAATTACACCGTTGACCGTGAGGCGGGTGACGGGGTCCGGGCGATCTTCCCGGGCATGGTCGACATCGCCCGCCAGTCCCGGTACATGCTCGTACGCGCCGTCGACCACCTGGCCGGTGAGGCGGGGATCCGCCAGTTCCTGGACATCGGGACCGGACTCCCGACTGTCGACAACACCCACGAGGTCGCGCAGCGGGTGGCCCCCGATTCCCGCATCGTCTACGTGGACAACGACCCCCTGGTGCTGGTGCATGCCCGCGCGCTGCTCACCAGCACGCCCGAAGGAGCCACCGACTACCTCGAGGCGGACGTACGCGACCCCGGCACGATCCTGCGGGAAGCTGCCAAAACGCTGGACTTCACCCGGCCCACTGCACTCATGCTGATGGGGATCCTGGGCCTGGTCGGCGACTACGACGAGGCGCGGATGATCGTGCGGCAGCTCATGGCCGCGCTGCCCTCCGGCAGCTATCTGGCGCTCTACGACGGCAGCGACACCGACCCGGTGTACGTCAAGTCCATCGGCGGCTACAACAAGGGCAGCGGCGCGGTCCCGTACACCCCGCGGAGCCCGGAGCTGATCGCCGGTTACTTCGACGGCCTTGAGCTGCTGGAGCCCGGCGTCGTACCGGTGTCTCGGTGGCGGCCGGAACTCACCCCCCGTGGTGGGGCCGCCGAGGTGTCCTGTGCAGGCGGGGTCGGGCGCAAGTCCTGACCGCCGCCGGCATGCAGTCCAGGCAGCCGCGCGGCCGGTCCCCGTCCTCCTGGTGCTTGAGCTCTTCGGCGGTGAACCGGACCCTGGGGTGCCGCTCAACGTCCAGTCCGCGGGGACCGCGCAGCCGGCGGTCGAGCAGGGGGCGGCCGGCGCGCAGTGAGGTGGCGTCGAGGGTGAAGGTCAACCTGCCCCGGGTGGCCTGCGGCGCGTTACTGCACCGTAGTCCCCTCAGAACCGTGCTGGCCCTTCGTCCGAGCACGCGGCTCAAGCAAACCCTGTCGATTCTGCGCCCTCGCCGCAGCATGTCGTCCCTGTCGAGACCGACACCCCCTGGCGCGTCGACCGTCAGGTGCGTCAGGTGCGTCAGGTGCGTCAGGCGCGGAAGTAGGACCCGGCGTCCAGGTCCTGGATGAGGCCAGGCCCGCTTGGGGCCCAGCCGAGGAGTTCCTGTGTGCGGGCGCTCGAGGCGGGGATGTCCATGGCGAAGAAGCGGCCGATCCAGCCGAAGTGCTTCTCTGCGTCCTGCGGTGCGATCGAGGTCACGGGAACGTCGAGTCCTCGTCCGATGGCCTCTGCGATCTCGCGAGTGGGGACTCCCTCCTCGCTCACCGCGTGCAGGAGCGTTCCCGCCGGGGCCTTCTCCAGTCCCAGGCGGGTGATCTGCGCGGCATCCGACCGGTGGACCGCCGGCCAGCGGTTCGTGCCGTCGCCGACGTAGCCCGCGACGCCCTTCTCACGGGCGATCGCGACCAGGGTCGCGATGAACCCGTGGTCGCCGTCGCCGTGCACAGTCGGGGCGAACCGCAGGCTCACCGTGTTCACGCCGCGATCGACGAACTCCAGCGCGAGGTTCTCGCTGCCGCCTCGGGGGGACTCCAGGCCGTGGAACGGTGACCTGTCCTCCTCGGTCGCCACCCGGCCCTGCGCCGGACCGGCGACGCCGGACGCCAGCAGGAACGGACGGCCTGATCCGGTCAGGACGTCGCCGATCGCCTGCACGGCGGCCCGTTCGGCCTGATTGGAGACGGCGGGGTTGTTGAAGTCGTGCTTGTTGGCGAGGTGGAGGACGGCGTCAGCGGTCGCCGCGCCCTCCCGGATGCTGTCGAGGTCGTCGAGGTCGTCGAGGTCGCCGCGGCGGACCTGAGCACCCTTCGCGTCGAGGGATGCGGCCGAGGTGTCGGAGCGGGCGAGCCCGACCACCTCGTGGCCGGCGGCGAGCAGCTCGTCGACCGCGGCCGAGCCGATCCACCCGGATGCTCCGGTGACGAAAACGCGCATGTGAATGATCTCCTTCGATGGCAAGCCTGGTGTACGAAGCGAGCAATGTCAGTCACTGACGTCAGTGACTGCTGTCACTGTAGCTGCCATGTCGGCCGCTGTCATCACTAGAGTGGCGGCCATGGTGAGATGGGAGCCCGGGGCGCGGGAGCGGCTGCAGGCGGCGGCGATGGACCTCTACATCAGTCGCGGCTTCGACAGGACGACCGCGGCCGACATCGCTCAGGCTGTCGGTCTCACGGAGCGCACGTTCTTCCGCCACTTCGCCGACAAGCGTGAGGTGCTGTTCGGCGGGCAGGAGCTGCTGGAGCAGGCGTTCCTGGACGGGGTGGCTGCGGCTGTGCCGCACGCGTCGCCGCTCGAGATGGTCGAGTCCGCCCTGTCGGCCGCGGCGACGTTCTTCCCGGCCGAGCGCCGCGACCACTCCAGACGGCGGCACACGATCATCTCCGAGAATCCTGCGCTGCAGGAACGGGAGTTGTTGAAGTTGGCGGGGCTGGCCACGGCGGTCGCTGCCGCTCTCCGGTCGCGAGGGGTTCCCGAGGCGACGGCCACGCTCGCCGCGGAATCCGGGGTGACCGTGTTCGGCGTGGCCTTCGGCAAGTGGATCGCCGAGGGTGAGGAGCGGTCGTTCCTCGACATCGAGCGCGAGGTGCTGGGCGAACTCGTGGCGATGACCGCCGGCGCGACGTGATCAGCGTAGCGATGGATCAACCAGGTGAACTGCCCGACGACGTCCTGGCCTCGTGGCAGTGATCACTACCGCGTTCGGGCCTCGGCACCGGTCCGGCACGTCGTACGCGCTGTGGGCCCTTAGGTTCCGCGTCGACGAGCCGGCCGCCGAGCTGATGGCGTCCGCCTGTCTGGCCAGCCTGCGGCCGTGCGATGAGGTGAGCGCCGGCAGCGTGGGGTTCCCCTCGCTGTCCGCCGGCACCTTCGGGGGGCGTCAGCCGTCCGAAGGTGCCGGCGAGGCTGTGGCCGTGAGGGTCACCTCGATGTTCCCCGCATGGCGTTGGAGTACGGGCACACTTCATTTGACGTCCGTGTCCATGGTGTGTGTTCTCCTTCGGTAACAGTGGCCCGGGCTACTTGTCGCGCCCGGAGGCCGGGTATGCACAGGGCGCTGCCGGGGTCAGGGCACCAGGACCGTGCGCACGCCCGGGACCTCGGGTGCGGTCCACGCGGTTTCGATGTCGGCGAGTGGTACGGCCTGGGCGGTGACCGTGAGACCTCCGGCCTCGATCTCGTTGATGAGGGACGGCAGTTCCTCCAGGTACGTCCTGGTCGACACCGCGCCCTGGCCGTTGCCCTGCAGCCGGAAGTTCGCCGAGCGCAGTGCCACTGATGGCAGTTCGATGGTCGGGCCGGCCATGGCGCCGATCTGGATCCAGTTCAGGGCACGGCTGCGGTCGGCGCGGGCCTGCAGCAGCGCCATGATCGCCTCACTGGCGGGCTTGCCCCACAGGTAGTCGATGACCAGGTCGACCTCGCTGGCCGCCTGGGCCAGCGCCGCTGCGGTGGCGTCGGCGTCGTCGGTGAGCGCGACGGTCGCATCCGCGCCTATTCCCGGCAGCGTCGCCAGGCGGGCCTGGTCACGGCCGGCGCAGACGACCCGGCCGGCGCCGAGGCGCTTGGCGACCTGTATGGCCATCTGGCCGGCGTTGCCGGTCGCGCCGAGGATCAGCACCGACTGCCCGGCCTCGATCGGGACGCGGCGGCGGAGCGCCACCCAGGACGACATGGCCGGGTTCATCGCCGCGGCGATCTTCACCACGTCCGCGCCGTCGGGCAGTACGACGCTGCGGCGGCTGTCGATGACGGTCCGGGTGGCCATCGGACCGACGAGTTCGTCATCGGCGACGAAGTACACCATCCGGCCGTCCTGGCGCCGGCCGACCCCGTCGATGCCGGGAACCATCGGCAGCTTCCCGTTGCTGGTGTAGTGGCTGCCCGACGCGCCGGAACGCACCCGGGGGTGCAGGCCCACCGCGAGGACGTCGACGAGCGCCTGGTCCTCGTCGGACGGGGCGGGCAGGTCGAACGGCTCGTAGCGGGGCGGGTTGTCGAACGAGCTGACCACCGCGGCATGGATGTCCATGGGAACTCTCCTCAGATTTGGTACGTGGCACAAAGACTTTGGTACGTGGCACAAATTAAATTAGTGGGTGCCACGTACCTTTGCAAGTAGAATCCGGATATGACGTCACCCCACGACACGCCGACCCCGCACGCACCGTCACCCGCAGACGAGGATCTCGGGCTGGTCGATGCCCTCGCCCAGCTGTCGTTTCTGGTGCAGAACACCCTGGCCGAGATCGCGGGGCACCACGACTTGTCGATCATCCAGACGCGGCTGCTCGGGGTGCTTCGGGACCGGGAGCCGACGATGAACCAGCTCGGTCGGCACCTCGGCCTCGACAAGTCCTCGATCACAGGTCTGGTCGACCGTGCGCAGCGCCGCGGTCTGGTGACCCGCACCGTCAGCGCCGTCGACCGCCGCTCGTTTCAGGTATCGATCACCGACGTCGGCCGGCAGCTCGTCGAACAGGTCGCCGCACGGTTCGCCGAGCAGATCGAGAGATCCGTCGCGCCGCTGCCCGAAACCGACCGGAAGCGGCTGTCGCAGATGGCGACCCGGATCGTGACCGTAGACGCCCATGGTCGCGGTATCGACCTGCGCACCACTCACTGACGGACCCCACCCACCAGACCGTGCCCCACGACGGCGAATCACGGCCGGCCTGCTGCAACGCGGTCGCGATAGCGGGACTTGAACCCACGGCCCTTTCGTCCCGGACCTCGCCGGACCCGAACATCGACCGACGACAACGCCGTCAGGCGAGAGCCATCGGCACGCGGACGAGCCGCCCCGATTACCCGTCAGACCGGATGCCCACGAGGACGACGGAACTACGCACACACCGCCACCAGATGCTTGCCCACGACGCTGCCGCGATCGAACGCCTGGTGCGCGGTGGCGATGTCTGCGAGCGGGTACACGCTGTTGGCCACCGGGCGCAGCGCACCCGACGTGACGCGGTCGGCCACGTCGCGCAGCACGGCGGTGTCGGGATTGGCGCTGACCGTGCGGATGCGGCGGGAGCCGTACACCTCGACGCTGCGATCGAGGCCAGGGCCGACGCGGACAGTCCAACGGTGACCATTCGGCCGCCCTTGGCCAACCGGCTTCGGTAGCAGTTCAGTTCCGAGCCGACGGTGTCGACGATGAGGTCGAACGGTCCGACTTGGTCCGAGGTGGTGGAGCCGTGGTCCAGGACCTCGTCGGCACCGAGATCGGTGAGCAGCGGGGCGTGGCGGTCGCGGGCCAGCGCGGTCGCCTTGGCGCCCATGGCGTGGGCCAACTGTACGGCGGCTGTGCCAACGCCGCCGGCAGCGGCCCCGGACCAGGACTCGTTCCCCGCTCGCGAGGTGCACGCTGTCGCGCAGAGCGATCAGCGACGTGGCGCCCTTAGGTGGGTTCTGACTCCAGCACACATCCACGAACCGTCGGCTCGCGAACAGCTGCGCCGGGTGACCGCGAGCGGCGTCCGGGTGGCCCTCGACGATTTCGGTATCGGCTGCGTGTCGCTGGCGTCGCTGCGTTCGTTCCCGATCCACCAGCGCAAGATCGAGGGATTGTTCGTGACCGGCGATCCGGCCGCCCCAGATCTGGCGTGCCGGCCGTCGACTTGGCCGCGGTCCTGCACCGCCGGCCCCGGACCCAGCCCGGTGGCTGACGCGACCCCGCACGCCGGCGCCGGGAACGCGTCAGGCCAGGTGCCCGGTCAGCTCGGTCACGATGTCGTCGAACGCGTTTAGCACCAGCGACAGGTGACCCTCGGTCGGCTCGAGGTGGACGGTGGCACCGGTCAACCGGCTCGCCAGCCAGCGGCCGTGGGCGTAGGGCACCATCCGGTCCTCGGCGCCTTGCCAGACCGAGACCGGAGCCTCGACGGCGCCGAGATCGAAGCCCCAGTCGCCGACGAAGGCCAGGTCGTCGTCGCGCCAGCCGGCGATGCCGCCGGACACGGCCGCCCGGAACGTCGCCGCCATGTAATCGGCGAACTCGTCGGTGAGCGCATTGCGGTCCACGTCGGAGACCAGATCGCCCAACGCGGCCGCAATCTCACCGGCTTGCACCTCGGCCAGGCCGGGGACCTGCGCGCTCAGGAAGGCGGTGAGCGGCCCCTCTCCGGCCGCAGCCGCCCCGAACTCCTCGATGTTCTCCGCGCCCATGCCGCCCAGCCAGTCGAGGCCCTCGACACCGTGCGGGGCGACGCCGGCCACAGTGGCGGCGGCGAGGCACCGGCCGGGCAGCAGCGCTGCGCAGGCCAGGGCGTGCGGGCCGCCGCCGGACCAGCCGACGGTCAGGAACCGGTCGACGCCCAGCTCGTCCAGGATGGCGGCGACGTCGGCGGCCACCGCGGCGACCGTACGGCCGGGCTGCGGCGACGAAGCTGCGTATCCGGGTCGGCTGTGGACCACGACCCGCAGGCCGTGGCGCGCGGCAGCCGCGACCATCGGCTCGAAGAACACCGCCGCGGACGGCGTGCCGTTGTGCAGAACCAGGGGTGTCCCGTCTGCGGGACCGGCCACCAGGTATTCCAGTGTCCGGCCATCGGCAAGGTGGAGGTTCGTCATGGGGGGAACCTACGTCACAGAAACGCACGGACCCGCCCGGGGGCGGGCTCCCCGGCGCACGCCCCCGCGCGTCATGGCGGATCGCCCTCGCCTACTACACCGCCCCGCAAGGTCCAGGAGATCTTCTCCAGCGATCACTGACCGCCGCTCAGCGTCCCGGATGGAACCACGGTCCGGCCACCGACGCGGGCTGCTGCGCCTGCCGGGGCGCCCCCCTACCTCGGCGCCGGTGGACGGGCCGCGATCGAGCCGGCCCGCTGGTCAACCCGTCAACGGCGTGCTTCCGGCGGCCCCTTGTCGCCGCCGTCCGGCGGGCGGGTGACTCGGTTCCCCCCGATGAGTGCGCGGACGCGTCCCCCGAAGTAGCGGTACCAGCGGACGGCGAAGTAGGCGGCGACCACGGGGAGTCCGAGGAGGAGGGGGAGGCGGGCGCTCGGCGACCAGTCCGGATGGAACCATGCGTCGACCGTCAGAGCCAGGCAGATGAGGACGAAGAGCGGGCCGTAGACGACGAGGTTCCAGTTCTCCCAGAAGGCCCACTCGTCCCGACGCCGGCTGGAGCGCGTGATGGCCCAGTCCACCACGAGGAGGGCGACCAGCGAGCCGAAGAGCGCAAAGAAGACCATCCGCGCAGTATGCCGACCGGGGCGCGCACCGTCACCCGTGCCCCGGACGGCAGAAAGGCGCGTCACCGGCTCCGGCGTCGCTGAGCAGCGGTGCGAAACCTACCTTCGGCCGCCAGAGGCGAGCTGCGGCGAATCAGTCGGCAGGTCGTCGGTCTTCACACGAGTGCGGTGGCGGGGGAGTCCAAGTCCGCCTTCACAGACCGACGTTGGACTCCCTCTTTGACAGGGGCCGTTGCAGTAACCGAGGCACCGTCCATGTCGGGCCTGGGTAGGGTCCGTGTCATGGAGGAGAACGTGGTCAGGCGAGAGGCCGTGGTGGCTGTCCTGCGGCAGGACGGCGGTCGGGTCTTGGTGATTCGGCGGGGTCCGCAAGCGCGACTTCCCGGCTACTGGGCGCCGCTGAGTGGCACGATCGAGCCTGGCGAGCGTCAGCAGGACACGCTGGTCCGTGAGGTGCGGGAAGAGGTCGGGCTACGCGTCACTCCACTGGGGAAGGTCTGGGAGAGCACCACCGAGGACGGCAGCTTCGTGCTTCACTGGTGGACCGCTGCGGTCGAGGGCGGTCAGCTCACGCTCGATCCCGGAGAGGTCAGCGAGGCCCGCTGGGTCACCGCCGGGGAATTCGGGCGGCTGCAGCCTACGTTCGCGGGCGACCGCCCCTTCTTCGAAGAGATCCTTCCGATGCTGTAGCACAGGCCTGTCAGTCGGTGATGCGGCGGTAGCAGATGAGGGCGCTCGACTGTCTCCCATGCCTGGAGCAACGAGCAACGAGCAACGGGCAGTGGACAGATGGGGGAGGAAGGTCGTGGGCGCGGTACGCAGGGTTGTCACACGGGATCATCTGGAAGGCGTCGCACGGGCGGCTCTGGGCACCGAACATCGCCTCGTGGGCTTGTCGCGACTGCGCGGTGGAAGCAAGAAGGGCGTCTACCGCCTCACCCTGGACGATGACTCCACCGCGATCGTCTACGTATGGGACGACGCCGAGAACTACTGGCCCACCACGCAGGCCGCCGACGCCGACAACCACGCGGACCCGTTCTCGCCCGCCTCCGGCATCGAGCTCTTCGAGGCCGCACACCGGCATCTGGACACCCTTGGAATCCGCACGCCCAGGATCCGGCTGGCCGACCGGAGCAGGACCCACTACCCGGCAGATGTCGCCGTGGTCGAAGACGTGCCCGGCGACAATTTGGAAGCACTGCTCCGCCAGGACCCGCGCAGCATGGAAACGACCATGGCGCGACTCGCCGAGACCCTCGGTGCGATGCAGCGGCACCAGGGTCCACGCTTCGGCAAAGTCGCCCTGATCGACAAGGACGGTACTTCCGAGGGCAGTTCGTGTGAGCAGGTCGTCCTGGACCGCGCGCTCGACGACCTCACAGAAGCCGCCTCTCGCGACACGCGGATCACACGTTCCCAGGATCAGCTGGAGACCGTACTTCGCACCCTGGCTGCGGCGGTGCGCCCACGCTCGGAGTACGGGCTCATCCACGGTGAGCTCGGGCCGGACCACGTGCTGGTGGACAGGCATGGGCAGCCGGTCCTCATCGACATCGAGGGCGTGATGTTCTTCGATGTCGAGTGGGAGCACGTGTTCCTGCGACTGCGCTTCGGCGAGCACTACCGGTGGCTGGACCACGGTGACCTCGACGAGCAGCGTCTGGCGTTCTACACGCTGGCGATGCGCCTGTCCCTCGTCGCCGGACCACTGCGGCTCCTCGACGGCGACTTCCCCGACCGCGACTCCATGAGGGGAATCGCCGAGCACAACCTCCGAGAGGCGCTCGCCTTCCTGCCCACGGACGACCGCTGAACTCGCCGAGGTCCGCGTTCGCCGTAGAGAGGCCCGAGGGCGGGTACGGCGGGGTTGTGCACGTCGCGGAACCTGGCGGACGCACGGTGACACCCCGGTCGAATGGTGCATCCCCGACCATAGTCGTAGCGTCGGTACAGAAAACACAGATGACGATGCCGACGGAACGAAGCCGCAGTCGTCCGGCGCCCGCCCCCGCCACGCCGACAGAAAGGGCTGGTCAAGGGGTAAGGCACGGGCCCAGTGGCCTGCCGACAGGCGGTCGGGAGCGCAGATGCCCATACACACACTCGGGAGAACGGCGGTCACGCTCTGTGCTGCCGCAACACTCGCAGCAGCACTGGGGACGGCTTCCGCCCAGGCGGATCCACGACCGTCCGCCCAGGGCGTGACACGGCGGTCTGCAGACGTCACGGTCGTCGACTGCTTCTCGCAGCCCCGGGTACGTCCCGGTCACTTCCTGATCGCCTGCGGTGACGGCAACAGCAACCTCGTCTCGCTGCACTGGTCACGGTGGGCACAAACGTCCGCAGTGGCCAGAGGCTTCAACGAGGTGAACGACTGCAAGCCGTACTGTGCGGCGGGGAGATTCCACTCCTACCCTGTGATCGTCCGGCTCGACCACCCGCGCCCGTGGAAGGGGCATCCAGCGAAGCGCTTCACCCGGATGAGTCTGGTCTACACCCACGGCAGCCCGGACGGGCTCCATCGAACGGTCACCTACTCGCTCTGGCCGTGACCTCCCCGGCTACCGCTGCACTGGGGGTACCGCCGGCACCCCCAGTGCCAGACGGCGAAGTGCATCCGCGAGGTCAGGGGACTTGTTCGTACACGGAGACGCAGTTGCGGCTCGCCGCTGCGAACGGTTCCCGCTGCCAGCCGCCCCAACGCTCGCGCAGCTGCAGCCCTGCCAGCCTCGCCATCAGGTCGAGCTCACTCGGCCAGACGTAGCGGCAGACCACAGGGAAGAGCCGGACGCCCAGCGCGGACAGGTGGATGTGGCTCTCGTCCAGCAGTTGGGCGACCGGGTCGTGTCGGCCGACGTCGAGCTTCACGCGGGCCACTTCGATCCTCTCGGCGTCGACGTACTGGTTGTCACGAAGGCGGTGCAGATAGCCCGGGGTGAAGCCCTCGACTACGAAGACACCGTTGTCGGTCAGGCGCCGGGCCGCGTTCTCGAAGCAGCGGACCTGCTCATCCTGCGTCAGCAGGTTGAAGAGGGTGTTGAAGACCAGGTAAATCAGCCGGTACTCGCCATCGATCGGTACCTCGGCCATGTCGCCGAGGACCACCCGCAGGTCCGGACCACCGGGCTTGGCACGCAGCTGGGCCACCATCTCGGACGACAAGTCGATGCCGTCCACCCGCACCCCCCGGGCGGCCAGTGGCAGCGCGATCCGGCCGGTCCCGATGGCCAGCTCCAGTGCTGCTCCGCCGCGGGCCTGGTCGGCCAGGAACGAGACGGTGTGCTCCTCGTCTCCGCGCAGGGTTTCGTCGTAGCCCGCGGCACCCTCGGGGCCGAAGCTGTCCATCGGGAAGTATCCGTCCACCCGCGTAGGGATGTCACAGAACTCCCTGGTGGTGCAAGGCATTTACCGTACCCACGTCGGCCGACGACCCCCAGCGCCCTCTTGGCAGCCGCTCGCAGTGGACAAGGTCAGCGCGCTGCCGGACGTGGAGCGGAACGTGGGCCGCAGCGGCATCGTCACCAGTGGATCAGTTCCGCCCCGGCCCCATTCCGCGGCAACCTTTTCCGCACCCGTGGCGACTCCCGGGGACAGGCACGTCGACGCGTGCCGTTCGCACAGGAGGAATTCACCGCTCATGGGACGACGTACGGCAAAGACCGCCAAGCACGGTGACCGAGGCCCCAGACGGCGGCTGACCCTGACAGTGGCAGGCGCCGCCCTCGCGGGACTGGCGGTGTACGGCACGGCGTCGGCCATGGTGAGCGACGACGCGACAACCGCGACGGCGACCGGGGCCGCCGAGACGACCGGGGCCGCCGAGACGACCGGGGCCGCCGAGACGACCGCGCCCGCCGGCACCACCGCGCCTGCCGGCACGACCGCCCCCGCCGCCCGTACGCTCGCCGACCGGATCACGCTGACCTCGGTCACGCTGTCCAAGAAGCTGGCGTACCTGTCGCCGGGCTACAACAACGTCAGGGAATGGACCCGGGTGGACACCGCCGTTGCCCCGAACGGCACCGTGCGCGTCGCCTCGCCCGCCGCCGACGGCATCCATGTCACGACCCTCACCGCCGCCGGCAAGCGCGCGGGCGCGGACACCGTCGTCAAGGGCGCCAAGGAGGTCGGCGGCCTGGTCTCGCTCAACGACGGCTTCGCGCTGCTCACCCGCGTCCCCGACAGCAACAAGTGGGGCGACACGGCCGCTGCCCTGATCCGCTACAAGAACGGCACCCGCGCCTTCACCAGGAAGCTCACCGGGACCGCCATGCACGACACCGCGCCGCTCCTGGACGGCCAGCTGAAGTGGAACGGCAGCAAGTTCGGGGCGTACTTCGTCGTTCACGGCGCGGGCGGCCCCGCCGACGGCCACTACGGCGACAAGCTCGCGTACATCGGCGCGACCGGCAAGAAGCTCAGCGGCGGCTGGGACTGGGGGTGCAGCCACAACGAGGGCATCGCTCTCTACCCCGAGAAGACCGGCGCCTTCACCTCGCTCTGCCACGACGACTGGCGCTCGGGCCTCTTCGTCTCCACCGGCATCGGCGCCCCCGACAACGCGCCCGTCCTCCAGCGCGAGCAGTGCTGGGCGGGCTACTGCGGCGGTACGTACGCCGGACGCACCGGCGCCATCGTCAAGTCGTCCACCGGCCGTTACGCGACCGCCTTCGCCTCGCGCGGCGCGGCCTCCGCCAAGAAGAACCCCGACGACGCGAGCGGCCGTGGCTGGACCGTCACGCCCAAGTGGAAGACCCACCAGGTCGCGGTCGCCTTCCTGAAGAACCGTACGACGCTCTCCGGCAAGCCGGTCTACCTCACCAGCGCGGCCGGCACCGAGCACGTCAACGTACGCATCGCCCCGTACGGGAAGACCAAGCTGCTGGTGTCGTGGGAGAGCATCAAGAACCCCACATGCGCCGCCGGCACCTGCACCGGCACCTTCACGGGCACGCACCTGCGGCTGATCGACTACAAGGGGAAGTTCCTGACACCGGACAAGGTCGTCAAGGCCCGCATCGCCGGAGACATCGCCGTACTCCCCGACGGCGATCTGACCTGGGCCTACGCCCCCGCCACCCCGGACTACCGCATCGCGCTGAGCGGCTCGTCGCCGACCACGGCCACGCTGTCCGTGGCGCGCCTGGACGTCTCCTGATCCCCGCCGCTGACCCCCGACACGGCCGCGAAGCCTGCCGCGGGGGTCAGCGCGCGAGATTGATCGCGTACGCCTTGCGCAGGGTCTCGTGCACCGTCCAGGTGGTGCGGTCGCCCTCGCGCAGCACGGCGAGGTCCCCGGGGCGTACGTGGAGGGTCGGGCCGCCCTCGACCTCGATGGTGGCGCGGCCGCTGACCACGACGAACAGCTCGTCCGCCTCGGTGTCCGTGACCACGCCGGGGGTGATCTGCCAGATGCCGCGGATCTGCCGGCCGTCCTCGGACTCCCAGAGCACCTTCCCCGACACCTCGGGACTGCCGGAGACGATCTGCCCGGGGGACAGCGGGTCCAACTCCAGGTCCGCGTCGGGAATGTGCAGGGCGAAGCTGTCGGTCATGGCCCGACCCTAGTGCCGCCCGCTTGTCCGGAGGATGTGCCAGGTTGTGCCGGATTCCCGGCCCAGCCTGACACTTCGTACGGTCTGGGCGGCGTCACGAGACGAGCTGGTAGATGCTCTTGCTGACCAGCCACAGGCCCAGCGCCAGCGACAGTGCCACGATCGCCTGGTCCTGGTGACCGCTGATCCAGGACCGTAGTCTCCCGAGCTCGGCCTGTGCGGTGCCGGGCCTGAACGTCGCGTAGAGCTCCATCGCCAGAAGACTGGACGTGGCCAGCAGGCAGTAGCCCATCAATGCCAGGTACGACTCCACGGACGACAGGTGCGCCTTCACCACCGTTGCGCCGCCGGCGGCGACCATGGCCCAGGGTTGCAGGAGGACGGCCAGCCCCGCCGCGGTCCATCCGGATGCCTGGTCCACCTGCGCCAACCACTTGGGTGTCGGGCGGGGACGGCTGCCGCGCCGCCGCTTGCGCTCACCGTAGAGAACCATGCCGAGGCCCAGGACCAGCTTGAGAGCCAGAGCCGCGGTGGAGGGGTCACTGTGCCTCGCGACCGGCTTGCCGCCCGTCAGGAGAACCACGGCGGCGATCACCAGCACCAGGCACGCGAGCCACGCCACAACGAACGCGAGACCCTTCCGTACGCCCTTGGGCGCGGACAGCAGCAGGATGAACGCCGTGTTGTGCAGGGGCCCCAACGTAATGGCCCCGCCGATGAGCAGGAGGTCCAGGACCATCGTCCGAGTACAGCACGGTGTCGATGGCCCCGCACTCAGGGCGCGCTGTCGGGCGGAACATCGCTGCCTGGCCGCTCTCACCGGCGGTTGGCAGTCCACCTGGTGGATGACCTGCGCGTGCGCTGCTGTGGGCATCGCCCGGAGTCTCCGCCTCGGCGAACGGGCCCCTGGCCCCGGGGAACTCAAGGACAGCCCCTGCCTGCTCGCCTGCCGGCGGTCTTGGGGCCGGGGCTCTCACGCAAGATCTTCCGAGATCGTCGGTAACCTCCGGGGGCTGCCGGGCGTGCTTATTGCAGGGTCACCGGGGACTGGGACGGCGGCCACGAAAGAGCAGAGAGGACGGGGGGTTGCGTGTCGTCGGCAGAGGCGGAAGCGGGGCCGGAAACGGAGTTCGACGCTTTCTATGCCGCAACGGCCAAGCGGCTGGTCGCCACGGTGTACGCGGTGACCGGGGACTTGGGCGAGGCGGAGGACGCGGTGCAGGAGGCGTATGCGAGAGCGTGGGAGAGGTGGGAGCGGCTGACCCGGGAGGGGGATCCGATGCCGTGGGTACGGACGGTGGCGATGCGGCTGGCAGTGAGTAGCTGGCGGCGGGCGCGCAATCGGATGAGGGCGCAGTTCAGACATGGTCCGGCTCCGGATGTCCCCGGAATGTCGGCCGATCATGTGGCGCTGGTGGCGGCGTTGCGGGAGTTGAGCGCCGATCAGCGGCACGCGGTGGTACTGCATCACCTACTGGACCTGCCGGTGGAAGAGGTGGCCCGGGAGACCGGGGCATCAAATGGCGCGGTACGGACCCGGCTGAGCCGGGCGCGGAAGATTCTGGGCGAGCGGTTGGGTGAGGGGGCGATCAGCCATGCCTGAGGCCAGGTTCGAGGTCGAGGAAATGCTGGACGCGGTGCCGGTGAGGCTGCCGGCGGCGGAGACCGTACGAGCACGGGGGGAGCAGCGGAAGATGCGCAAGCGCGTGGGGGTGGCAGCGGTGGCCGTGGTGGCGGCCACGGCGATCGGTGCCGGGACATGGATGGCGCTGCCGGGCGGGACGGAGAAGGCCCAGGTATCGAAGGTGACGGCGCCGCCGCGGCCCGACCCGTACTGGTCGCACGGGGCGGACGGGAACTACATCACGGCGGCCAAACCGTCGGCGCTGCCGCTGTACAAACAGGTGCACTGGAAGGAGGACGACCACGCCCCGTCGGCGGACACCACCAAGGCGCTGCCGGGGGTGGGCATAGGAACCGTGTGCGGGCCTTGGGTCAACCCCGTCCCCACCCGCGGCAACGACTTCTCCTCGGGCACGGTGACGTACTCCGGGAAGGGCGGGGCCAAGGCCCGCCACCGTGTTGTCGGCTACGAGACCTTGCAGGGAGCGACGAAGAGTATGTCGCAGACCGAGAAGGCCCTTGCCGACTGCGGGCTCACGGCGCAGCGCAAGGATGACTCGTCCGCGTCCTACGCCGGGAGGGCGAAGGACGGGACGCCCCTGACGGTCACGTTGGACCAGTACGACAAGGTGGTCTCGGTCATCGAGGTGCAGGGAATCATGGACGTGTCGGGAGTCAAGCCCGGCTAGATCCGTACTCCCCGGGGTGCCTGATTCGGGTGGAGCGGCGGCTCGACGGGTGTCCGAACCGGGCGTGGTCACCTCCGGGGCGGGGAGGGAAGGGCCTCAGTCCACCCCGCCCACCGGTGCTCCAGGGGCCGAGTCCTGTTGGCTGGTTGGTGCGGCCTGGCGAGGGGGTGTCGCTGAGAACCAGCGCAGGCCCGGTGTGGTCGTGCCGACCAGTGCGACGGCGCCGATGCACAGCAAGCCGCCACTGACCAGGGCTGTCATGCCTGACGTGGCGTCCGCAACGAGACCGCCGCGCATGTTGCCGATGTCCGGGCCGGCTTGCCCGACGATTTGTTCAGCGGCGCTGACACGGCCGAGCAGCTCGTTCGGGGTGTGCATTTGCACGATGGTGCTCCGGGAGACCACGGACACGGTGTCGGCAGCGCCGGCCAGGACCAGGAAGGCCAGCCCCGCCCAGGGGTTGGGCGACAGGCCGAACAGCGCGAGTGCCGCGCCCCATTTGGCCGATCCGCCGAGCATGACCAGGCCGGGGCGGGGCAGGCGGGTGAAGGTCCCGGAGAAGAGGGATGCCGCGACTCCGCCGACTGCTATGGCTGTCAGGAACAGCCCGAGAGTGCGTGGGTTGTTGCCGAACCGTTCGGCATTGATCAAGGGGAACAGGCTGATCGGCATCGACAGCACGGTGGTGGCCAGGTCCGTGAGGAGCGCTCCGCGAATGACGGGAGTGCGTACCAGGAAGGCCAGACCGTCCAGCACGCCGCGCAGGCCGGGCCGGGCGGGCTCGTCTCCCGGGGGCATCCGTGGCAAGCCGAACGCACCGTAGAACGCGGCGGCGAAGGTGAGCGCGTCGATCAGGTAGCAGCCGCCGACGCCCAGCCTGCCCAGGATCAGCCCGCCCAGTGCCGGTCCTGTCAGCATGGCGCCCTGGAAGGCGATTCGCCCCAGCGCCAGCCCTGCCGCGAGCTGGTCCTTGGGCAGAAGGTGCGGGATGAAGGTGCGTGACGCCGGGCCGCCGCCGGCGACGAAGCAGGATTGAACCGCGACCAGGAGCAGCACCCCCGCAGTCGGGAGGTTGCCGAGGAAGCCCTGCAGGGCGAGCAGGAACGAACAGACGGCTTGGCCACTGGTCGTGATCAGGTAGAACTTCCGCCGGTCCACGCGGTCGACGACCGAGCCGGCGAAGAGCCCGAGCACGATGAGCGGAACGGCTTGCGCCAGGCCGACGGCGCCGGTCCAGGTGGTGCTGTTCGTCATTTGCCAGACCTGGAACATCACAGCGACGAGCGTCATCTGGCCGCCGAGTCCGGAGAGGGCCTGGCCGATCCACAGCCGCCGGAACGGTAATGACGTCCGCAGCGGGGTCACGTCGAGCATCCCGTGCTTCAGTCCCATGCGGGGTCCTCCGCCAGCTTCTCCGTGATCCGGTCGTGGAAGCTCTTGCGCTCGAGGACCTGCTCGATGTCGGTGACCACCCGGCTAAGGGGATAGGGGATCTCAGCCTCGATGTCGGCGATGGTGGCCTCGGTGGCCCGCCACTCCGCCGCCAGGCGACCGACGATGCGGCGGGCGTCGTCCGTGAGCGTCACTTTCTTGCTGCGCGCGTCGTCGCCCGCGAGGGTCTGGACCCAGCCGGCCGTACGCATCGCGGCCACTTTCTGGCTGAGTGCGGAGTGGGTCCGGCCGACCGACTCGGCCAGTTCGGTGATGGTCATCGGCCCGTAGGTGTGGAGCCGGAGCAGTTCCATCACGAAGCTCGTCTTGAGCCCGTGGATCTGTTCCTCGGAGTAGATCCGGGCGATGTCCGCGTCCATCGATGCCTGGAGCAGCCGCAGAGGCCGCCAGAGGCTCTGCTGGGTGGGATCGAGCGTGTGGTCCTCGGTCATGCCCACATCGTAACAGGGCTTATATAAGCACTGTTACGATTGCGGGCAGGGGGACTCGCCCTTCAGCAGCCGTCGCTGCCGGCGGTGGGGACGATGTCTGGGTGCACGCCGAACGTCGCCCTCACTATGAGTTCGTACGCGTCCGGCGTGAACGCCGGCGAGTAGGAGGTGTACTCGTAGCAGCCGCCCTGGTGCAGCCCGGCGATGATGCCCTCCACGTAGGTCTGGTCGCTGCCGGGGACGGTGGACAGCCAGGGACTGCCGCTGCTCCCGCCCACGTAACCATGACAGTTGAACGACGGGAAACCGTCGGTGTAGTAGACCGCAGTGGTGCAGCGGACGGGCTGGTCGTCGATGCCGGCGTTATAGGCGATGTCGGTGATTGTCTGGTCGGAGCGCGGCGCCTGGCCGAGGATGTTCGCGCCGGCCACGTCCTCGACGCCGACCTCGCGACCCCCGAGCCACTGGTCGGCGAGCTCGAGAATCGCGTAGTCGTACTGCGGGTCCTGGTCGTCGCTCCACTTCGGGTCGACGTAGGCGTGGGTCACGGTCCAGACGCCGTAAGGGGTCTGACCGCCGTTGTAGCCCGGGGCGAACTGCCGGCCGGCCGCCGTTCCGGAGACGCAGTGTGCCGCCGTCAGGATGAGGTCGTGGCGAGGGCTCGCCACCACGCTGGCGGTGCACCCGTGGTTCTGGGCCAGCCCGTCGCCGAACAACGGACCCACCGTGGATGCCCCGGCGAATGCCGTCGCGGTGGGCGTCCCGGGCGGAGCGGGTGGGTCGGCCACTGCGGGGCCGGCGGACAACACCCCCACCGACACAAGCGCCACCGCGAAGAACACGGTCACCCTCGCACTCGAGAACCTGGACATGTGTTGAACCCCTCTTCGGACGGTCGCCCGGTGACACGAGGCATCCGTCGGCACAGCGGCCGGTGCGGGTGGCACAGCCGGGGAAGCCTGTGCTTTGTGGATCACCTCGACGGTTCAGTTCCGCTGAACCGCCGGTCCCGGATCGAACACGGGTCAAGATCCTCCGGCTCCCCACGCCTGTCGGGGGTGCGTCAGCAAGCCGATCCGATGCCACAACCTTACCGGCCGCCCGTCCCGCCGCCACCAGAACCACCCGTATCGACAAGGCTTACCAACAGCTGGTTGGTTGCGCCCGGCGAGGGGGGCAGGATCAGGCCCTGCCCGGTGCGGTGGCACTCGGCAGGGCCCTGTGTTCCCATGTGGTGGGTGGCGTCGACGGCCCGGATCAGGCGTGCCGGCTGGTACCCCGTCCGGTGACCGTGCGGAACACCGCCAGAAGAATCAGCGACCCCACAATGGCCGCTGTCCAGGTCGACAGGTCGAAGAACCCGTCGATGGAGTCGACACCGAAGATCACCTTCCCCAGCCAGCCGCCGAGCAGGCCGCCGGCTATCCCGATGAGCATGGTGATGATGATGCCTCCGGGGTCCCTGCCCGGCATCAGGGCCTTGGCGATCATGCCCGCGAGAAGTCCGATGAGGATCCAAGCGATGATGCCCACGGGGGTTCCTCCTGCCACGTGTAGAACATGCGTTCCCGTCACAGTGCGTGTACGCGGTTTTGCGGCCCTCAAACGCTTCGACAGGCCGGGAGTCTCTGCCCCGGTCAGGTCGCCGACATCATTGCTGCGGGACGCCACCGTCGTCCGCCGTCCTACCTGGTCAGGATGGCGCCGCCGCTGAAGGAGTCGTCGTAGTCGCTGGACACGTAGTGCCAGCCGCCGATGGTCAGGTGGCTGCCGGAGGACACCACGGAGCTGACGCCCAGGGGGAGTTGCGGGTCGTTCTCGGGCAGGCCGAGGGACCGCCGGCCCGCGGTGGGCGTCCAGCTCAGCCCGACGGCCGCGTCGTCGTTGCCGCCCACGACGGCGAGTCCGCCCTCCGGCCGCAAGGTGACGGCCTGCAGCGAGAAGGTGCCCGCGGGCAGGGGCACCTGGGCCCACGAGGTGCCGTCCCAGTGCAGGGCCAGCCCCGCCGGGCGCTGCTTGACCGTCGCAGTGCTCTCTCCCCGATCCCGGAGGAACCGCTCCGCCCCTTCAGCCGGAGGCCAGACTTTTGCGCGCTGCGGTCATGAACGCGGCCTTATGGGCCTCAAGGTGCTCGTTCACCTCGGTATCGCCGATCTCTCGCCATACTGCCTGGTTGAGTGCACGCCCGTAGACGCGGACGGGCTCGTGCAGCGTCTCGTCGCACAGCAGCATCACATTGCCCGATGCCGTCCATAGCGCGGTCATGACAGGCCCGGTGCCCGTCATCCAGCCGTCCTCATCATCACCCCACGGCTCAGGACGGCTGTAGGCGGCCCGCTCGGCCTCCTGCGCTTTCGCGACGAAGTCCTTGAGTACCTGCAGCTGTTCCGCCCGGCGGGTCTCCGCTGCGGCCATCGCCTGCCTGCGCTGCTCGGTGCGCTCGGCGGACTGCTGAGTGGCACGCTGGGCAAACGCCGTCAGCCCGCCCCCGAGCAGAACGCCGGTGAGCGACAAGACCGGTCCCCAGACGTCACCTGCCACCGTGATACCCCTCCAAGATCACACCCGCGAGCATGGACATGCTACGGAGACCACGGACTGCTGGACGGGGTACCGGGTCAGGAACGGGCTGGAGTTAGCGGATACCGAGAAGTGGACCCCATGTTGGTGAGCAACCCCGGCCTGACGCCCGGGTTCCCGCTGAATCACGCGGAAGACGTCCAGGTCGGCCGACGCGGGCCGACCTGGACGTCATGACACGAACGAGCCCTGTTCTCAGACGAGGTCGAACCGGTCGAGGTTCGAGACCTTGACCCACGCCGCGACGAAGTCGTTCACGAACTTCGCCTTCGCGTCATCGCTCGCGTAGACCTCCGCGAGCGCGCGCAGCTCGGAGTTCGAGCCGAAGACGAGGTCGGCACGGGTGCCGGTCCACTTGACCTCGCCCGTGGCGTCGTCGCGACCCTCAAACGTGTTCGCGTCCTCGGACGTCGCCTTCCACGTCGTGCCCAGGTCGAGCAGGTTGACGAAGAAGTCGTTGGTCAGGGACCCCGGGGTCGTGGTGAGGACGCCGAGCTTCGAGTCCCCGTAGTTCGCGCCCAGGACGCGGAGGCCGCCGACGAGGACCGTCAGCTCGGGGGCGCTCAGGTTCAGCAGGTTCGCCTTGTCGATCAGCAGGTACTCGGCCGGCAGGCGGTTGCCCTTGCCGAGGTAGTTGCGGAACCCGTCGGCGGTCGGCTCGAGCGCGGCGAACGACTCCACGTCGGTCTGCTCCTGCGACGCGTCCACGCGGCCCGGCGTGAAGGGGACCTCGACGTCGAAGCCGGCGTCCTTGGCGGCCTTCTCGACGGCCGCACTGCCCGCGAGCACGATCAGGTCGGCGAGCGAGACCTGCTTGCCACCGGTCTGTGCGGCGTTGAAGGACGTCTGGATGCCCTCCAGGACGCGCAGCACCTGAGCCAGCTGATCGGGCTCATTGACCTCCCAGCCGCTCTGCGGCTCGAGACGGATGCGCGCGCCGTTGGCGCCGCCGCGCTTGTCGCTGCCCCGGAAGGACGAGGCCGCCGCCCACGCGGTGGACACGAGCTGGGACACCGACAGGTCCGAGGCGAGGATCTGCGACTTGAGGGAGGCGATGTCCTCGGCGTCGATGGCCTCGTACGTCGCCTCGGGCAGCGGGTCCTGCCACAGCAGCGTCTCGGACGGGACCTCCGGGCCGAGGTAGCGCACGACCGGGCCCAGGTCGCGGTGGGTCAGCTTGAACCACGCGCGGGCGAAGGCGTCAGCGAACTGGTCGGGGTTCTCGTAGAAGCGCCGCGAGATCTGCTCGTACGCCGGGTCGAACCGGAGCGAGAGGTCGGTCGTCAGCATCGTCGGGGCCTTGCTCTTCGACGCGTCGTGGGCGTCGGGGATGGTGCCCGCACCGGCACCGTCCTTGGCCACCCACTGGTTGGCGCCGGCGGGGCTGGTGGTCAGCTCCCACTCGTAACCGAACAGGTTCTGGAAGAAGTAGTTGCTCCACTGGGTCGGCGTCTGGGTCCAGGTGACCTCAAGGCCACTGGTGATCGCGTCGCCGCCCTTGCCGGTGCCGTAGGTGCTCTTCCAGCCGAGGCCCTGCGCCTCGATCGGGGCGGCCTCGGGGTCGTCGCCTACGCTCTCCGCCGGGCCCGCGCCGTGGGTCTTGCCGAAGGTGTGACCGCCCGCGATCAGGGCGACCGTCTCCTCGTCGTTCATCGCCATCCGGCGGAACGTCTCACGGATGTCGCGGGCCGCGGCGAGCGGGTCCGGGTTGCCGTTCGGGCCCTCCGGGTTGACGTAGATGAGGCCCATCTGGACGGCGCCGAGGGGGTTCTCCAGCTCCCGGTCGCCGGTGTAGCGCTGGTCGTCGAGCCAGACCTTCTCAGGACCCCAGTAGACGTCCTCGTCGGGCTCCCAGACGTCCGCACGACCGCCGCCGAAGCCGAAGGTCTCGAAGCCCATCGACTCCAGGGCGACGTTGCCGGCGAGGATCATCAGGTCGGCCCACGACAGGCTCTGGCCGTACTTCTTCTTGACCGGCCACAGCAGGCGGCGGGCCTTGTCGAGGTTCCCGTTGTCCGGCCAGCTGTTGAGCGGGGCGAAGCGCTGCTGGCCGGCCCCGCCGCCGCCGCGGCCGTCGCTGATCCGGTAGGTGCCCGCGCTGTGCCACGCCATCCGGATCATGAACGGGCCGTAGTGGCCGAAGTCGGCCGGCCACCAGTCCTTGGAGTCCGTCAGGACCTCGGCGATGTCCTGCTTCACGGCCGGGAGGTCGAGGGCCTTGAACGCCGCGGCGTAGTCGAACTCCTCGCCGAGGGGGTTGGCCACGGCGGGGTTCTTGGCGAGGATCTTCAGGTTGAGCCGTTCCGGCCACCACTGGCGGTTTCCGCCGCCCTGAGTCGGGTGCGAGGCGCGCCCGTGCGCGACCGGGCAGCCGCCTCCGCCCTCCGTTTTCGCGTCTGTGACGATTGCATCATGGTTCTCGGACATGGGAATCCTTCCGGACTGGGCGGATCACGGTGCTCAGGAACTGCGGGCGGTGGAACACGATGCGGCGCGTCTCTCGAACCGGGCCGGGCTGCCGGCCGGCTCGATACGGCGTACGAGTCGCGCCGCGGTGAGCGGGTGGAAGGCCTCACAGGCGACGTGAAGGGAGACACGGCCCACGCGGTCGCGCACCCCGGAGGCGATCACCTCGACGCCGAGGTGGTCACCGTCCCGGGCGGTCTCGAGCAGCGCGACACGGGCGGCCGGCACTCGCCGGCCGGCACCGCGTAGCTCCCCGGTGGTGGTCCCGTAACGTCTCTGTCTCATGCCGTACTGGAGTCTTCCTGTCTCTTGGCTATCGCCGGAACCGATCCTACGATGGACAGAGTCCAAGTCAAGAAGTGCGCCAAACTCATATGCAATCAGAACCCGGACGTCCACTGGTAATCTTCGAATGTCCCACCGAACCTGAATAGGTGAACCGATATGAGTGACCTGCTGGAGCGACTGCGAGGGCGTGGCTGGCGGATGACCTCCCAGCGGCGTGTCGTTGCGGAGGTCCTCGACGGCGACCACGTGCATCTCACCGCCGACGAGGTGCACGCCCGCGCCGCACAGCGGCTGCCCGAGATCTCCCGTGCGACCGTCTACAACACCCTGGGTGAACTGGTCTCCCTCGGTGAGGTCATAGAGGTCGCCACCGACGGCCGCGCCAAGCGCTACGACCCCAACGCCCACCACCCGCACCAGCACCTGGTGTGTTCCAACTGCGGCACCATCCGCGACGTCCACCCCGCCGGCAACCTGCTGGCCGACCTCCCGGCGGAGGAACGGTTCGGCTTCACGGTGTCCGATGTCGAGGTCACCTACCGCGGGCTGTGTCCGTCCTGCGCCTAGGCAGTCTTTGAGTGCGTGGGCCCCTACCTGCGCGGAGACCAGGCGGAACAGCGCCGATCAGGCCGGGTTTGCCCGGATTGCGATCTTACGGAGTCGTTCGTCGGCGGCGTGTCCGGGTGCCGCCCAGCCGCCCGGGCATCGCCGACAACGGGGGGTTGACGTCGACAACTTGATCTCCACGAGCCACGCCGAGATCGTTCCACGACCTTGATCAACACTTCGAACAGGCCCTAATGCCGGACGCGGATGACGAGTTTGCCGGTGGCGCGGTCGTGCTCCATGTCGTCGTGGGCCTGCGGCACCTGCTCCAGGCCGTCGTAGACGCGGTCCACGGGGAAGGCCAGCTGGCCGGCCGCGACCGCGTCGAGGATCTCCTGGAAGGCTTCCCGGGGCAGGTCGGCGGCGTCGCCGAAGTAACCCGCCAGGCGCACACCCTTCGGCAGGTACTCGTTCGGGGAGAAGTCCCGCACCGTCCACTGGTTGGAGAGGCTGCCGCCGAAGCAGGCCGTGCCGTGCACGCGCACCGCGCGCAAAGTGTCGGGCAGGGTCGGCGTGCCGACGAGATCAAGGGCGGCGTCGGCGCCGTCCGGGTACAGCTCGCGCACGGCGGGCGCGACCTCGCCGGTGTCGAGCAGAGGGTGGTCGACACCGTGCTCCTTCAGCGAAGCGAGGCGGCCGGCCCGCCGGGTGGTGGACAGCACCGTGGCGCCGCGCCATGTGGCCAGAGCGGCGGCGGCCAGGCCCACCGAGGAGGTGCCGCCGCGGATCAGCACGGACTGACCGGGCTTCAGGTCCAGGCCGATGGTGAGCGAGCCGTAGGCGGTCTGCACCATCTCCGGCAGGGCGCCCAGCACCTCCCAGGGCAGGTCGGTGTCGACGGGGATGACCTGGGACAGCGGCACCGACGTGTATTCGGCATAGCCGCCGTCGTAGGTGCGCCCCATGTCCCCCATCATGGCGACGACCTTCTGCCCGGGAGCCAGCCCGCTGCCGGCCGGGGCCGCGTCGACGGTGCCGGCGGCCTCGATACCCGGCACCCGGGGAAAGCTGACGCCCACGCTCAGACCCAGCCGAAGCTTCAGCTCCGAGCGGTTGAGGCCGAACGCCTCGACGCGGATGCGCACCCAGCCGTCCCTCTCGGGCGGGAGCGGGAGCGTGGTCAGCCGCAGGTTGTCCACGGGGCCGGGGGCAGAGAGCCTGACGGCGCGCATAGTGGTCGGCGAGGATGTCATGGGTCTGCCTTCTTCCCGGGGGTAGGAGAGTCGGTCGGCGGTGGTCAACATGCAGCCGCTGCGGCTTCATTCCCGACTCGCCCCGGGTTTCCGTCTGTTGAGATTCACCCCCGACCATGTCCTTGCCGACCGCGCCTACTCCTCCCGCCGCATTCGCGCCTACCTGCGGCGCCGCCGGATCCCGCACACCATCCCGGAAAAAACGCGACCAGGCCGGGCACCGGCTGCGGCGCGGGTCCGCCGGCGGACGCCCACCGGGCGGGACGGATGGCGTGGCCGCAGAGCGTCAGGTAGTGGCCACCAGCAGATCCTCTCCGCTTGACGGGCGAAGGCCGTCGGTTCGATCGGCGAAGTAGCGTTCGGCGAGCACGGTTCCCGACACGTGTTGGACGTCTTTGAAGCCGGCGTCGCGGGCCAGCGCCAGCATCTCCTGCGGGGTGTAGAAGCTGATGAACGGCGTTCCGTCTGCTCGCGCCTTCGGCTTGGTCGCCTCGAGCGCGGGGCGATCGGCGTCGTCGAGAAGTTCCGTCGGCAGCATGAACGTCATGGCGAGCGTCGAGCCGGGGGCGAGCCCGGCGAGCTGGCGCAGGGTGGCGGCCGTGGCGTCTTTGGTGAGGTACATGGTGACGCCGGTGGAGACGACGGCCGCAGGTCGGCCGGGATCGAAGCCGGCGGCGGACAACTGCTTCCACCAGTCCCCGCTCGCCTCGAAGTCGACCGGGACCAGTCGCAGCCAGTCGGGGATCCCGTAGCCGAGCTCGATCAGGCGTTGACGCTTCCACGCTTGGGGGCCCGGCTGGTCGACCTCGAACACCCGCAGACGGGAGGCGATCTCCGCCCTGCGCTGGGCAAAGGTGTCCAGTCCGGCCCCCAGGACGACGTACTGGGCGACGCCGTGGCCGGCCTGCTCGGCGACCAGGTCCTCGATGAAACGAGCACGGGCCACGATGGCTGCCCGGAACGGGCTTGTGGCGCTCGGGTCCATGTCCGGGCGGCGCCGCCATCCATCGTCAGGGGCCGCCAGTTGCAGGCCGATCTCGTCCTCGAGTACGAGGGGCGGCGGGTCGACCTGCACGTGCATCGCCCGCCAGAGGGCGACCCGCACCGCGGTGCTCTCCGGTACCTCGTTCTGCTGGTCTGCCACGATGCTCTCTTTCCTTACGGTCGGTTCTTGGCCGGAGCTTGGAGGCTCCACAGACGTCCGTCGGGGTCACGGACGGTCATCTCCGTCGTCCCGTAATGGGTGTCCTCGAACGCGGTGACCACCTCGACGGCGGGATCGGGACGGAACGCATCCGCATCGGTCACCTTCAGAACGATCTGTGTCCTGGGCTCCTGGCTCTCGGGGACCTCGGCGATGAACACGTAGGGACCGTCGCCATTGCGGAGCTGGCCGGAGCTGTGGTCGGTGGCGAACTCCAATTCGAAGCCCAGCGCCTGGAAGAACCTCGCTGCCTTGCCCCAGTTGTGGGTCTCCAGGAACACGGCCTCAATACCTTCGGTCGTCATGTCAGGTCTCCCTCTCAGACGTTTGCTGTCGCTGCCCGTGGGTGTCGTCGAGGTAGGCGCGCAGGGCGTCAGCTACCACCGCCGAGAGGGACAGGCCCGACTCGATGGCGTGGTACTTGACCTGCTTGATCAGCCCGACGGGCAAGTACACGTTGAACTGCTTGACCTCTTTGTCACTCACAAGGTGATGCTAGCATCCTAGCAATCTAGTGTGCCGAACGAGACGTTCTGGAGCGGCGAGCAGGTCCTCCAGAGCCTGGGCGCGGCGTCTCGAACGATTCCCGGGATCTGGTGAGGGCAGCGGCGGCAGAATGACTACTGACCGACATGCCGTACGGCGGCCGTAAGCGCCCAGCACCATCCGATGCGCTGGGCGCGCAGGAGAGGAACACGTGAGCGAGAAGCAAGACGCCGACGCACCGCAGCGAGTCGATACGGGGACGGCGCACAATGCCCGCGTCTGGAACTACTGGCAGGGTGGCAAGGACTTCTACGAAGTCGACCGGCAGGTAGGCGATCATGTCGCCGGCATGATCCCGGTGATCCGCGACATCGCCCGCGCCGACCGCGAGTTCGTGAGTCGCGCGGTGCGCTTCCTGGCACAGGAGCGCGGGATCCGCCAGTTCCTCGACATCGGCACCGGCCTGCCGGCGGTCGAAAACACCCACGAGATCGCCCAGGGGATCGCGCCTGAGGCGCGGATCGTGTACGTCGACAACGACCCCCTGGTGCTCACCCACGCACGCGCGCTGCTGACCAGCGCACCCGAAGGCGCCACCGACTACATCGACGCCGACGTCCACGATCCGGACACCATCCTGCGCATCGCCGGCCAGACGCTCGACTTCACCAAGCCGGTCGGGCTGATGCTGCTCGGCATCCTCAACTTCGTCCTCGACGGTGCCGAGGCCCAGGCCATCGCGCGCCGACTGGTGGAGGCGCTTCCCTCCGGGAGCTTCCTCGTCCTGACCCACCCCACCACGCAGCCCGAGCTCGGTGGCGATCTCCAGCTCGAGGCGATGGAATTCTGGAACAAGAACGCCAAACCGCCGGTCACCGCGCGCAGCAGTGAGGAGATCACCCGGTACTTCGACGGGCTCAGGTTCCTCGAGCCGGGGCTCGTCTCATGCTCGCAGTGGCGGCCCGGACCCGGGAAAGAGCCCACCGTCGTACCGCAGCTCGGCGCCGTGGCGGAGAAGCCCTGACGTTGCCGCAGGACATCGAGGTGGAACGCAGCCGCGCGTTTCACGTCTGACCTGCGGAGCACGAGACCCCGGGACCGCGTTGCGGCCCGGGGTCTCTCAGTGCGGTCGAGCAGCTGCGGGACCTCCTGCAGGCCGGCGAGGTGGGCTTCGATCTGCTGGGAGTCCCAGATGCGGGGCGGCTGGTGGAGCGGTCGCCCCGAAGTCATTGACGGGATCGCTGAGGCGCACCGGTGCCACTGGGGTCGGTCTCGTGGGCTTCAGGGCGGGCGGCCGTTGGCGGTGCGTCCTGCGGCGGGGGCGGAAGCGTCCTTCCCAGGCGGGCGAGCGGGGACAGTGCCATCAGTGCGGGGGACAGCATCATGCCTGCGGCCGTCACCAGGAGGCTGGTGCGCAACCCCCACTCTTCCGCGAGAGCACCGCCGAGCAGCGAGCCGAGCGGGGTCAGACCCATGCCGACAAACGTGATCGTCGCGGCTGCGCGGCCTTGCATCCCGTCCGGGGTGACGGCCTGCCGGACGGCCATGACCGTGACGTTGACCAGCTGGCCGAAGGTTCCGAACACGAAGTTGACCGCCAGGAGCGCGGGGATCGTCACCGCGGAGGGGCCGTGCAGCGCGGGGACACAGAGCATCACGCCGTCGCCGAGTGCGGCCGCGGACACGAGCACGGCGCCGTAACCGAACCGGCTCGGCAGGCGGGCGGCGAGCAGCGAACCCACGAGCGCGCCTGGCCCCGTCGCCGCGAGCGCCAGCCCGACGGCGGCGCCCGACAGGTGCAGTTCCCGCGGCAGGAAGAGCAGATAGACGGTCATCATGGCCGCGAAGGAGAACTGGAAGGCGGCCGAGGCGAGGCACACGGTCCGCAGCGCGATATCGCTGACGACAAAGCGGAGGCCCTCATGGATCTGCCGCCAGACCCGGCGGGGCCGGTCCGAGTGCTCCGGGATCGATTCGCGGCGGCGGATCCGCCGGATCGACAGGACCGACAGGGTGAAGAACAGCGCACTGGATGCGGCGGCGATCAGCGCCGACATCAGGGACACCAGCGCGCCGCCGAGGGCGGGCCCGCCGATCTGGGCCGCGGACCGGCTGCCCTCGAGAGCGCTGTTGCCCCGCACCAGCTGATCGCGTTTCACCAGCCGTACGAGAGACGCCTGGTAGGCCACGTCGAAGAACACGGACAGGGCCCCGCCCGCGAAGGCGACCACGAGCAGCGCCGGCAGGCCGAGCCCGCCGAGGAGGCCTGCCACGACGGCTCCGCCCAGCGTCAGGGCCCGGCCGAGGTCCGCCAGCACCATCACGGTTTGGGTCCGCCACCTGTCCACCCAGGCGCCGACGAAGAGCGACAGCAGCAGGATCGGAGCCTGTCCCACCGCACGGAGAGCGCCCAGCTGGCCGGCGTCGGCGTTGAGCGTCAGAACGGCGGTCAGCGGCAGGACCACCAGGCTCGCATGCTCGCCGAGTTGGGAGGCCGTCTGGCCCACCCAGAGCTTACGGAAGTCGCCGTCCCGCCACAGGCCTGGCGGCACGCGTCGATCGGAATCGGATACGTCGGATACATCGGATCCAGCGGAGGAAGAGGACGGCACAGGGACCCCTGGGGTTGCCGAAGACGTGGCCCGCCACCGGGTGCACGACGGGCGCACCGACGGTTCAGGCAGGGGAAGGCTCGCTATGCCGCGCATCAAGGGCAGCACGCGATGACAGGCCGGTCACGGCCTACGACGTCAACGCGCGCTCGGACGACCGGGCATGACTTAGCTCCTCGTGAGTCACTCGCTGCCCGGACACTAGCCCTCGGTGGCCTGGCGCGAAAGCGATTTGGGGGGCCGGCGCAGACGGTCAGGCCCCGGTCCGGCCTGCCGCGGATGTCGACGCCATTGCTCGCGGTCAACATCCGAGCGCCTCACGTCCTTGTCGGCCATGGCGCCCGCTTTCGCCGAGCGCGGCGGCGGAGCGATCACCACCATCGGTTCCTGGACGGCCCACGTCGGCACTGCCTACGCGGCGATGTACACCGCGACCAAGGCCGCCGACGAGCAGCTCACGCGCCGCTGGGCGCCGCCGAGTTCGGGCCGCGCGGTGTGCGCGTGAACGCCGTAGCGCCCGGCGTGACTCTGTGGTGACGCGGTGACTGCCGATCCCTCCGAAGCTGAGGGAAATCCTCCACCAGCTGCCGGGCCGCCTCGGGCAGCGGCAGCTCGCCCGGAGGGGGTCGAGCGCGCTCGATGCCGTCCAGCACGAGGTCCGCCCGCCCGCCGGCGGCCCTCAGCGCGGCCAGCCCGGGTGGGCCTCGAGGTCCTGCCTGTCGCCCGCGTGCCGGCCGGATCCGTGCCGGCTTGTTCGTGGCCTGGTCGTCGTCGGTGCGGGATACGGGCACACCCGCGGCGCGTCGGCCGTCCTGCCTTGACCTGCCCTGTTCTGCGGGCGAATCTGGCTTCATGCAGTGAGCCCGCACCACAGGAGGCGCCGTGACCACCACCTCAGAGCCGCGGGTGTCGGGTCTGGAGATCCGTTCGATCGACTACGTCCCGCTGGACGAGCGGCACGGCAAGCTGTGGCACCTGGGACCGCTGTGGTTCATGTCCAACGCCCAGATCGCCACACTCGCGGTGGGACTCATCAGTATCACCGAGGGCGGCAACCTCATCTGGTCGCTCCTGGCGATCGCCTGCGGCACTCTGCTCGGCACGTTCTTCATGGCGTTCCACTCCGCGCAGGGCCCACAGCTCGGACTCCCGCAGATGATCCAGTCGCGGCCGCAGTTCGGCTACGTCGGGGCCCTGCTGGTGTGGCTGTTCGCGTATGTGCAGTACGCCGGTTTCAACGTCTTCAACACGATCCTGGCCGGTGAGGCCCTGCACACCACGCTGCACGGCGGCGTCAAGGTGTGGGTCGCCGTGGTCACGCTCGCCGCGTTCGTGATCGCGCTGGTGGGCTATGACGTCATCCACCGCGCCGAGCGGATCCTGACGTACACCTTCCTGGTCGTCTTCGGGATCTTCACCGTGGGACTGCTGCTCACGCTGCACTATCCCGCCGGCTCCTTCGACCTGGGGGCCTTCAAGGCGACGCCGTTCCTCGCCCAGTTCGGCGTGGTCGCCGGCTACCAGATCAGCTGGGCCATCTACGTCTCGGACTACTCCCGCTACCTCCCGCCGGACGTCACCGTCCGCAAGACCTTCTACTGGACGTACTTCGGTTCGGCGCTCGGCGGCATCTGGCTGATGATGCTCGGGGCGCTGCTCGCTGCGTCGGCGGGCAAGGACTTCGACACGATCGGCTCGATCAACGCGGCGGGCGACAAGGTCTTCAGCGGATTCGGTGCGATCGTGCTCCTGTTCGCCGCCCTGGGCCTGCTGTCGGTGACGGCCCTGAACATGTACGGCGGTTCCCTCACGCTCATCAGCGCGATCGACTCGTTCAAGAAGGTGCGGCCGACCCTCGGCGTACGCCTGGTGACAATCGGCCTGACGGCGGCGCTCTCCCTGGTCGGCGCGCTGCTCGCCACCTCCCACTTCCTGGAGAACTTCAACAACTTCCTGCTGCTGGTGCTCTACCTGTTCATCCCGTGGACCTCCGTGAACCTCATGGACTACTACGTGGTGCGCCGCGGCCACTACGCGATCGCCGAGATCTTCAACCCGCGGGGCATCTACGGACGGTGGGGCTGGCACGGGATCATCTCGTACCTGGTCGGCTTCGCCGTCATGGTGCCGTTCTTCGCCGTCGGCACCCTGTATGTCGGTCCCGCTGCCAAGGCACTCGGCGGCGCCGACATCTCCCTGTTCATCGGGTTGCCCGTCGCCGCGCTGCTCTACTGGCTGCTGACCCGGTCGGTGGACGTGGAGGCCGAGACCCGCCTGGCCGAGGCGGAGGCCGAAGCGCTGGAGGCCGCCGCGCACCAGCACCGCCAACCGTGACACGGTCCCCCCGGGTCCGCGCGGTAGGCCGCCCTCCAGACGTTGGCGACGTATGGAGTACGCCTGGCGAGGATCACTACGACGCCAATGCAGCCACCACACAGGCGACGGCGACGATCACGAGCGCGGTTTCGCGGAGCGGCATACGCTTCAGCATGCCCGGCTGGATGAAGTGCCGGTCGAAGGTGGCGACACGAGGACCATCACCTCGACCGGGGAGCGCACAGACGCACTGCTCGCCGGCACCGGTGACCCAGAAGGGTGAACAGATGAGCGCGCGTTTCGAGGAGATCGACTGGCGCCCGACATCGATGGGCGACATCAGTCTGCGGCGTCGACGGAACCCGGCGTCGGGCGACGATGTGTACGAGGTGAAGCTCGGTGACGAGTTCTTGATGTCCAGCCTCTTCACGGCGGGAGAGATCGCGCTCACCCATCTCGGCCTGGCGAAACTTCCGAACGCCGAACTGGACGTCGCCGTGGGCGGCCTCGGCCTCGGTTACACCGCTCAGGCGGCGCTGGACGACCCGCGGGTGCGCTCGCTGATCGTGGTCGAGGCGCTCGGCGAAGTCATCGAGTGGCATGAGCGTGGGTTGGTACCGCTGGGTGCTCGGATGGCGTCGGACGCTCGCTGCCGACTGGTCCGAGGCGACTTCTTCGCGATGGTCGGCGATTCCTGTGGTCTGGATCCCCGGACACCGGACCGTCGTTTCCACGCCATCCTGCTGGATGTCGACCACTCGCCGCGCCATGTGCTGGACCCCCGTCACACGGCCTTCTACCAGCCTGCGGGGCTGCGCGTTCTTGCCCAACGTCTCCATCCTGACGGTGTCTTCGCTCTGTGGTCGAACGATCCACCGGACGATCAGTTCAACTCCGTGCTCGCGGAGGTCTTCGTGGAGTCGGAAGCCCACGTCGTCGACTTCGACAATCCGCTGCAGGGGGGGACTGCGGCCAACACCGTCTACGTGGCGAGGAAGGGAGCGACCACTGACCTCCGGCACTTGTGACGCTGCGCAGCGCGCGGGATTGCTGCCCGTTGGCCGAGTTCGTGTTCCGCCATCCCCAGCGTCTGGCAACGCCGGAGCGCTCTGCTCCGGCTGACGCGGGCGCACTGGGTCAGGCACGTGCCACGCGTACCTCGCTGTCCCGGTCGCTGAATGCCGCGTGTCCGGCCTGAAGGAGGACGGCGAGCAATGCCTCACGGAGCGCCTTGCGGATGCCGTGGTATTCGGTGAACAGGTCGGCGTGGCTCTCGTGCCCGCGCGTGTGCGCGCCCGGTGCCTCGTCCGCCGTCCAGCTGATCACCACCGCTTCGGCTTCGATACGGACCAGCAGACCGGTCTGTTCCTCCGAGTCAGCGACTGCGACGTCGAACCCCGCATCCGTAAGCGTGCGGCGCACATTATCGAACAGCGTCTGTAGCGCGGCGTCCGCAGTCATGACCAGAGGCTAACCACCGACGTCAGAAACCAGTCCTCGCCACCGCAGGCCTCTTCGGGGCAGACCGTTCCAGGCAGCCGCTGTGCTTGTCCGGCCGGGTTCACGACCAATGCGCAGGATGGTCGTCTCCACGTTGGCGCGAACAGAGATCCTATGAATCAACGCCTACTTCAAGGCTCACCTGTGAAAAGGCCCGGAAGCACCCTCGGGTTCCTGCTCTCTGCCAGTTACGGCCCCGCCTCCGGAAGCGGAACCATCACCTACACCGACGGGAGCACGCAGAGCTACACGCTCAACGCACCCGACTGGTTCTCCGCAACGCCACGGAGCGGAGGAGCCCTTGCCGTCAGCTCCGGCCCCAAGGGGCCGTGGTGGCGCTCGGGGCTTCCATCACCGACGGCGTCGCCTCCTCGACGGACTCCAACCGGCGCTGGCCCAACGACCTCGCCGTTCGACTGGCGAACTCCGGCCGCACCATCGGCGTACTCAACCAGGGAATCAGCGGCAACCGGCTGCTGGTCGACGGTGCGGGACAAAGCGCGATACACCGTTTCGCACGGGACGTGACCGGTCAGCCGGGAGCCACATGGGTCATCTTCTCCGACGATCCGATCAACGACCTGGGCTCGACCAATCCGCCGCCGAGCTCAAGCCAGCTCATCGCGGGCGTGCAGCAGCTCATCTCGAGCGCCCATCAGAACGGCCTGAAATTCCTCTGCTCCACGCTGACGCCCTATCAGGGTGCGTCCTACTGGACCCAGGACGGCGAGACGGCCCGTGAGGCGTTCAACTCCTTCGTGCGCGGCTCGGGCAGTGGCTGTGACGCAGTCGTCGATCAGGACGCGGCCACGCACGACCCGGCCGCCCCGACCCGTTACCTGTCCGCATACGACAGCGGCGACCATCTGCACCCGAACGAAGCGGGCCTGCAGGCGATCGCCAATGCGGTGAACCTGAACCTGTTCTCCCCGGCCACCAGCTCGGTGAATTAGCCTCCCCGCCCAGGCGAACGGCGTCCCGCGCGTTGAGTCGGGCCGTTCGTGTCACATCTTGCCGAGTTGTTCCGTCAGGGAGGTGTAACCACCGGCAACGACATAGGAGTCCACCATGGATGCTCGCTTGAACCTCTTCGGCAACCCGGTCGCAGCCAACGTCCTGAAATACGTCAACTCGGCGGGCAAGGTGGTCTCGGACTCGACACTGCCGGCCGCGACGCAGGAACTGGTGAAGCTCCGCGCCAGCCAGATCAACGGCTGCGGCTTCTGCACCGACATGCACACCAAGGACGCCGCGCACGCCGGGGAGACCTCCACCCGCCTCAACCTGGTCGCGGCCTGGCGGGAGGCCACGGTGTTCACCGATGCCGAGCGCGCTGCCCTGGA
>NZ_JBHYXC010000038.1:0-69995 GCF_042751495.1 Streptomyces sp. NPDC059373 | reverse complement strand
CCCTCACTGGCGGCAGACCCTCGAAGCGGGGGGCCATGACATCGAGCAATGGTGCCGCGACCACGGACTGCTGTGAGCTTGTCGTTCATCCGACCGGTGGTCGCCCTTCGGGGGGTTCGGACAGTCCACGACCATCATTTCGGTCCGCTCGTGATCGCCCGGACAGGGCCTGAGGGCCTCGCGGATGTCGTCCTTCCCACGACAGGACTGTTGCTTCAAAACCAAGGCGCTCCCACCTACGACCTGGGGCTTTGCGAACGGCAAGGCGACGAGACGGTTGCACTGAACTGGCGGAATAGAATCTGGTCGAGACCTGGCCGGCGACTTCCCTGAGATCGCCGCCGCTGTTGGGCGCTTGCCCGTGGGTACGGTGCGGCGACTGTGCGGTGCAGGGCAGGCCCTTGGATCTACGTCGTCGATCAGAAGCGCTGCCACAGCGCCCGCCACAACCCCGCACTGGCACGTCGTGCACGAGCACGAGGGCCAGCCGTTCGTGTGGGTGGCGCTCAAGCGCCTCCAGGACGCGCTGTATCGCCTCCGGGACGAGGTGTACGAGCCGCAGGCTCAGCCTTGTTCTGCGTGACGTGCGGGTCATGGCAGCCCCGCGCCAACTCCGGCCCGAAGGTTACGGATCCCGGGACGCCCCCGCGGCCGCGCCCGGTTCCCCGGGGCGGTCAAACCCCAGCGCCCCGGCGACCGCGAGGGGGACCGTCCGGTCGAGGGCGGCAAGGCTTGGGAGGACGAAGTCCCAGTGGCGGCCGATGCCGCAGAGCGCGCGGGCGAGCAACTGGCTTACCCAGGCGGGGGGTTCAGCTCCTGCGGCGACCGCGTCCGGGGGAGTGTCCGCAGCCTGGCCGTCCCCGGCGTCCCCGGCGTCACCCGCGGTCTGCACAGCCCCAGCGCCTCCCGCGGCTTCCGTGGTTCCGGCGGGCCCCGAGCCTTCCGCGGCCCGCGCGTACTCCGCCGCGTCGGCGAGCAGTAAGTTGACGCGAGCTCGGCTGTGGCCTGAGCCGCGGGGGCGGTCGCGCGACCGCAGTCGGTGCAGGACGTCAGCGATCCCGGCTGCCGGAGGGTGCAGTCGGCAGGCACGGAAACGCGTCAAGCCCGACACGGCAAGGTAGTCAGGTTCTCTCCCGCATTGATCCGGGAGAGAGCTTCAAGGGATCAGAGAGTTGTAGACCTCGACCACCTTCGAGTCGAACGGCGGCGCTTCGAGCTCCTGTGCGGCAGGGTAGACCGTCTCTTCCATGAAGCGCCGGAGCGCGTCTTCCGACTCCCATACGTCGATGACCTGCCAGCCGCCCCCCTCGCCGGGCGCCGCGAAGTGAGCGATGAGCCCGGTAGGCGGTTTCGTCGGGTCCGGGAGCGTCCGGTCGAAGACCGTCTGGTAGAGCTCCTGGGTCCAGTCCGCGCTCTGGTTGTGTACCAGAATTGCCATCTCAGTCCCTCGATTCACGTTCGAAGACGGCTTGCGTACGACGCTAGGTCCGTGTGCGGGTGGGAGCGAGTGGTGGCGAACGTTTTTGCGCCGTCTGGCGGCCTGTTGGTGTCACCGGTGCTGGTCAGGGCCGTGGCGGGATGCCTCCCGCCCCTTCGGCCACGCCTGGCTGCGCGCTCCTTCCAGGCCGCGGACCGCGGCCTGGCGCACGCCACTCTCGGCCGCGTCGATGACTACCCGCCGGGACTGGCGCCTTTGTGGGTGACCGCAGCAGCCGCTGCCCTTCACCGCCGTCGATCTCACGTAGGCGTACTCGTTCCGGCGCGCGACCAAGGTGACGGCCACGCGCCGCCCGACACAGCACCCGAACGGCGCGTTACCTCACAACAGAGCAATCGTTGCCTGCCACGCGGTGGCCAGATCCGCAGTCGTAACCGGCGTAACAGCGGTGGCCCGCATCCGCGGCGGGTGAGCCACAGCAGCCGGGGCTGGACCTGATTCCGGTGCTGGTCTCGGTCTCGTTCAGCAGGTCCATCTTGACCCCGAGATGCCTCGAAATAATTGCTCCGCCGCAGGTCAGAACGGCGATGACCTGACGCGAACAGAGGCACGGACAGCTGTTGAGTGTGTCGGCAGAGCCACCCCGTCAGGGGCGCGTGCGGCGTTGCCACGCGATGGGCGTAGCCCACCGTGGACGGCTCGACCCGGCCCGAAGGGTGGCGGACAATCGGGTGGCCCGGGGGGTTGTGGCGTGTCCGCTGACACCGTCCGCAGGTTTTCGGTCTGGAACCGGGGAGGGACTCGGCGAGGGGGGACGCATCCCCAGCACATCGAGGTCAGACACGGCTGACGACCGGAACGCACGCACCGGCACGCACTGGGCAGACGGCAGGGCGCTGAAAGGCGGTCGCGCGTCATCGGCGACGCCTTACGAATCTACCTGCCCGCCTCCACTTTCCCGTTCGCTTCCGGACGGCCGTCGCTGTCGATAGCCGTGCGCCTGAAGCCCTGGAGGCCACTGCGCCGGAGTCTTCGGTTGCCCCATCAAGGGGGCAGTTAGCCGTTCAGGCTCAGGACGTCGATGCCGTCGCGGTGCTCGTGGTTCCAGTTCAGGGGGTCTGCTCTGCGTCAGCGGGCTGGTCCGCGGGGGCCGTGGCCATCCGTGCCGGGCTGATGCGGCCGCGCAGGACGTCCACCCGCAGCAGGCGCGCGTGCCCGCAGTTCGGGCAGCATCCTCCCCCAGAGCTACGCCTGAGGGTACCCCCATCTCGCTCCGCTCGGCCGGTGGCGGTCGGGCGGCACTTCAGGCGGCAGGCCGGGCACTTCAACAGGGCCGCGCCGGCGCCGCGCAGCGGGGTGATTCTCATCGTGCCTCCCTCTTCACTTCACCTAGCTAATTGCTAATCTTAGCAATTAGCTAGGCCATCACCTTTGGCGTGGCGCGGCAGGATAGGCCGCATGGCAACGACGTACGGATGGGTTCCATGCGTGGCGCGTACTACAGGTACGGAGGAGCGACCTTGAGTACGCCGCTCTATCAGCTCAAGGCGGAGTTCTTCAAGACGCTCGGACATCCGGCCCGCATCCGGGTGCTGGAGCTGCTCAGTGAGCGCGAGCACGCCGTCTCGGAGATGATCCCGCACGTCGGAATAGAGGCCGCCCATCTGTCCCAGCAGCTCGCTGTGCTGCGCCGGGCGAATCTGGTCGTAACCCGCAAGGAGGGTTCGACTGTCTACTACTCGTTGGCCAGTCCTGAGGTGGCCGAGCTGCTACGGGTCGCCCGGGCGATTCTGTCCGGGGTGCTGGCGGGCCAGGCCGAACTGCTGGCAGACCTGCGCGCCGCGTCCCAAGACCGCGAAGGGCATCCGTAGCTGGGCCCGGCCGCCGCGAGGCACTGCCTCTGTCGACCAGTAGCACCTGTCGGGGGCCGTGAGTATCTGGAGGCCTTCTCAGCGGTCGCTGCCGCGTTCACGTCCGGCCCGACGCAGGACGACGAGCAGATCCCCTCACCGCGAGCATCGCGACGGCATCCGCCAGGAACAGCGGCGCGAAGACGGCGGACAGCAGCAGCCCCGCCCGAGGGGGCCGCGAGCCGTGACGGGCTCCGTACCAGTGCGTTCGGTACTGCGGGGGAAACGCCGCAGGCTAATCGCCCTCGGCCTAGGCCTGGGCGCTGCGTGCGCGGTCGAGCAGAAGACGGCGAGCGCGGGACATGGCCTCACGCGGTTCGCGGATGCCGGTGTAGACGCAGACGGTGTACTGCACATCCTCCAGCCGGCGCCTGGCAGGTGCGCCGAGGGTCTGGGGCGTTACTGCGGTGAGGAGACGGTCGTATTCGGTAACGAGATTGCGCAATGCGTGGAAGTCGATGAGCGGCATGCTCCGCTCCCTCCTTGCAGCGTCGGTGCGTAAGCACCGCTTCCACAATGGTCCCGTCCCTCGCGGTGTCGCGCCAGCCCGGTTGGGGGTTGTACGGGGTGCCCTGAGCCGCGCCGCTTCACACAGTGCGCGCCGAGTCTCACCCGCGTGGGCGGCCCGTCCACTTGCGCAGGAGGCCGAGTCAGGACTGTCGCCGGCCACACGCCGGCGGAGACCCAGAAGACCGCAGCCACCGAAGTCAGCGCCCCGGCGACCCGGCGACGACCACGTACAGCGAGGGCCCGACAAAAGCCGCCACGAGCACACCGTGTGGCCTGCGTATTCATCCCGGAGGCGGCGGGTGCTCAGGCGCAGGGTGCGCAGGCTGCGGTCCACTTGCCCGTCCTGCCTCAGCGCGGCTTCGATCTCCGAGAGGATCCCCTGATAGCGATCCGAGAGCCCGGCTCCGCCCATCGCTGACACCTCCGTACGTCAGCCACGTCCGGTGTCGCATGCGCCTTGCTGGGCTCGGCCGGGCCGACGGCCGACCGAGGGCCCGTGGAGACGTTGACGGGGGGCATCGAGCAGTTGGATCACGCATCGGGCTGGACTTCGGGTAACTCTCGGATGGATCACGCCGAAGATCCGTACTCCCGAGGCTACGAGCGTTCCGGGGCGGACCGCTGAACCGGGCCGGCTCGCGTTCGGGCGGTGGGTCAATCAGCGTCGGTCAGCGGGTGGGCGATCCCGACGATGAAGTTCCCGCCCGCCGGCCGGATGCGGGCCACCCATCCCAGCGCGGCGAGGTCGCCGGTGAGCTGGTCGGGATCGTGGAAGACCTTGACGATGCGGTGTTCGCTGCCGTCGTCGAGTCGTCGCCGCACGGCAGGCACGGCCTGCCCGGCGAGGACTTCCTCGCCCGCGGCCTCGCCGGGACCGGTGTCAATGAAGATCGCCCTGCCGTGAGGGGCGAGCGCGGAAGCGACGGTATTCCAGAAGGCAGGCAGCCGGGACGGCGGCACGTGAGAGAGCCAGAAGGCGAAGAAGACGGTGTCGTAGCGGCGCGCCGGGTGCCAGGCGAACACGTCGGCCTGGATGAACCCGACGCTCCGGGACGCGGTGCGCTCACGCGCGATGGCCAGCACCTCGGGCGCCGCGTCGATCGCGGTCACCGAGCGCGCCCGCGTAGCGAGCAAGCGTGTCCACTGACCGGTGCCGCAGGCCAGCTCCAGCACATCCCCGACGACCGGGAGGTCATCGAACAGCGCCAGCAGCCCCCGTATGTCCTCACGCTCCGCATAGACCCGGTCGTACTCGCCCGCGCCGGCCCGGTAGTAAACGACCTGCTCCCTCAGCAGGGCGTCGTCATCGTCGCGCATAGCGCCGACCGTAGCCGTACGGGCACCGCGGGGCGACCCGCCCGCCCGGCGCAGACGGCGGGTAGCACCCCGGCCGACCTCGCGATGCCCATGGTCAAGGTTGCCCGTCATTTCCGGGTGACGAGGATGTCAGCGGACGCTGGGGGCGGGCGTTGGCCGCGGGCGGCAGGCAGGCCTGGCCTCGAAAGAGCAGGGCGGCTCACGCTGCCGGCTTGACCCGGCCCAGCAGGCCCCCGAGCGCGACGAGGCCCGGATCGCCGGGTTCCGTGTCGAGCCCTCGTATGCTGGGGCCGGTCCATTGACCGGAATTCTTGAGCGCAAGCCCGGGCGTTCACGCCCGGGTCAAGTCCGTCCATCCGTCCTTGTTCAATTGGCCCACGCTGCCCGTCGCACTCGCCGGCACAATTGTTCCGGACCTCCTATCGGCGAGTAAGAGCTTCAATCTCTCCTATGCGGGAAATAACCTGCAAGGTTTGCCGAAAGCTATTTATGGGCGTGCTGGCCCAAATAGAAGAGCAGGATCACGAAGCCCGCAAACAGGTGAGTGGCGAAAACGTAGATCATGACCCGCAGCAGCACTGCTCTCTGCTTGTACCTTTCGGTGCCCGCCCCGTTGCTCGCGGGCGCCTCGGCGGTGCGCTGGGCGGCGGTTTCGGCGTCGTCGCTCATGCTACGTCCCCCGTCATCTCGCTCTGTCGCAGCTCAGCCAGCAGATCCTCCTGACCGGCCAGTAGCTCGGTCAGGATCCGCCGTGCGGCCCGCAGCAGTTCGGCGACATCGCCGCCCGCCAGCTCGTACACCACCGTCGAGCCGCTGCGGGTGGCGGTGACGATGCCGGAGCGGCGCAGCACCGCCAGCTGCTGTGAGAGGTTCGACGGCTCGATCTCGATCGCGGCCAGCAGCTCCCGTACCGGCATGGGACCGCCCTGCAGCAGCTCAAGGACCCGGATGCGCACCGGATGCCCCAGCATACGGAAGAACTCCGCCTTGGCCTGGTACAGCGGAACCTGCACCCTGATCACGCTCCCTGCCCAACAGCTGGCGAATTGAAGAATTCTTCAATCCTACGGGATGCGGCAACGCCCACCCGCACCGACGGGGCGGGGCTCAGGCCTTCTTCGGGAAGGCGGTCCTGAGGACAAGGCCCTTGACCTTTTTCGTGTTGCATCCGATCTCGTCAGCCCGGCCGGTGAGGTGGATATTCTTCACCAGCGTTCCGCGCTTCAGTTTTTCGGAGGTCCCCTTTACCTTCAGATCCCTGATCGGCGTCACGGAATCGCCGTCCGACGGAACGGTTCCATTGCTATCCTTTGCGCCAGTCGTTTTTCTCCCTTATGCAATGTGCATCGCGGATTCCCTCTCGATGAGAAAGGCTATTTGGCATCTGCGCAACCTATTGCACCCACTCTCCAGTCATGTGCTGGGCTTCTGCCCCAACGCGGCGTCCGCAGCCGGCCGCGGCAGCGCACCGATCCGGGCCGCACCCGCGGGCCACAGCGCCTCCACCGGCACCGTGCGGCTGCGTGCGTAGGCCACCAGGTGTGCGGTCGCGTCCACGGAGGTGGATCACGAGCCGTCCCACACCGCCAGGATCAAACGGCAGCTTTCGATGAGGCTCTCGTCCGCCGTTACGCACGAACCGTGGTCCCGAGGGTCGAAATCCAACAGGCGTACATGCTGGGCCAGCATCAGCATGGCCCCCGCCGCGATCGCGTCCTGGTCCGGCAGGGGAGCAGGCCCCGCATTCTGCGAGGGCAGTACCACCACCGTGTTGAGCCCCGCCGCGCCTACCGCCCGAGTGAACACGACCGGCAGGCCGGCCCCGGCCCGGGCCAACCCCATGCACCCAGAATTCCGAAGCCCACAAGCTCGTGATGCAACTCCGGCTCCAGCAGCTCCAACGTCGCCGCCGTGAGATCCGGGTGCCCCACAACTGCGATCACCGGACCACTCCTTCGTGCGGATCAGCGAACAGTCGGAAGCGCGAGCCGGACGCGCATGGTCTTGCCCGCACCATGAGGCGCGGGATCAGCGGCGAGTGAGCCGCCGTACTCCGCCGCCACTTCCAGGACCGTCAGCAGCCCGTCCCCGGCGGGCTTTGATCTGATCGGCTAGGTATGGCTGTTCCGCTGTTCCGCTGTTCCGCTGTTCCGAGGCCGTGCCCAGGCGTCTCCTGCGTGGCCCAGCGGATGCGGGGATCAGGTTCCGGTGGTCGGATGTACGCAGGTGTCGCCCTCTGCGGGCGCGGAACAGCGGTCGAGCGGCGCCGGTAGTGCGGTCGGGTGTGTGCACTCCTTCGCCCGCAGGGTGTGTGCGAGCAGCGGCCGTCGGTTTCATCTCCCGGAGGATTGATGAGTAGCGACCAGTCCCGGCCCTCGTCCGCGTACGGCGTGCATTCCGAGGTGGGTCGGCTGCGCAAGGTGCTGGTGTGCGCGCCGGGGCGGGCACACCAGCGCCTGACGCCGACCAACGCGGATGACCTGCTGTTCGACGACGTGCTGTGGGTGGAGAACGCGCAGCGTGACCACGCCGATTTCGTCAACAAGCTCACAGGCCGGGGTGTGGAGGTGGTCGAGCTGCACGACCTGCTCGCACAGACGGTGGCGATCCCGCAGGCACGCGACTGGCTGCTGGACCGCAAGATCACAGCGAACCAGGTGGGTCTGGGTCTGATCGAGGGCACCCGCGCGTACTTGGAGACGCTTTCCCCGCGGCAGCTCGCCGAACTGCTGATCGGCGGCATGGCGACCGAGGACCTGCCCGAGGATTTCCGCTCCGGCTATGTCGCCCTGGCCCGCGGGGCGTCGGGCGTGCGCGAGTACCTGATGCCGCCGCTGCCCAACACCCTCTACACCCGCGACACCACCTGCTGGCTGTACGGCGGGCTCACCCTCAATCCGCTCTACTGGCCGGCCCGCCACGACGAGACGCTGTTGATGAAGGCGATCTACACCTTCCACCCCGACTTCGTGGGCTCGACCGTGTGGTGGGGCGACCCGGAGCAGGACTGGGGACAGGCCACCTTCGAAGGGGGGGACATCATGCCGGTCGGAGGCGGCGTGGTGCTGATGGGGATGAGCGAACGGACCTCCCGCCAGGCGATCACCCAGGTCTCCCAGGCCCTGTTCCGCAACGGCGCGGCCGAGCGGGTCGTGGTGGCCGGTATGCCGAAGCTGCGCGCCGCCATGCACCTGGACACGGTCTTCACCTTCGCCGACCGCGACATCGTCACCCTTTATCCGACGATCATGGACGCGGTGCACACCTTCTCGCTGTACCCCACCGATGCCGAACCGGGCGTCGAGGTGGTCGACGAGGGTTCCACGCGGTTCACGACCGTCGTCGCCAAGGCGCTGGGCCTGCCCTCGCTGCGCGTGCTGGAGACGGGCGGCGACGTGTACGCCTCTGAGCGGCAGCAGTGGGACAGCGGCAACAATGCCGTGGCCCTGGAGCCCGGGGTGGTGTTCACCTACGACCGCAACACCACCACGAACACGCTGCTGCGCAAGGCCGGCGTCGAGGTGATCACCATCGTCGGGGCCGAACTGGGACGCGGACGCGGCGGCGGGCACTGCATGACGTGCCCGATCATCCGCGACGCGGTTGAGTTCTGAGGCCGCCGCCATGATCACCGACCACTTGGAGTTCGCCAACGCGTGGCTGCTGTTCCTCGCCCTGTTCGCGCTGTACAGCCCGGTCGCTGCGCTCTCGTCCTACATCCCCTACGTCGAGGGCTACAGCAACGCCGAGCAGCGCAGGCTCGCCATCGGCCTGTTCCTCAACGTCCTGCTCATGTCGATGACGGCCCTGTGGGTCGGCGAGCCGCTGCTGGAACTGCTGGGCATCAGCACCGCGGCCCTGTCGGCGACCGGAGGCGTCGCACTCCTGCTCGCCGCCGTGCCGATGATGATGGGTGCGACAAAGGCACCGGGGGTACCCACGCCGGAGGTCTCCGCGACGGAGCCCTCTACAGGGGAGCCCTCTGAGCCGACGGCTTCGCAGGAGCGTCCTCCGTGGCGCTCCATCGTGTTCACCCCGCTGACCTTCCCGCTCACCTTCGGCGGGACGACGTTCGGGTTCTTCGTGGCCTACCGGGCGGAGTCCAACAGCTGGACCGGTGCCATCGGCTTGTCGGTGGCCGCGCTGGCCTACGCCGCCGTCACCGGCCTCACGCTCTACGCCGCCGGCCATCTGGGCCGCAGGATCTCACCGAACACCGGCGCCGTCCTGGAGAAGGTCGCCGGGATCCTGCTGACCGCCATCGCGGTGATCCTGCTGGCCAGCGGCGGCACCCGTATGGTGGTCGACGTCCTGCACTCCCTGTGAGCCGGGCGCCGGGACCGTCCGGCGACGGCGCGAGGGCGCAGGCCGAGACACCCGCCGCTTCTGCGGATACCTTCCTGGACCTGGCGCTGCGGCTCGGCGACGTGCTGCTGGCAGCCGGCCAGGGCGCAGCGGACGCAGAAGAGGCGATGCTCGCCGTCCTGCGCGCCTACGGCCTGCCCGACTGCGAGGTGCAGATCACCTTCACGATGATCGCCCTCAGCCTTCCCGCGGCGCCGCAGACCAGGGCGACCACCGTCATCCGCACCGTGCGCGAGCGCCGACCCGACTATCGGCGCCTGATCGAGGCCGACTGCCTGATCACGGAGATCGCCGCTGCTCGGCTGCCCTTTGAGCTGGCCCGCGAACGGGTACAGGCCCTGACCGAGCTCGCCGCCCCCTACCCGGCCTGGCTCACTGTGCTCGCCCCCGGCGTCCTGGCCGCCAGTGCCTGCCTCCTGGTGACCGGGCGCTCCGACGGCCGCGCATGGATCACCTTCAGCGTGGCGTTCCTGGCCGCCGTCGCCGGTAACCGCCTAGCCGCCGCACTGGCCGGCCTCAAACTGCCCGCCATGTACCTCATCGCGGCCTCAGCCATGCCCGCAGCAGCCGCCGGGGTGGGCATGGCACTGTCCGGAGCGGGACTCGGCGGCTCGGCCGTGGTCACCGGAGCCCTGTTCGCGCTCTTTCCTGGCCGGGCCTTGGTCGGAGCCGTCGAGGACGGACTGGCCGGGTTCACCGTCACCGCGGGAGCACGCCTGCTCGAAGTCCTCTACCTCGTCACCGGGATCATCCTCGGCGTCCTGGCGATTCTGCCCGCCGGCGTACGGCTCGGCGCCACCTTCGCGCCCGAAGGGGGCCTGGAGCGCCACCTCGATTCCCTGCTGACCGTCCCCTCCGCCGCCGTCCTGGCCGCCTGCCTCGCGATCATGGTGCGCACAACCCCCGCCATCCTGCTCCCAACTGCGCTCGGGGGCGCCACCGCCTGGAGCGTCTTTGACATCTGCAGCCGCGTTCTGGACCTCAACCCGATCACCGCCACCGGGCTCGGCGCCGCAGCTGCCGCGCTCCTCGCCCAGGTATTCTCCCGCCGCCAGCACCGACCGGCCCTGGCCTACACCACCGGTGCTTTGGGGCCACTGCTGCCCGGACAGCTGCTATACACCGGCGTCCTCGCGTTGGGCAAAGGCCACGCCGCCATCGGAGTCGCCGACCTCAGTCGCGCCACAGCGACCGCGCTGGCCCTGGCCATCGGCGTCAGCCTGGCCGCACAGGCCGCCCGGCTGCCGCGCAGTCAGCGCAATCCACCACCCGAGCAACCTACGCCACCGAAGGGCTCGACGTCGTCCATGCCTCAGTGAGGAACTGGTCCGTCTCGCCCTCCCGGTGCGGCCCAGCCGCCGGGGCCGATGGCACGGGAGAACCCGTCGGCGCCATGCTTTTGACCTCATACAGCCCATTGACCGGGACCCGGTACCGCGCGTTGCGCGGACCAGCGCCTCGCGAGGGCGAGACCTGGTACGTCGGGGGCCGACCGGACCTCGCGTGGTCCATCCCACTCCAGAACGCCTCGTAGTCGGAATGAAGCTACTGGGTGCTGATGCCCAGGACGGTCTCGGCGGTGGTCCAGTCGGTGGCGATGGCCTGCTGTGCGGCGGTGAGGGTGACCTGGTGGTTGCAGACTGCGGTGTGGAGCCGGGTTTCGACCTTGTCCTTGTTGTTGTTCGGGCCGGCGCCGGTGCGGTGGCCCGGGTCGGGCGCTTCGATCCACAGGTTGCGGTCGTCGTTGGGGTCGCCGCCGAGCTGAAGACTCAAAAGATGATCGTATTCGGCGTCCCGGAATGAGCCGGTGTAGTCGTATGACTTGGCGTTGGCTGCCTTCTCCTTGCCGGTGATGTACGCGGACGGCCGGATCCCGGAGGTGTACCCGCCCTTCCTGCATATCGTCGACGCCAAGTTCGCTTGGGTGACCGCCGGTGAGACGGCGCCCGGCGTGCACGCCGGGTCGGGTAGCGGTTCCTTGTGGTCGTACCGGTAGTGGCACGACCCGGCTGCGGGCTGGGCCTGGACGGTGTAGTGAGTCTGCGGGCCGACGCCGACGGGGAGGGCGCGCGCTGACCCGCTGGGTGCGGGTGCCGCCGTGCCGGACGGTTTCGCATCGCTGCCGCTGACGGGAATGTTGCAGCCGGTCAGCAGCACCGCCGACAACACGATGATGGGGGTATAGCGCAGCGCGGTTCGCATCAAGTCTCCATACGGGGAGTGTCACGGGGGCGGGAACATGCTGCCTGAGGCAAGGTCCGGCCACGCCGCCGGGGTCGACTGGGAAGCTGATGGTGGCTGTTCGCTAACGGGTCCTTCCAGCGGATGGAACGTCAACCTGCGGAACAGACCCTGACATCCGTGCGCGAGGCGCCGAAGGCCTACAGGAGATTTACTTCTGTGCCGCCGGGACCATCCCGGCACCCGCGGGGGTGGTCCCCAGTGAACACCCTTGGCCTCAGTGTCTCGTTACTGCTCCCCTCACCCGCGGGATGGTCCCTCTGCCGACTGGGCCATCACCGCCGCCCGCAACTGCCCCCCCGTACTCGCAGGGATGCCCCCGAGCACGGCTACGGCGTGGCTCGCCCGGAAGACTGCTCCGGCACCTGTCACGCCCATTCCACGCCGAGTTCGGTGAGGGCGGTTCGCTGCGGCTCGGTGAGCCTGTCCCGCCTCGATTTGGTGTTACTCACAGTTACCCCGAGCCGAACGGACACAGGTTCGGCCTCGCTATCGACCACGATCTCTTCGGTGTGCCCGCGCGGCACCGGCACGTCCGCGCCTTCCCGGGCGATGTATTGCGCCAGGGCCGCCACGCCCCGCTGGAACCCCTCCGACAGCTTGCCCGGACTGCCAAGCCGCGCTCGTGAGGGCCGTGGCGGGAGAGGGCCGTTCAGCGGGCTTGATGTCCAGCCGGGCCAGTCGCTCCTGCTGATCAGTCGCCAGCTGCGTCCAGTCACGAGCCATCCGCTCCAGCCACCTCCCCAGGTCATCGCCCTGGAAATGTACGCCGGGTTGGATGTCGGGGAGTCCCGCATCAGCATCGCCGGCGTGCCCTTCGAGCACGCCGCCCACGCCGTCAACACCGTTCGCGACGGGATCCGCTGGTAACTCCTGGCACGCAAGGACATCTCAGGCCCTCTCCCCGGAACCACCCCGCCCAACTCCAGCGAACCGCCAGACAGACGACGTGTCAGCACCCCTCACAAGATCGCCAACAGAGTCATGGCATTGCGCTTAAAGAACAAGATCAGCGGCTGTCGAGAATGCGCGACAGGAGTTCGGTCAGAGTCTTCGACTCTGTGGCGGACAGGGTGCGCAGCAGTTGGGCCTGGGCGTCGCAGAGCAGGGCGCTGAGGTTCTCCAGGTGATCTTTTCCGGCGGCCGTGATCGTCACGATATTGCGGCGGCCGTTGGAGGGATCGGGGTTTCGCTCGACAAACCCCCGCTCCGCCATCGCGTTGATCGCGGCGACGACGTCGCTGCGATCGATCCCGGTGCATCTGCCTAGGTCGGCCTGACTGGACGGCCCGAACTCCTCCAGCGCCGCGAGCATCGCGAAGTGGTGGCGGCGTGAGCCGGTCTCCGCCAGGGCACGGTCGGTCAGGCGGTTGGCCGCTATGGCCACCTGGTTGATCGACCAACTCGGCAGCGTGCGCAGCCGGGCAGGCGTCGGGTTCTGCACGTTGTCCATCGCCCCAGATTACAGGATTGTTGGCGCGGCCATCAATCTGCAGTAGTGTTGGTCTCACCAACGTTGGTCTCGCCAACGGGGGATCCGAGGAGGCTCCTATGCCCGACAACCCTGCCCCGCGGCCCAGCTTCGGCCGCGCACTCGGCGAGGCAGCACGCCAGATGACCAAGCTGCATCGCCGCGCGCTCACCGACTTCGACTCCGACTTCCCGAGCTGGATGCTGTACACGCTGCTGAAGGAAAAGGGCGTTCCGCTGCGGGCCGAGGAGATCGCGGCGGAACTGGAACTGCGCATGGACCTGGCGGAGCCGGGCGCTTTCCAGGTGCTCGACCGCGCGGCCGCCGCCGGTCACATCACCTTCCAGCCCGACGAGCCGGCCGCCGCAATCACACTGACCCAGGCCGGAGCGGCGCACTTCGCGAGCCTGTACGCCCACGCGCGCGAAACCACCGATCGCGCGGTCGAGGGTATCGATCCCGCCATGCTCGAGACAGCGCTCACCGTCCTGCTCGCCGTGGACGAACGAGCCACCGCGCAACTCGGCTGACCGAGGCACACCACCAAAACGAGGAAGCACCTCATGCTCTCATCACGAATGACGCGTGCCCGCAAGAGAAACGGACTTCGCACGGCGCTGCTGTCCGGCTTCGTCGCCCTGTTCGCTCTCGCCACCACGTCATCGTTCGGCTCGGCCACCGCCACTGCCGAACCCGCCTCGAACGCACACAAGTACTACGGCTATTGGAATTACGACCAACCCAACGTCACAACGCTGAACAACGTCGCCGTCCTGGCCTGCCCGGACGGCACCAGCCAGTGCGACTCCCCGCTGCCGCTGCCGCTGCGCATTCCTCAGGTCGGCTGGGTGCTGTTCTCCGCAGGCCCGAACGGCACCGTCAACGGACACACCGACCAGGGCTGCACCTGGAACTTCACGGTCACCCCCACCGGACTGGAACTGTCCTCAACCACACAGCAGTGCTTCAACCACAACATCGGCTCCGCGGGCAACATCACCAAGTGGTCGGTCCAGGTGGACGGTAACAGGGAGCAGGAACAGATCGTCGCCATCAGTCACCAGCCAAACGGGACGGACCTCACGGCGACCATGAACTCCGGCTCCCGCACCAGGGTCGACGGCGAAGGCGGAACCCGGCACATCCACCGATTCCTCGGTAGCTACAGCTACGACCCGGCCGACTACTCCACGCTGACCAACGTCGTGTCCACCGACAAAGGCACCCTCTACCCCGAGCAGGGCACCGTCCAATTCACCAGCAAGGGCAAGGGAATAATCAACGCCCACACCCCCAACGGCTGCGACTGGACACTCGCAGTGCACGGCGACACAGCCGAACTCGATCCAGCAACACAGACTTGCCATACCCCGAGCGGTGACAGTTCCCTGCGCTACTGGGCATTGGTCACCGACGACGGCAAGCATCTGAACGGGTTCCTGGCCGGTTCCACGACCACCCATGGTCAAACACCTACGAACACCTACCTGTTCATCGGCGCCCTGACCCGGTCCGCAACCTGACCCATCGACGTAGGGTGGTTCACCGTGCGACACGGCGGTGAACCACCCCATGCCCCGCCCTCACCGACCACGCCTGGATCGGACCCGTCCAGGTCACGGGCGCCACCGCCCCGGCCTATGGCTGCGGGCCGTGCGTGCGAGTCCTGACCAGTCTCGTGTGGGACTCCCTGAAGGGCCGAGGACCGGCCTACACCGGCACCGGCCCCGTGAACCCCGTCCGTCGCCCGGAGCCCCGAGCCCGGCGGCGGACGGTCACCAGTTGGGCAGCCACCGATCCGCAGGGAGCACGAGAGTCGGGTCATAGGCACACGCAGGAGCCCCCCCGGCCGTAGTTGGCGTATGTCGGTGCTCTGGTGCGCCCCGACACCTTCTTCCCGCCGTCATAACCCGACGTCGACCTGGGGACGCTCGCCGCGGCCCGCACCGACTGCGCGTCGATGATCCCGGCGGTCGGCTCCGGATCCCGGCCGGCCGCCTCGCGCACTTTCCCGCGCAGCCGCCGAGCGCAGCGAAGGCCGTGCCCGTGGCGCTGACGAGGACGACGTTGGGTCGTGCAGCTCTTTGACCAGGCCCCGGTCGCGCCAGCGCCGGTAGAAGGCATACACGCGGTCCCAGACGGGAAAGTCGGCGGGCATCGCCCGCCACTTGATCCCGTTGTCGACCAGATAGCGCACCGCGTCCACCATCTGCCGATGGCAGTAGCCCTCAGGCTGTCCGCCCCGCCCCTCCATCCAGGAAGGCGCCGGCAGCAAGTCCCGGACCACGGCCCACTCCGCGTCCGTCATCTCCGAGGGGTACCGGCGCTCACGGTCCGGACGGTCAGCCGCGTTCCGGTACACGTGGACGAGGCAATCACACGATCGGGCAGTCGAGTTGGACTCAATGGGCTCGCGCACGCAAGACTGCAACACCAGGGCCTCCTGGTTTCTCGATCTGGCTTCAACACCCACCGAGCTACCAAGAGGCCCTGCCTCTATGCCTCGACCGCCTCGCGATCACCCGATCAGGACTTCCGTTCGATCGACATGCCTCGTGATCGGTACGACAACGGCTTCTGATGTCCAAACCGGCGCAGCGTTCGTGCAGCACGTCCATGGCCTTGCTCCCTCCCTCGCCGGACGGCCGGTCACGCCGTTCCGGGAGGGCCAGGGTGAATCAGGAATTCTGACGCACGTGCTTCGCAGCAACACTCCACGGTTCCCGTGGACGGCCCTCGGCACCACGCTGACCTGCGAGCTCACCGGCATCACAGAGGCATCGGTTTCGGCCGGGACGCACCCCACCCCAATCCCGGACCCGAATCAGCCCACGTCAGGGCAGACAGAAGCACCTCCGGCGCGCACCACGGGATTTACCACGCCCCCCGGCGCGCACCGAAGGTGCGCTGGATCGCTGACCAGGTCAAGTCCACCACTTTTGTTAGGAGTCCTAAGGGCTGACCACCCGGGCCAGCGCCTCCGCCTCCGGCCGCTTGGCCTCAACCGCGACCAGCGAACCGTCGGCGAAGGTCAGGTCCACGCGGTCGGAGAACGTCCAGTGCCGGTTGCGCGCCCCGCGCAGCTCGCCGCGCGGGAACTCGCCGAGGTACCGCGTCTCGCTCACGCCGGGATGGGCGATGAGCACCCGGTGGGTCGTGAACGCGAGCAGCGCGTGGTCGTTGTCGTACGAGAAGGTGCGGCCGTCACGCGACGGCAGGGTCCGTACGGCGATGACGAACCGGCCCGCCTGACTGCCCCAGGCGCCCCGGAGGGGCCGCCCGCGCAGCGGCGCGACAAGGCCGCGCCGCAGCGCCGTCCAGGCGGCGCTCACCAGCTCGAACGGAAGCAGCAGGACGTCCAACCCACCGCCGGACTGCGGCCGGTGCCGACGCGGCACCGTGTCCCGGATGAGCCCGCACAGGCTGACCTCGGTCACCGCGAGCAGCTGCTCGCCCTGGCCGAGCCAGGGAGCGACAGCCGTCGCGTACGACCCGCCTCCGTAGCGCTGCGACGCGTACACGCCCGTCATCCGAAAGCCTCCTCAACGCTCGACTTCGGAACGTGGTACGGCTCTTCGGCCGAGTCGGCCGTGGCGCCGTCGATCTGCCCGGCGACGGCCTTGAGGTTCGTACCGTCGCCCAGGCCGTCCGTGACGGCGCCGACGGGATCGCCGTCGCCGGTGACGACGGCAACGCCGCCCTTGAAGATCTCGTCGTAGTGTTTGACGGCCTGGGTGGCCGCGAAGTCTCCCAGACGTTCCATGGAAGGCGACGTGATCAGCTCGCTCAGGGCCTTGCCCCGGCCCATCATGCCGCCGAGCTTGCGCAGGTTGTTGGCGGCCTTGAGACCGTCCTTGATGGTCTTGAAGGACTTGCCGGCCGTACGCATCTCCTTGACGGCCTCCATCAGCTTTTCGAGGTTGGCTGCCAGTTGCTCCGACACCCGTGCCACCCGCGCGATGAAGACCTCGATCTCGGCGTCCGCCACGAGTGCGTCGGCGACGGTCGCGAGGCCCAGCGTGATGATGTCGATCGCCACCATCGCGGCGAGCGAGATGATGAGCGCCTCGATCGCCTCGCGGATGATCTCGATGATCATCTGCTCCGCGAGACCGCACTCGGCCGCGGCCTGGCTGATGATCTGCGCCGTCTGCTCCATGTCGGCGGCGGTGCTGTCGATCGCCGCCACGACCTTGCCCATGTGGGTGCCGAAGGAGTCGGAGGCCTCGCCCTGCCACTCGTCCGAGAGGCCGCTCGCGCCCCTGCGCAGTTCGCTCGCCACGTTCCGCATGGCCTTCGCCTGGGCCTGCCACTCCTGGGCTGCCGCACTGAGCTGGTCGAGCCGCCCGGTGACCTTCTCCAGCTCGCCCATCAGGCCGGTGGAGTCCAGGACGTCTTTGATGACGCTGTCCAGGCCGGAGTCGAGTCCGTCCGAGACCGGGTTGCTGATCGAGGGCAGGGGGATCAGCGGCTGGTCGATGATGTCGCGTGCCCACAGATAGGCGTCGGTGAGCTGCTGCGCCTGTCCCACTACCGACCGCCCCCGAAGCCGGTGGCTATCTCGTCGTCCTGGTCCTGGTAGTTCTGCGCGGTGACGTCCAGGCCGTGCGCCGCGTGGGCCAGGACCTCGCGCAGGTCGGCGAGGTTCTCCTTCTCGGCGTCGGCGTGCTCCTGGTAGGCCGCGTAGAGGTTCTGCGCGTCCGGCAGGTGCCCGAAGGCGTCGGAGGTCAGCTGGACCGAGGCGAGCGCCGACTGGATCTTGGCGATCTCGGCTCGCTGGTCGCTGATGACTCTCCGGTACGCCTCAAGGGCCTCCGGGTGCATACGGAATCCGCTGTCGCTACCACCCATGAGCCCCACTGTGTCAGCGGCCCGGGGGCCCGCCCGCCCCTCGGGCGGCACCCTGGGAAGGCTTGAGAGTTTGTTTGCCATGCCATGACCAAGTCAAGGTCGCGGGGCGACGTGGCCCGGAGTGTCAGTACGGCCCAATATCGTCTCAAGTACGTCTCTTTGGGTGGGTTCTTGTCCGTCGAGCCACCGGGCAGGTGAGGGGGTATCGAGGGGGATGTCGGCCGGCGTGGAACCGCCGCCGCCTGCTGTGAGGGCTGGGTTCTGGGCCTGACCGGTTGCGCGCTGGTACCGTCCCTTATATGGAGCAGAACGGTGCTGAGGTGCCTGCGGGGTTTGCCCCGGAGGAGTACGAGCGGGTCACGCGGGCTGCGCGTCTGATCGGCAAGGACCCACAGGCGTTTGTGCGGGACGCTGCTCTCGCAGCAACCGAGGACCCGTCTCTCAAGGCGCTCCAGCACACTGGCGAAGCCGTCACGCGTCTCGCCCCGGTCTTCGCGGCCGAGGAAGCCGGGACTGCAGGGCCTGTGGCCTCCGATGCTCCGTGGCCGGACCCGGCACCGATCAGCAGCCACGACCTGCAGGCGGCGCAGCACGGCCACGCCGCGTGACGCGGTTCCTCACCCCGCAGTAGCTTCTGCAGGTCGCCCAGACTCTCCCCGGCGACCCGGCATGCCACGATCTCGGTGTCCTGGACGGTATCTGTGCTCGGGCCCAGGCCCGGTACATGGGGCGTGACGTCTACGGCTCCGACTGGCTCAAGGCCGCAGCCATGCTGGAATCGACCGCGCTGCACGAGCCGCTCGAGGACAAGAACCTGTTCTTCGCCTGGCTGGTGGCCGAGGTGTTCCTCAACTCCAACGGCATCTACATGCAGTACGAGCCCGAGGACGCCCTCGCCCTGGTGCTGCGGACGAAGCACAAGAACGCAGGCGTCCAGGAGACTGCTGCCCAACTCCGGGCCTGGGCGACCTGCTCGGCTCGGCTACCTCAGTCCCATCGAGTTCGAGGAGAAGCACTACACCTGAACCCCCGTCACCCCGCCCTGACCAGCTGATCAGCACCTACCGCACACCGGGGGAACCTCAACCCAGGCAGCCGCATACCCGGCCCGCGCACTTTCGAGGGAGAAATGGTCCCGGCCTCCGCGTGACCGGGCGGGCGTACGGCGGAGGCATGGCCGGGCGGGTGCGCTGCTGCGCGTACATCCTCTGCTCCCAGCCGTTGTCGGCGGCCTCTCGCAGGACAAGCAGTTCTGCTGCCAATGGCCCTGCGGTGCTTGCCCCTTGAGACGTTGCCCTGCAGCCTTCGCGTGCGCGGCGCGGGTCAGCTTGTGGAAGCGGGACCTGGTGGCAGGTGGACGGTCATGATCAGGTGGCAGGTTTCGTTGCCGGCGCCGCGGTAGGTGTGGGGGGCGTCGCCGTCGAACGTGGCGGTCTGTCCCGCTTCGAGGGTGTGTTCGGTGCCGTCGACGACCAGGGTCATACGACCGGAGGTGACGCTGACGGTTTCCACGACTCCGGCCTGGTGGGGGTGGCTGGGGTATTCCTCGCCCGGTTCCAGTTTCCAGCGCCACACCTCGACCGGGGCCGGCCCTGAGGTCGTCAGCATGAGCCGGGCCTCGCTGCCCTGCGCTCCGGCCCACAGCGGCGCAACGGCGTCGGCGGTCACGACGCGGACGCGGCCTTCGGGCGATCCCTCCATCAGGGCGGACACCGAGACGCCGAGGGTGTCGGCCAGCCGGACCAGGGTGGCGAAGTTGGGGTTGCCCTGGGCTTTCTCCAGACCTACCAGAGCTCCCTTGCTGACCTGAGCGCGCCGACTGAGTTCATCGAGGGACAGGCCCGCGCGGTTGCGAGCCGTCCTGACGTTGTGCGCGAGCGTCCGCAGGGCTGTGGCCGTCTCGGCCATCCGATCACCATCCTCGCGAGTGGACCACTGGAATGCACCGTGCGGTCGTTTGGTTGACCCCTACGGTCGATCCGTTGTACGATTTGGTCGTTCCATTGAATAGTAAGGGACGTACCGTGATCGCTCTGCTGCTGGCCCTGGGCAGCTCACTCGCCTACGGGTGCGCCGACTTCCTCGGAGGTCTCGGCGCCCGTAAGGCTCATGTGCTGCGTACCGTGATGATCGCGGCCCCGGCCTCACTCGCGGTCGAGCTGCTGCTGTGGCCGGTGCTCGGCGCCTCGTTCAGCGCCGACGCTCTCGGCTGGGGTGCCGCATCCGGGGTCGCCTCGGCCGCCGCGTTCGCGCTGCTCTACCACACGCTGGCGATCGGCCCGATGAACGTGCTCTCGCCCATAACCGCGCTGGTCTCCGCCATGCTGCCGGTCGGTGTGGGCCTTCTGCAGGGCGAGCATCTGGCCGCCGCCGGACTGGTGGGGCTGCCGCTCGCGCTGGTGGCGGTAGTGCTGGTCAGCGCCGGACACGGCGGCGGGTCGGCGCGCCCCTCACGGGTGGTGCTGCTGCTGGCCTTCGGTGCGGGCGCCGCCATCGCCCTTCAGCTGATCTTTCTGCACCAGGCGCCGTCCGACAGCGGGGTGGCGCCGCTGATCGTGGGACGGGCGGTTTCCTCGGCCGTCACCCTGGCCGCGGCGGGGGTGACGTACCGGAGGCTGGGTTCGGAGCGGCCCTCGTACGCGATGTCGGCAGCCGCGGGTGTGCTGGACTCGGTGGCGAACCTGCTGTTCCTGTTCGCCGCTCGCAGCGGGGACCTCGCCGTCGTCGCCGTGATCGTCGCCCTCTACCCGGCCGGCACGGTCCTGCTCGCCCGCACCGTGCTCGCCGAACGCATCCACCGCGGCCAGCTCGTCGGCCTGGGCACCGCCGCCGTCGCCGTCAGCCTCCTCGCCCTGACCTGAGCAGCCCCGTAGCCCACCCCACAGCCGACGATGCAAGGAGATCAGCATGTTCATCCAGCCCTGGGACGCCAGCCTCGACGAAGCCGAATGGCAGACCTGGATCGCCGAAGGCCACGACTTCGGACAGCTCAGCGTCAACGGCCTGCCTGGCCACCCGCCCGTCGCCGTGCCCACCCACTTCACCAGCGACGGAAACCATCTCCTGATCCACCTCGCCCGGCCCAACCCGGTCTGGAAGGCGATCGAGAACGACCCGAACGTCCTCTTCACCGTCTTGGGTGACTACGCCTTCATCCCCGGCCCCTGGCGTGCCAAGGCCGACACTCCGCCCACCGACGGCGTCCCCACCAGCTACTACACAGCCGTCCAGTTCACCTGCCGCGCCCATGTCGTCGACGACCCCGAGGCCAAGGTCGAGCTGCTGCGCCGCCAGCTCGCCCACTTCCAGCCCGAAGGCGACCACGCCCCCGTCGTAGTCGACCAGCCGCCCTACGGCCGGATGCTGCCCGGCATCCGCGGTCTGCGCCTGGAGGTCACCGACGTCCTGGCCAAGTTCAAGTACGACGACCACAAGTCCGTCGAGTACCGCACCGCCGTCGCCGATCGCCTCACGGCACGCGGCCAGGGCCTCGACATGTCCAGCGCACGCCAGCAGCGCCGCCGGCTGGACCGCATCGGCCCTTGGAAGCCCTGACCCCTGCCCCACCTCCCCCTCCCGCACGCAGGAAACGGAACCCTCGCCCATGCCCGCCCTCCGCCTCACCGCCGCCGTCACGGACGCCTTCCCCGACACCCTCATCGCCCTGGTCACCGCCGCCGGCGTGCGCGGCCGTGAACCCTGGCCCCACACCACCGCAGCCCTGGAGGACCTGGAGCAACAGCTCGCCGACGGCACCTGGCACCCCGCCGACGAGACCGACCCCCGCATCGAGGCCTGGCACACCGCCTATCGCTCCTTCGGCACCAACCCCCGCCGCATCCGCCCCAGCGTCGACGCGCTCGGCCGCCGCCTCGCCAAGAAGGGGACCATGCCGCGCATCAACCCGGCCGTCGACTCCTACAACGCCGTCTCCGTCCGACACGGCCTGCCCGCTGGTGCCTTCGACCTGGACCACGTCACCGGCGACGTCGACATCCGCCACGCGGACGGCACCGAGTCCTTCACCCCGCTCGGCGAACCCGACACCACCGAGAACCCCAAGCCCGGCGAAATCATCTACGCGGACACCACCGGCGTCCTGACCCGCCACTGGAACCACCGCGACGCCCACCGCACCCGCGTCACCGAGGACTCCGCCCACGTCGCCTTCGTCCTCGAAACCCTCCACGCCACCCGCGACGGCGACCTCCTCAAGGTCGCAGCGGACGAACTGCAGGGCCTGCTCGCCCCGCACACCGCACAGACCGCCGTGCACTACCTCAGCCCGGCACAACCCCAGGCCACTGCCTGAGCTTGTTCTTTATCTACCAGGATCTGCCAGGTCTACCGAGGGCCTTGAGGGTCTCGGAGCGTTTGACGGTCTTGCCGACGTCGTAGCGGGGTGCCCGGTGTTTGTTCTTGGCGCCGGGCGGCCGTCCGGCGCCGGCGCGGGCAGGCGAGCGCGGATGTTCCTGAACCCCCGGCGGACCCAGGCCGGGGTGAGCCGGTCGTGGGTGGCGGGTCTCTCCCCGGGCCGGCGGAGGTCTTCGGCGAGCGGACGGGCGAGCCGGAGCTGGGTGTGGGCGACGATCAGGATCCAGGTCCAGCAGTCCGCCGCGTCGGTGATCGCGGGCTCGGGCCAGGTCTCCGGCTTGGTGAAGCGGAATTCCGGGCCGTGTTTGGGCGGTCGGCCGTTGACGCCGTGCATCCTCGGTGGTTTCGGCAGACGCAATACGCGGTTGGAGCGGACCCGGCCGGCCAGCTCGACCGGCAGGTCTCGCAGGACCCAGGCCAGGCGGGTGACGTCGTAACCGGCATCGCTGACGATCACGATATGCGGGTCCCCGTCCTGCCACTGGCCCGCGGCGATGAGCCGCTCGACGACACCCCGCAGGTGATCGGCGGTGATCGCGGTCGCGTCGTCCACCGGTCCCAGCCGCACCGCGTCCAGGATTGCGGTCTAGGACGTGGCGCCCGGCTCAAGCACGGCGACGAAGGAGCAGGGCCGGCCCGGAATGAACTGCGACGCCGTCTTCGCCCGGCCAAAGAAGTGGCAGAACAGCCGCTCAGCCGAGCACGGCGCGTCCGAGTGAAGCCACGGTGACACATCGACCGCCAGCACCAGGCGCCCACCGTCGAAAATCGGCAGCGACATCCCGGCCAGCACGGTCCGCAGCCGATCGCCGTCGATCCGGCCGTGGTTCAGGCCGCCGTACATCGCTCCGTGCCCACGACGATGCTCGGGCAGCAGCGTCGGATCGACCACGGACTTCACGGCACCGTCCGCACACAGCACCGCGTCCACCAGCTCGAACAACTCGTCGCACCGAGCGGTCAGACACTCCTAGAACTCGCCTTCCCCGGAAGCGTGATGCTTCCGCGAACGCTTCCCTGCGGACAGCATCAGGCAGCGGACTCACCCTCGCGGCCCTCGTCGTGGTCACGTGCACCTTGGCCGGAGCGCATGATCAGACGAAGGCCGCCCCCACGTCCGGCGAACCCCAGGTGAGTTACCCAGTTCGAGACGTCGTTCGAGGCCGGAAGACAGAGAACAAGTCAGCGCGCCAGCACCCTCATCAGGTGGCCCAGCGTCCTCGCCATCACCGGGATCAGGGCGGTGCTGTCCACGACCGGGGGGAAACTAGGCTTTCCGTCGGCGTCCTTGGGTATCTCGCCCAGGCCGCCCCAGACGTTGACGGCGTAGAGGGACAGGGACAGCGTGGCCCCGCCGTACAGGACGCTGAGGGTCTGGTGGTTGACGCCGCCGGTGAGGAACGCCAGGTCGCCCAGGCCCGGGTAGGGCCGGGTCCGCACCTCGGGCACGGGGTAGAACTGCGTGTCGGAGACGTAGACGTCGTGCGGGCTCTGCGACAGCGTCCTCGGGTGGTACGTGTCGACGAACTCGCCCCGTGGATCGGCTTTCTTGTGCAGGTCGACGGTGACCACGACGCCGTACGTGACTGCCCAGCCGTTGTCGCCCGGTATCGAGGAGATGGTGGAGCAGGAGGCGTGGTCCAGCGCCGGGCCCGTGCGGACTTCGGGGTCGAGGGATTCTATGCGCCCAGTCGACACGCTGTCGGTGAGGGGTTCGAGGTTCAGGGCGGTGCACGGCGACGGGCCCAGGTGCATCCCGTGCAGGTCGGGAGCCGGGGCGCGGCCGTCATCAGTGCCTCGCAGGACCGCCGCCCACAGCGCAGAGGCCGCCACCACGCCGCCGAGCGCCCACAGCCACGGCCTGCGCCGCGGGGGCCGCGGCGCGTGGTCGTCGTCGCTCAACACGTCCGCGGGCCGCCCCGGTCGGGGCTCCTCCCACATCTCCGGCTCGGTGATCACACGCGCCCCCTCCGGCAGGTGTCCTCGGTCCGCCGGGGGACGGCGGTGCTTCGACGGGACCCGCCTGCCCGCGCCGCTCCCGTGCGCCGGCCCGGAGCCCCCACCCCCGACCACACCTTACGGCCCCGCACTGCCAAGGAGGTTGGACTGCGGGCGCTGACCGTCCCGCGCGGGACGCTTCTCGGCCACCGGCCGCGCAGGGGTCGGCCCCGGCCGGTCAGCCGCTGGACTGACGACGGCGTGGGTGCCGGCGGTACGCCAGGGGGCGCCGGTGCCACGTTTTTGGCCGGGCGAAGACGGCGCAGTTCATTCCGGGCCGGCCCTACGCCTTCGTCGCCGTGCTTGAGCCAGGCGGGCCTGGGCGCGTCGTGGTGCGCGGATCCACGGTGAAGGCCACCGGGGCCGGAGGCGTCTCGAGCGCGGACCAGGTGGCCCAGGTCCGGGACGCCACCGGCGGCCGGGGGCGGACTTGGTCCTTGACGCCGTTGTCGGCAAGCTGGGGCAGCAGGCCCTTTCGGCGACGGCGGACGGGTCGGGCCGCTTCGGTGGCTACGGGTTCGGTTCCGGAACGTGGACCGATGCCGAGCCCGGCCGACAGGCCCATCGTGGAGTCACCGTCAGCCGGCCGTTGACCACGGTCTTCGCCCAACCGGCGGCACAGCAGCGAGCCACGCGAACGCGACCCCACTTGGTGATCTTCGGTCTCATCAACCTTGGTCACCAGGAGTCGCGTTCGCCGAGCTGGTGGTCCGACGGAGTCAGGGCATCGTCGTGTCAGCCGCCGCAGGTGTCGCCGGGGTCGGTCGTGCAGGTGTCGAAGCCGGGGCCGCCGAAGGCCGCGTCGTTGCCCCAGACGTTGTCGACGGTGTTGAGCCTGTCGTCGCCATAGTTGCCCATCAGCATGTCGTTGCCGGGCCCGCCGTAGAGGGTGTCGTTGCCGTAGCCGCCGTCGGCCCGGTCGTTTCCGGAATCGCTGAAGACGATGTCATTGCCGCCGCCCGCGTTGATGAAGTCGTTGCCGGCGAGGGCGCAGATCACGTCGTTGCCGCTCGTGCCGACCAGGTAGTCGTCGCCGTTGGTGCCGACGATCGTGCAGCCGCGGGTGTTGTTCGCGGTGGCGGTGTTGTTGGCCGGCGTGGGGTCGGTTTCCGCCGCGGTGACGGTGGCCTTGTCGGAGATGGTGCCGGTGGTCCTGGATTCGGCCACGACGGTTACGGTGGCGCGGGCGCCGTGCGCGAGAGTGCCCAGGACACAGGTGGCACTGGTCGAGGTCCTGGTGCAGGTGCCCTGGCTGGGTGTGGCGGATACCAGGGTGCCGGGGCCGGTGAGGGTGTCGCCGAGCGTGACGTTGGTGGCCGACGACGTGGTGCTGTTGTTGGTCACTGTCACGGTGTAGGTGGCTTGGTCGCCCAGGCTGACCGTGGCCGGCCCGGTCTTGGTGACGGACACGTCCACTCCGGTGGGGGGAGGAGGTGTGCCGGCGCCGCCCTGGTAGCGGGCCAGTGCGAAATCGCCGCCGTCCCCGTTGGCGCCGGCAGCGACGATCTTGCCGTCGGACTGCAGGGCGATCGCGAAGGCTTGGTCGAAGCCGCCGAAGTCGGTGGTGGTCTTGCCTGCGGTGCCGAAGCCGGTGTCGAGGGTGCCGTTGGTGTTGTAGCGGGCCAGCGCGAAATTGCTGGTGCCGCCCGCACTGCGGCCGGCGGCGACGATTCTCGCGTCGGATTGCAACGCCACGCTGTACGCGATGTCGGCAGCGCCGAAGTCGGTGGTGGTCTTGCCTGCGGTGCCGAAGCCGGTGTCGAGGGTGCCATTGGCGTTGTAGCGGGCCAGCGCGAAGTCGTCGCTGCCGCCGGCGCTCGTGCCGGTGTGGCCGGCGGCGACGATCCTGCCGTCGGACTGCACCGCCACTCCGTTGGCTGTTTCGAAGCCGTTGAAGGCGGTGGTTGTCTTGCCTGCGGTGCCGAAGGTGGTGTCGGGGGTGCCGTTGGGGTTGTAGCGGGCCAGCGCGAAGTCGTAGTTGCCCACACTGTTCCCGGTGTAGCCGGCGGCGACGATCTTGCCATCACTTTGCACCGCCACCCCGTTGGCCGCGTCGGCGCCGTTGTCGAAGTCGGTGGTGACCTTGCCGCCGGTGCCGAAGCCGGTGTCGAGGCTGCCGTTGGTGTTGTAGCGGGCCACCGCGAAGTCGCCGCCTGTCAGGCCGGCGGCGACGATCTTGCCATCGCCCTGCACCGCCACGCTGTTACCGTCTGCGGCGCCGTCCTGGCCGAAGTCGGTGGTGACCTTGCCGCCGGTCCCGAAGCCGGTGTCCAGGGTGCCGTTGGTGTTGTAGCGGGCCAGCGTGAACCAGCAGCAGCCACCTTCGACCACGTCCTCACTACGGCCGACCACGACGATCTTGCCGTCGCCCTGCAGCGCTACCCCATGAGCCTCGTCGGCGCCGCCCCCGCCCCCGATGTCGGTGATGGCCTTGCCGCCGATGCCGAAGCCGGTGTCGAGGCTGCCGTTGGTGTTGTAACGGGTCAGCGCGAAGTCGTCGGAGCCGCTCGAGCCGCTGCCACGACCGACGGCGACGATCTTGCTGTCGGACTGCACCACTACGCCGTGAGCCTCGTCCGCGCCGCTGCCGACATCGGTGAGCACCTTGCCGGCGGCGCCGAAGCCGGTATCCAGATCGCCCGGGGCCGCCAGCGCGACTCCGGGCAGGGCCAGTACGAGCGCCATGGCCGCAGAAGCAGCCATCAGCCCAGCGAGGCCGACGCGCGACCGGCGTCGTCGTTCAGCAGCTAATGCCAGACGGCGGACGAGAGCTGCGCCGGCACAGAGGCTGCTCAGCTTCGGCGTGGGTTTCATGGGATGACTCCTTAGGACAGCGTGAAGGGGCTGGTGCGGCAGCCAGAAACTGCGGCCCCCATCAGGTGAATCCAGAGTCAAGACGCCACGCCACGCGAGTGAGCCGATCGGGCGTCATCTGCACTCGTACGTCGTAACGCGAGCGCGGTTCCTTGTCACAACGGAACGTCTTCCACGGCCGCCTCAAGGTGCCTCGGCTGGGTAATAGCCGACCCGTTGACCGATGCGGACGTAGAGCAGGCAAGAGCCGGTTTCCGGAGCAGGAGCAGCGCCGCGTCGTCGTGGAGCCCGACCGCCGACGTGCGTCAGCAGTTCGTCGTGGAGCGCGGCGAGGGTACGGGACGGCTCGTCCGACATATGCTGCGCCACCCGCTCGACGAGCGGGTAGAACTCACGACCGCGGTTGCGGGCCTCGGTGACGCCATCGGTGGAGAGGAGCAGCTGGTCACCGTCGGCGAAGAGCAGCGCCTGGAAACTCGGGGTCTCGCCGGTGAGGGCACGCAGCCCGAGCGACGGAGCCGGATGGGTCGGTTCGCCGGCCAGGACGTCGGAATCGCGAACCAGCAGCGGCAAGGCGTGTCCGCAGTTGACCAGTTCCAGGCGCCCGGATCCGGGGTATCCGGCGACGATGGCGGTGACGAAGTCGTCGTAGCCCAGGTTGCGTGCCAGGCTCCGCTCGATCCTGCTGACGACAGGAAGCCCCACGGCAAGCCTCCAGGCAGGCTCACGGAGTCACGCCGCGGGCGCCCGAGGGGCCGGTCCCTCCCGCTGACGTGACCGCACCGTCCCCTCATCCAGACAGATGCCGGTACTGCCTGGCCTGGGGCCGACGACCGCTCGGCGGCCTTGTAGATCCGTTGTGCTGCCGGGCACGAGCTCAAGCGGGCGGCGTGACCGAAGACCACACGCCAAACCACTGCTCGGCACCGTACGCCTCGAACCGCTCCAGCCCGGTGAACCCCAGCTTCGCCGCGAGGCGCATCGAGCGGGCGTTGGCGGTCTGGGTGTAGAGCACCACCGGCTCACCGGGCAGCGCGCCGGCAAACCAGTCGAGCGCCGCTGTGCACGCCTCGGTGGCGTACCCGCGTCCCCACGCCTCCGGCAGGAACAAGTATCCGAGCTCGGTCTCCCCGGCCTCCAGACGGCGGTTGCCCGGACGCTCGGGGGCGTGCGGGTCGAGCTGGATCGTGCCGATCATCGCTCCGTCGAGCTCGACCACGAAGAAGCCAGGGCGCCGCCCGGGTACCTCGGGCACCGTACGTTCGAGCTCAGCACGCGGTCGAGGGCCACCGAGGTAGGTGCCCACCTCTGGCGAGGCGTTCAGCTCGATGACCGCCGCACGGTCCCGGGCCTCGGACTCGCGGAGTACGAGCCGCTCGGTCTTGATCGGGGCAGGTGGCCAGGCGAGGGGTCTGGGGTCAGTCATGCCGACCAACCTAGCCAGCAGGCTCGACAGCGATCAAGACGCGGCAGCCGATCACCACACCGGCCCACGGCCTCACCCTCACCAACGGGGCCGGGCCCGACAAGCCAAACATCCCGCCTCACTGATTGGTGTCCACTCCTTGCCCCACCCTGCGCTCATACGCTCGAACCCACGTCCCCGGCCCCCGATATCCCCACCGCACACCCGCAAGTTCACCGCGCAGCGGGTCTATCACCGCACCGTGCACTCGGAGACCGGGCAGCCTCCGATCGAGCGTTGGCTGGGTTCGATTCCCAAGCCGCTGCCGCTGCCCAGCCCCGCTGATCTTCGGGAGGCGTTTCTGTGGTCGGAGTTGGTCTTCATCGTGATGCCCGCGCTGACCAAGCGGTTCCGCCGTTGGGTCACCCGATGAGCGCGCCCTGTTCGGCCGCGACTCCACCGCTCTCGAAGTGATCGCGGCCACGACCTGACCGGCAAGGAGGCAATCCCTCGCGCACAGCCACCACGGCCTTCGTGGGGCACCGGCGGTGCCGGACGGCGCTCGATCCCGATCGTGGGGTCGGACCGCGTTGGGCTGTTTGGACTCCTTGTCACAGCGAAACGTCGGACCGCAGTTGGCAGGCTCAGCGAGGGGGCTTCTCGCTACTCGCCTCCGGGGTGGGGGATGGTGATGACCGGGCACTGTGCGTGGTGGAGTACGCCCTGGCTGACCGAGCCGAGCAGGATGCCGGTGAAGCCGCCGAGCCCACGGGTTCCCACGATGAGGCCCAGCGCGTGTTCGGCCGCCTCGGTGAGGACCTGCACGGGGTGGCCGCGGACCACCTCGTGGTGCAGTTCCACGTCCGGGTGGGCAGCGTTGCGCCCGGCGACGGTCTCCGACAGCAGCCGTTGGCATTCCTGCTGCGCGGCTTGCTCGTCCGTGAGCCCGAGGAGATGCGGGTGCCAGACGTACAGCGCCCGCAGCGCGGCCCCGCGCAGGGTCGCTTCCTCGAAGGCGTAGTCGACGGCGGCTGCCGAGTGTCGGCTGCCGTCCACGCCGACCACGAAGAACGGGGGGTGCTGGGTGGCGTCTTCGGGGCCGCGTACGACCACCACCGGGCAGGTTGCGTGCGCGATGACCGGCAGTGCGATGGAGGTGGAGGTGTACAGCTCCTCCATCGCGGACAGCAGGCGTGAGCCGAGCACGACCGCTGCGGCTCCCTGCGCCTGCTCGCGCAGGACCCACGCCGGGTCGCCCTCGGCCAGTAGGCCCGACACCTCCACGTCCGGGTGGCGGTCCTCGACGAACGCGACCGCGTCACTGAGCGTGCGTTCTCCGCTCGTGTGCAGCGCGCGGTTCCACTCCTCCCAGGAGGGCCGCACCTCCGTCGACCGGTAGCCGCCGGTCGGCCGTCCCTGGGCGTGTACCAGGTGCAGCGGCAGGTGGCGCCGGTCTGCCTCGTCGGCGGCCCAGGTGAGCGCCATCCTCTTGGACGGGTCGGGATCGATGCCGACTACGATCCGTGGACGTCCTGATTCCGTCATCGTCTCCTCCGCGGTCGTCTCGGCCCGGGTCTGCCGTCCTTCACCACCACCGGGATCTTCGGGAGGAAACCGAGGCCTGCCACGCGCCGCGTCGTCCCGACTCCCGCACTTCTGCCTGCTTCCCAGACTGGCCCCGTCCGCAGACGGGTGCCACTCGCCGCTGCGGCGGTAGCGGTCAGCCGGCGTCAGAGAATGCAGAGTCCGATCGCCGAAAACGATCACTATCGAGGTGAGTCGGTGGATTCGGGTTCGGTGACGCCTACGCCCTGGCAGCGAGCGGCCTCCTTTGTGACTCAATTTCTGACCGCGGCGGGGGACTGCTGTTCTCCTCCTACCCTTAGCGAGGCGATGAAGGACAGGCCGTTACGGCAATAGGGGCGGCGGGCATCTGTGCGAGGTCTGCGGCGCGCCCAGCACGTCCGGTCGGGCCGACTCCCGCACCTGCTCGCCTGAATGCCGGCAGAAGAGGCCTACCGGCAGGGGAAGGTTCATGCGGATCCGTAACGCGTTCGAGCCCGGCACGCGCCACGGTGCCGGGCTCCTGCGCGCTGGGGTCACAGCGGGCGGATGTTCTCCACCTGCGGGCTTCTGGCCCTGCGTGATATCGAACTCGACCTTCTGCCCTTCCTGCAGCTCACGGAAGCCGGAGGCGGCGATGTTCGAGTAATGGGCGAAAACGTCGGGTCCGCCGCCCTCATGCTCGATGAAGCCGAAGCCCTTCTCGCTGTTGAACCACTTCACAGTGCCCTCAAGCCATGCCCGTCTCTTTCGAGGGGTCCGGACCCGCACCGTGCGTGTCAGGAGTCAATCGCCCTGGTCCGGAGAGGCTGGACAGCAAAACGCCCGCGGCAAGGTGACCGCGGGCGAACAACTTCGGAACCACGATTAGGGTCCACCGGCCGACCGCGCACCTCAGGATCCGTGAGCGGCCGGTGAACCGCTCGCTCACGAACGGCAGAGGTTGACGTGCCGGACGGCCAGTACGGCGGCTGCCGCGTTGAGGAGGCGGCTGCGTGGGAGATGGCCGTTCGCCACCGCGGAGGTGATCGCTGAGGCGATCGCGGTTGTCTCGGCGCTGACGTTGCGTACCAGGTCGAACATGACCATGTCGGCCCCGGCCCGCAAGGCTTGGACCGCGGCCTGCGGGACGGTGAAGCCGGCGGCGGAGATCGCCTTGGCGGTAAGCGAGTCGGTGAGCACCAGCCCATGGAAGTGCAGTTTGCCGCGGAGCTCGTACGTGATGGTGGAGGGCGAGAGGCTGCCGGAGTTGGTGGCCAGGCCCGGGACGGTGTCGTTGGAGACCATGATGGCCGGGGCTCCGGCCTGGATGGCCGCGGTGAACGGCGGGATGCCGACTGTGACCAGGGTGGACCAGGGCAGGGTGTGCGCGGGTCCGTAGTCGGAGTTGTAGCTGGAGCCGCCGAGCCCGGGGAAGTGTTTCAGGACCGGGATCACGTGGGCGGAGCGCAGGCCGTTCATGTAGGCGATGCCGTCCCGCGTCACGACCGCGGTGCTGCCGCTGAAGGACCGCCACCCGTCGGGGTCGGTCCGGCTCGGCGCGACGTTCTTGCCGTCGACGTCGACCACGGGCGCCAGGTCCATGTTGACCTGCGCCGCGGCCATCTTGGAGCCCATCCGGGCGACCGCCTGCTGGATCTGGGTGGGAGTCCAGTGCCGGCCCATCCAGGCCGGCCAGGGCAGCGACCCGACGAGGTTGGCCATGCGTTGGATGCCGCCGCCCTCCTCGTCGGTCATTACCAGCAGTCCCAGACGGCCCGGCACGTGAGACTTGAGTGCGGTGAGCTGGGACCCCAGGTTGGACGGCGCGGCGCTGCCGAAGAGCAGCACGCCGCCGGCACCCGCGCTGACCTCGGCGGTGGCGTTCCCGGGTGCGGTTTCGGCCACCGGGACGGCGATGGTCAGCATGGCCAGCCGCCGGTTGGACCAGGCAGCGAGCTTTGTCAGGTTGGTGCAGGCCGGAGTGGCGAGGGTGGAATCCGGCGCCCGTGCTGCCCTCGTGGTCGGTGTTGTCGTTGTGGCCGGAGCTGTCGTGGTTCGGCTCACCGAAGAGGACGCAGCCGGAGTTGAGGAGGATCTGGGAGTGCCGCCCCGCAGAGTGGCCTTGGGGGCAGCAGAGCCACAGGCTGCCAGCAGCACGGCCGCGGAAGCGGCGGCGCCCACTCGCAGTCCGGCCCGGCGGGTGCGCAGGTCGCCGGTCGTCACGCGACGTCGCCTCGCCTCGCCGGGTGCGCGGACCGACCGCGTCGTGGCCGGCAGAAGCTGAGTGATCACACCGAGGCCGACAAGGATCGATCGGAACTTCGTCACCTGCGGGCCTCCTTCCGTCTTCCGTGGGTCGATGGAAAGGGCGCGAGCGCCTGGGCAGCCCTGCACGGGCGTGCTCGTGGCTGTCTCGGAATCGGGCACGTGCGTCCTCCAGCGGGCTGTGGGGCCCACAAGCATTGTCCGCCTCGGGCCCTCACTGCGGCCCACGGCGGATGCCGAGACAACCACCCACGTTCGACGCTCCAGCCGGGCAGCACGGTCAGTGACGGCACCACCACCAACGCTCTCTCCCCCGTCACGGTCCGAACCGGCTTGCAGGCGATCACGATCCTTGCCGCCTGCGGAGGCCGCAGCCTCGCGGCCTGAGCACCTCGCTTCTCCGTCGCCCTCGGAGCCGGCAGCATGCTCGGCGGGGAGGGCGACGCCATCGCGGTCCGGCCGTGGCCGCCGTGGTGGCGGGCTGGCTCGACACAGTGGCCGCCATCGGCCACAGCCAGCAGGAGCAGTAACGCTGCCCACCTCAGCCACGGTCCGGGTTGCACGGCTACCCCGCCCGGAGACCGGTGTGCTGGGGGAGACCGCCCGGGACACGCCCCTCGCCAGCCTCGTGGACGAACAACCCGACGGTGGTCCCGGCCGGGCACCCCGCCGGCTGACCCCCGGGGTGCCCGGCCGGGAACGCCTCCGGCCGGGCACTGCCGTGTCCGGGGACATCCGTAGCCCGCGAGCGAGCGTGATAAAACCGCCGAAAGACAGGGTGTAGCGTCTCGTATAGGCCGCTACAGTGGTGGGCATGAAGCAGATCAATGTCCGGGTGGACGAAGAGGCCTATGCCGGGATCGAGGCACGGGCCGAGGCCGCCGGCATGACGGTGGCTGATTACGCGAAGCAGGTCCTCGCCGACGAGGGCAACGACCTGCGCCACCGCTTCCTGTCCGCCGGCGCGCACTTCGCCGACGCCTGGAGCGACGCCTTCGCTGACGAGTTCGGCCATCCCCGCGGCGCCCGTGAAAACGGCCCCCGTGGGGCAGCCGCGTGATCGTCCACATCGACCGCGCCTGGCTCCTCGACCTCGCCCACCAGCACATCCCAGGGGATCCCGACATCACCGACTTCGGCACGCTCGCGGCCGCCGTCGCCCGGCACGCAGACAAGGTGATGGACACCCCCGTCTACACCGAGCCGCACCACCGGGCCGCGGCCCTCATGCACCAGCTCATCCGCGTCCCGGCGCTGGAGTACGCGAACGGGCTGTTCGGCGCCGTCGTCGCAGCCTCGTACCTGACGGTCAGCGGCGCCATCGTGGTCGTAGCGCCGAAGCAGGCCGCAAACCTTGCGGCTCGGATCGACCGCGAGGCGCTGGGTGTCCGCCAGGTGGCTGAGGAGATCAGGGAGTGGATCGCCGGCTGATGCTCGGCGTAGGTGCTGCCGATCTCCGCTTCGATGTCCATGCGGTGCCCCACCTGTTGAGTCGAGAATTCCCGCGTGCCTCCTGAACACTGCCCGGCGCCGACCGTCGGCTGCCGCACAGCCTTTCGCAGGCACGGATCACACGATGCCATCCGGACCTGCATGTACGGATGTGCGGGTGGTGAGCACCGTCAGAACGTGGCTTGCAGGTTGTACGGGCGTCGGCCGCGGTCCTGCCCGGGCCGGGCTGCATGGACGAACGGGAGGTGGATCCGTGCTCCGCTGTGAAGCTCGATGCCCACGCCGGGGTTCGTCGCGGGGGAGGGGCGGTCCGAGTATTCGTAGACGCGGGCGATCTCCGCATGGTGGAGCTGGGTGAGAACGGAGGCCAGCTACCTCTCGGCCCGGTCCGCGGTGACCTTCCCGTCCTGGTAGAGCTCGGGCAGTGGCAGCTCGATCGCGGGCGTCCCGACGGGGACCGCGGTATCGGTCTTCCGGAGGTGGCTCCCGGTGCGGAGACGCTGGTGATGCCGACCCACAGGCGTCTCCCGCTGCTGAAGCCGATGACGAGACCGAACGGGCGCGTTCCCGGCTCCTGCCACGGCTCGATGCTGGTGATGTCGGGCGCCGTGCCAAGAGGTGTCGACGCAGAGCTGCTGGAAGCGTTCTGGATGCACCGTGTGGGGTTCTGCTCTGTGCCTAGGTGGCGTACAGGCACGTCGTAGACCGCCACCGGGTCGTTCCGTACATCGATGGTGCAGATCAGACCGCCGTACAGATGCCGGTAAAGCGCAGCTCCCGGAGCAGAAGACCATCCGGTTCTACGAGCAGGCCGGACTGCTGCCCGAGCCACCCCGCACGCCCTCCGGCTACCGCGACTACCCCGCCCAGGCCGCCGAGCGGGTGGCCTTCACCCGCAACGCCCAGGCCGCCGGCCTCACCCTCGCCGAGATCCGTGGCGTCCTCGCCATCAGGGACGACGGTCAACCGCCCTGCGAGCACGTCAGCACACTGATCACCGACCATCTGCGCCAAGTGGAGGAGCGCATCGACGAACTCACCCGCGCCAGGACCGCACTGCTCGACCTCAAGGCGACGGCTGACGCAACCGACCCCAGCACCTGCCCCGACGGACCCATCTGCCGCATCCTCAACGGAAGTTGACATGTCGGCCCTGGCCCACGCTCTCAGGCCCAGGCGATCGCATCGCTGGGAGCATCATCGGGCGTCGGCAAGGCGATGGCGTCAGCGGGCCGACGCGGCTTTGGCCGGCGCGGTTCGCGCACACCGGCGCCGCCGGGCGGATAGCCACTCGGTCCGGAGGGCTCCAGGCGCAGGAAGCGCACCGCCGTGACCAGCCACACGAGCGTAACGAACACGGCGACAACCCGGCGCTCACCCGGCACGACAGCCGGGCGCTCGGCTTGCCCACCACCCACACGAAATACCGAAACGGCCGGCCGGGCGAACCAACGGACCGTCACGAATCATCGAGGTTAGTGCCAGTGCCAATGCCAATGCCAGTGACTTAAGCTGTTTTCCCAGCTCAGCCAGGTGGGGCCACGACTGAGCGACACCTACTGAGGTTGTGATCGCGGCACTCCAGCATCTGTCATCGCCAGCCCCCTTGAGACGCTGACGAACCGTAGGGCGTGAGAGGCGTCAACCACCACTTTCGTGACGCCTCCAAACGGTTCCTGACCTGCAGATACAGGTGCTAAGATCGACCGGCAATAGGCGCCCGGGAGGCGACGGGGGCGGCAGAACGGCCACGGGTCCACGGACCTGCCATTTCGCCTGCTTGAACCCTCCAAGATGGCGGTGCAGGGTGGATCCATGACATGGACAGCACCACCGGTCGAGCGCACCAAGCAGCTAGGCGGCCTGGGTACCGTAACTGAGCGCCAGATGTTGGAGGGTTGGCTGAGCTGGCACCGGGAAACGTTGCTGGCCAAGTGCACGGGGCTTGAGCCGGCCCAATTGTCGCGGGCGACCGTAGAGCCGTCGAACCTCACCCTCCTTGGCTTGGTTCGCCACATGGCGGAGGTAGAGCGATGGTGGTTCCGGCGAAGCTTCGCAGGCGAGGCTATCGGCGATGTCTTCACCGGCCCGTCAGACGGCAATGAGGGACTCGACGGAGTTCACGCAGCCGATGCGGAGAGAGACTTCGGATTGTTCCTGACCGAGGTCAAAGCGTGCGACGCGGCAGCGGCCGGGTACGACCTCGACGAGACCTTCGTGTCCTCTCGCGGAGTTTCCCTCAGCCTGCGCTGGGTCTACGTGTTGATGATCCAGGAGTACGCCCGCCACAACGGTCACGCCGACTTTCTGCGGGAGCGGACCGACGGGGCAACAGGTGACTGAGCTTCTTTCCCAGACCGATCCGGCGGCAGGTGCCCGGGAGATGGGATGAGCATCAGAACGGGCGCGGGTCCCCGTGATCATGGAGTTCTCTACGCTCATTGATCACAAAGGACAGCCGTGCCTGCTCGAACCCCTCTGGAACCATTTCGTGGCGCTCCTGCCCGCTCGGGAGGAGTTCGCTGCGGGCCACCCGCTTGGCTGCCACCGCCGCCGTGTCCCTGACCGGAGTGTGTTCGAGCACGTGGTGCTCGCTTTGGTCCACGGCTCGGGCTACGAACGGGTCCCTAGCCCCGGATGCTCTGACCGGACCATCCGTCGATGTGTCAAAGAGTGGGCTGAGCAGGGGATATCCAAAGCAGTGCACGTTCTTGCTCTGGAAGCGTACGACCGGATGATCGGCCTGGAACTGACCGAGATATCCGTGGATGGTTGCATCACCAAGGCCCCGTGCGGCGGCCAGAGTGCGGGCCGGTCCCCGGTGGACCGCGGGAAGCAGGGCCTGAAACGCTCGGTCGCCACTGATGCCCGCGGCGTCCTGCTCGGCCTGGTCGCGGCGGGAGCCAACCGCTTGGAAGAGCATGTCATCCGCCTGCGGCGTCCTCGGCCTCCCAGCGCAGTAGGTCGCCCGGCTGGCACTTGAGCACCTCGCAGAGCGCGGCGAGGGTCGCGAAGCGCACCGCCTTGGCGCGGCCGTTCTTGAGTACCGCCAGGTTGGCGGGCGTGATCCCTACGCGGTCCGCGAGCTCGCCCACGGACATCTTCCGCCTGGCCAGCATCACGTCGATGTCGACGGCGATCGGCATCAGATCACCTCGTCCAACTCGGCCTGCATCTGCGCCGCTTCGACGTCGCGCGCGACCGCCTGGGCGAGCAGCATCCGCAGCACGAGCACGATGAGCGCGACCCCCAGGATGGCCAAGCCAACCCCGCCCATGATGACGGTGACGCCCGGGTCGTCCCGCTGGCCCGGCGCATTGAGGACCGTGACCGCGAACCACACGAGGGCAGCCGCCACGATCGCGCCGATCACGCCGTCCACGTACCGGAAGGCCCCATGGGAGAACACGGTTCCGCGACGCACCATCGTCACCAGCCGCCATACGCAGACCAGGGCGGCCTGGACCGACACCATGCCCAGGATCGTGATCACGCGCAGCGGGGTCAGCGGGAGCGACCCGTCCTCCGGGTCGCTCCCGCTGACCAACACCCACACCATCGATGCCTGTACGAACACGGTGCCGGCGAGCACCACCGCGAGCACGGCGCGCAGCGCAAGCACTGTCAGCTTTCCCACAGCCCATCCTTCCATCGAGTCGCGATGAGAATCTATCGAAATTCGATAGGTGAGACAAGGGCGGGGACGGAGGGTGGGCGGCAGTCTCGCACCATGACGGGACGCCGCCGCATCCCATGGCATGGCGGTTGCCCGAACCGTCTTGATCTTGTCGAAGTCGGCCTCACTTGAACACAAATCGGACGCCACCCGACTACGCCGAAGCCCCGGGGGGCTGGCGACGACAGATGCCGGAGTGCCGCGACCACAACCTCAGTAGGTGTTGCTCAGTCGTGGCCGCACCTGGATGAGCTGGGAAAACAGCTTAAGCAGGGCGCGTGCGTTCTCACGCCGCGAGATGAGCAACTCGCACGCGGACGTGCTCTGATGGCCTGCTTGTCCGTGCTTGTTGCGACGAACGCGACCGTTGATGATCAAGGTTCTCGAAGCCGTTGATCACGAACCAGGGGGGTCGCGCTCGCGTGCCATCTTCCCTGATCGACGTTCTCCAGCGCCGCCGTGAGGACGTCGACCTGCTGCACCTGTCTGCGGGGCTGTCCGAACTTGCCGCGCTGTGCGAGGTGTTGGACCGGCTTCCCGATCCACGACGGGTGCGAGGCCGCCACTACCGGCTGGGGTCACTGCTCGCCCTGTGCCTGCTCGCAGTGCTCGGCGGCGCCACCACGCTGGCCGGCATCGCCCGCTATGCCATTGATGCCTCTCCCGAGGTGCGGGCAAGGATCGGGCTGCGCCGTCCACCGCGCGCGACCACCCTGGGCCGCCTGCTGTCACGTTTGGACGGTGACACCCTCGACGACGCCGTGGGCGCCTGGCTGGCCCGGCACGCGAGTGACCCGGCCGACGAAGGCGCCTCGGAGCTGGTGGGTGTGGCCGTCGACGGCAAGGCCGTACGTGGCAGCCGCACCGGCGAGAAGGCGGCCATCCACCTCCTTGCCGCCGTCCTGCACGAGGGCCAGGCCGTGGTCTCCCAGCGGCATATCGCCGCGAAGAGCAATGAAATCCCTGCCTTCGCACCGCTGTTGGAACGGCTCGATCTCCGTGGATGTGTCATCACCGCCGACGCGATGCACACCCAGACCGGACATGCCCAGCACGTCATCGCCCGGGGCGGGCACTACATCCTGGTCGTCAAGGGCAACCAGAAGCTACTCCGCCGGCAGCTACGGCATCTGCCCTGGCGCGAGGTCCCACTGCAGCACCGCATCCGCGAACAGGGCCATGGCCGACGCGAGATCCGCCGGCTCAAGGTCTGCACCGTCCAGCCCGGACTCCTCTTCCCGTACGCAGTGCAGGCCATCGAGGTCAAGCGCCGCCGCACCAGCCGCACGACGAACAAGACCACCATCAAGACGATTTACGCGGTCACCAGCCTCGCTCCCGAGAAGGCCACCCCGCAACGGATCGCCGGACTGATCTGTGGACACTGGCAGGTCGAGGCCCTGCACCACGTGAGAGACGTGACCTTCGCCGAGGACGCTTCCCGCGTCCGCACCGGCACCGCACCCCGCGCGATGGCAACCCTCCGCAACCTCGCCATCGGCCTCATCCGCCAGGCCGGCTGGACGAACATCGCCGCCGCGACCGACCACTACCGGTCACGAACCGACCACGCACTCCAACTACTCGTTCCTGAAGCCTGAGAACACATCAACCCTGCTGGTGCGACCTCTGCCGTCCACCTACCGGTTGCAGTGGGCGTGGATGCGGAACGGCCGTTCGCACAGTGGCTACTGCTGCTCCCACTGTTCCTTGGTGATCTCGTACCGCACGCCCCCGTGCTCGGAGCCCTCGATCATCTCCATGTCGGGGGGAGTGGGGATGGTGTCCGCGAGGGTCATTTCGAGCTTCTCCATGATGTTGCGCGAACCGTGGTTCACGGCCATCGTCTCAGCCCAGACCATGCGCACACCGAGCCCTGTGAACGCCTTGCCAAGCAAAGCCCGCGAGCCTTCGGTGGCATAACCCTTACCCCAAGCCGCCTGCCGCAGCCGGTAGCCAAGTTCGACCTCGTCCAGCGGGCCCTGCGGCTCGGGACGCAGGCAGAACCAGCCGATGAACGCGCCGCTGTCCTTCTCGTGCGCGGCGAACAGTCCAAGATCGCCGCGCCACCTCTCGTAGCCGGCGATGATGTTTGGCAGGTGGCGCTCGCGGACAATCTCCGGGGCGGTCGGATTGCCCCCGGTCAGATAGCGCATCACCGCGGCGTCGCTGTCCAACTCGATCAGCAAGTCCGCGTCGTCGGTAGTGAAGCGGCGCAGGGTCGGGCGCTCGGTCTCCAGGTAGGTGTCCACAGAGTTGATCATGCCTAAAGCAGGGCGGGCAGTTCAACGGCTCGCTGCCCACGGCGGCCAGGAACTCGGCGCCCAGCAGGGCTCCGATCCCCGGCATGCTGGTGATCACGTCGGCGAGTTCGTGGCCGCGAAACCGTCCCTCGATGAGCTTGTCGACTTCCGTGATCTTCTCGTTGAGGGTGATCACCTCCTCGACCAGTGCGCGCACCATCGCCGCGATGGCGGTTTCGCCGGGGACGGCGGTGTGCTGCCGCTCGGCGGCCTCGACTGCCGCGGTCGCGAGGGCATGGGCGTTGCGGACTTTGAGGGCGGACAGCCACTTGGCCAGGCGGTTCACGCCCGCGCGGCGGATGGCCGTTCATGCCGTGCTTCTTGTGTTTCCCCGAGTAGTAGGGGCGGTCTGCGGCGATGCGGTCGATCGGCAGGAGCGTGCCGTCCAGGATCACGAACGCCTTGCTTTCCGCAGCGGCTATCGCTTGCTGCAGAGTGGGGGCGAGGGCGGCCAGGACCTCGACCGCCTCGCGGATGTAGCGGTGGACGGTGGCGATGCCCACCCTGAATGCTGCGGCCAGTTGGCTGTAGGTGTCGCCCCGACGCAGGTGGGCCAGGGTGAGCAGGGCCTGACGTCCCGTCGACAGCCGTCGCCAGCGTGTCCGCAGCTGCTTTCGCCGCTCACTCAGACGCCGGGACAGGAACCGAAGGATCGAACTGGACAGGTCATTCGCGGACGGGTGGCCCAGCACGATGAAGCTCCTGGCAGGGCGCGGGTGATCTTGGGTCTTGAACCCGTTTACCAGGAGTTGCGCCGCTTACAGTCCGGCGGCCCCAACCTTCTTGACAGGGAGGTTGGGTTGGCTGGGTGACAGAACGACGATGGTCTTGGTGCAGGGGCAGCCGCACAAGGTCAGCCTGTTCCCGCAGGAGCTACAACGTCTTTGTCCGCCCGTTCGGCCCGGGTCTGTCCACTTCCGCGCTGCGGCTGGGCATGATCTGGCTTCACCGGCCCTGGCGCTGGCGTCAATCGGGGTGGCGGAGACGGTGGCCTGCCGCCATGGGGCGGACGGGAAGCCTGTTTCGGGTGGCTCGTGGGCGTGGCGGGTCATCATCGGGCTGCGTCGATGAGGGCGATCGAGACGTCCCACAGGCGCCTGGCGGCGTCTTTGTCGAGAGCCCATGGGCGTACCCCGTGCTGGCCGTCGATGATTTCTTCGACGGGTTCGGCCTCGTTGCAGTCGTCGAAGTAGCGGCCACTGACGCCTTGGAGCAGGGGGGAGGCGGCCAGAAGCACGCTGGTGGCAGCTCCCTGCAGGGGCGTCTTGCCGGGGATGGCGGCCTTGAGTCGCGCGCGCCGGTCAGGGTCCCAATGCCGTTGCAGGTTCGTCCAGATGCCGCCGGGCATCAGCGCGTTGATGGTGATGCCGTGATGGGCCCAGCGGCGGGTGGCTTCTACAGCGAAGAGGATCTGGGCGGTCTTGGACTGTCCGTAGGCGTACCCGGGGTCATAGGGGCGACGGCGGAAGAACAGGTCGTCGAAGCGGACGGGTGAGCTGCCGTGGCCGCTGGAGCTGACGGCGACGATGCGTGCCTCGCCGGTGGTCGTCGCCGCTTCGGCGAGGGCGTCATGAAGGGCCAGGGTCAGCGCGAAGTGCCCCAGGTGGTTGGTGGCGAACTGGAGTTCCCAGCCGTAGCGGGTGTACCTCTGCGGTGTCTCCATGACGCCGGCGTTGTGGATCAGGGCGTGCAGCGGGCCGTTCCATCCGGCAACGAATGCGTCGATGGAGTCCAGGTCGGTGAGGTCGAGTCGGCGTACGCTGACGCGGTCATTGCCGGTCGTGGCTGCGATGACGTCGGCGGTGCGCTGTCCGGCGTCCAGGTCACGGACGGCGAGAGTGAGGTGGGCTCCGCCGGCCGCGAGGGCACGAGCGGTTTCGACGCCGATGCCCGAGGAGGCGCCGGTGACGATCATCGCCCGGCCGGTGAGGTCGACGCCGGCGATGACGTCCATGGCGGTGCTTGAGGCCGTGAACGGAGTGGTGATTCGCATGGCTGTTGTCCAAGTGTGGTGACGTCTGTGCGGTGGGAGGGGAACGGTCCGGTCCGCCAGGGCGGACCGGACCGAGTCGTGCTGCTGTCAGCCGCTGATCACGCGCAGGGGTTCTCCGTTGAGGAAGATGACGTGCGTGTTGAAGAAGGCGTCCAGGCCTTCGGGGCCGAGTTCGCGGCCGTAGCCGGACTGCTTGACGCCGCCGAACGGCACGCCGATGTCGACGGTGATGCCGTTGTTCAGGTTCACGGTGCCGGCGTGGATCTGCTGGGCCACGCGCAGGGCGCGCTCGGTGTCGGTGCTGTAGACGGCGCCGGACAGGCCGAACTCGGTGTGGTTGGCGATGCGGATGGCCTCGTCCTCGTCCCGGTAGGTCAGGACGGTCAGGACGGGTCCGAAGATCTCCTCCTGTGCGACCTTGGCGTCCGGTGACACGCCGGTGACGATCGTGGGGGCGACGTAGTAGCCGACGTCATGGCCGGGAGCCCGGCCGCCGCCGACGGCGAAGGTGCCGCCTTCCTTCTCCGCGGAGGCGAGGTAGTCCAGGACCCGCTCGTAGTGCTTACGGGTGACCATCGCGCCCACGTCGGTGGACGGGTCGCGGGGATCGCCGACGGTCAGCTCGGCGAACGCCTCGGCCAGAGCACCGACGATCTCGTCATGCCGGTGCTCGGGCACGATGAGCCTGCTGGGATTGGTGCAGCTCTCCCCGTTGTTCCCGGTGACCCCCGGCACCAGGGTCTCCACGATGCGCTCCAGATCGGCGTCGTCCAGCACGAGTGCCGGCGACTTCCCCCCGAGTTCAAGCGTCAGCTGCTTGAGGGTGTCGGCGGCAGCGGCGGCGATGCGCCGCCCGACCACGGTGCTGCCGGTGAAGGTGATCTTGTCGACGCCCGGGTGGCGCACCAGGTAGTCGCCGCCCGCGGGCAGGGCGTTGACGATGTTCAGCACACCGGCGGGCAGCCCCGCCCGCAGCGCGGCGTCGGCGAAGTAGCCCGCACTCAGGGGAGTGTCCTCCGACGGCTTCATGATGACGGTGCAGCCGGCCAGCAGGGCCTGCGGCAGCTTGAACGCGGCGAGCGCGAGCGGGGCGTTCCACGGGACGATGGCCGCCACGACGCCCACCGGCCGCTTCTCGATGCGGGCACCGACCCCCGACACACCAGTGCGCAGTTCGGTCAGCTCCGTTGTGTCCGCCAGGGAGGCGTAGTAGCGCAGCAGGCCGGGCATGGTCAGGGCCCCACCGCGGCTCTGCCCGACCGTCAGGCCGGTCTCGGCGACCAGCACCTCGGTGACCGGATCCGCGTCCTTCTCCAGCTCTACGGCGAACCTCGTCAGGATCTCGGCCCGCTCCCGCAGGGTCAGTCGCGGCCACGGACCGGAGTCGAACGCGGTACGGGCCGCGGCGACGGCCGCGTCGATGTCCTCGAAGGCGGCCGCGGCAGCGGACCCGATCTCCTTCTCGGTCGCAGGGTCGACGACCGTGATGCGCTCGCCGGAGGAGCCGGGACGCCAGGTGTTGTTGATGAAGAGGTCCCGCTCGAACACGGGCGAGGAGGGCGAGGAAGAGGAAGCACTCATGACATACCTTCCGTAACGGCCAGTAATGAAAATAACTGGATAGTTACTATCTAGGCACGGGGTCCAAGGTTTGTCAATAACTGGTTGGTTACCTTAGGCTGGGCTCATGGCCTACGACTCCGCAGCAACCCGCGCAAAGATCCTCAGGGCGGCGATCGAGGAGTTCAGCGCCTCCGGCTTCGCCGGTGCTCGCATCGACCGCATCGCCGAGGTCTCGGGCGCCAACAAGCGGTCCATCTACGTGTACTACACCAACAAAGAGCTCTTGTTCGCCGCCGCCCTGCACAAGGTCATCAGCGAACTGAACGACGCGGTGCCGCTCACCGAGGACGACCTGCCCGGATACGCGGGCCGCATGTTCGACTACCTGACCCACCACCCCGCCGCGCTGCGCATGCATCTGTGGCGCCAGCTGGAACGGCCCGAGCTGGGCCCCGACGCGGCGGACGTGTACAGCGAGAAGGTGGCCCGGATGACCGCGGATTCAGCCGCCGGGCAACTGCCGTCGACAGACCTGCTAGTCCTCATCACCGGGCTCACCCAGAGCTGGGTTCTCGCGCCGCGAGATCTCCTCACGGCTGCCGACGGCACCGACCCCTACCGGCCGGAACGGCTGGCCGAACACCGGGCCGTCATCGTCGAAGCCGCCCGCCGCCTATGTGTACCCGTCCCAAAAGACGCAGTCGGCTCGGCGTAGAGACGCGGCTGCCTCAGCAGCTGGCCTGAGAGGTTCCCTGCCGTGCCGTGTTCGGCTCCGTCGCCGGGCGCGCGGTCCGCGCCATCGGGGCCGCCGTAGTTTTCAGCGCCGGTATTTGCCCAGCGCAATCAGAGCCGCATTGAAAGCGACCACCCGGTGATCGCCCCGCGCCGCCTCGCCCGCCTACGTAGGCGTGATGCGTGCTCATCCGGTGAGACCGAGTTCGCGTAGGGCCTCGGCGGGATGGTTGCGGTAGTGGTCGTGGGCGGCGGCGTTGTTCCTCCACCCGGCGAGGTGGGCGAGGCTGATCGCCAGGCTGCGGAAGGTTGCGAGGGCCCGGGGCAGGCTGCCGGTGCGGGCGCGGCAGGCGTCCTCGCCGAAGGTCACGTCGCGGACGAAGTGCTGTGCCTCGATGGCCCACTGGCCGCGGACGCAGCGGGCGAGGACGGCGGTGTCGGCAACGTCGAGTGGGGCAGTGGTGATGCCGAGTTCGGCATCCGCGCGGATCTTTCCGTCGCCGCGTCCGGTGGTGTACCGCTCGACGAGCAAGGCCCGCGTGGCGTGCGGGAAGTTCACCTGCCCCGGTGTGAGGGGCTGCACTCGCACGATGCGGATCTCGTGGCGGCCTGAGTTGGTCTCCTGTGTGCGGTGCACGGTGATGTGCGAGTTGGTGGTCTCGTCCCAGTCGAGGGCGTCCAACTGAGCGAACAGGGTGGGGCGGTTCTCCTTGACGGGGAAGAGGCCGAAGGCGCCGCGGCGGTGAAGGTAGTGGGCGTGGCTGGCGACGGTGTGCAGGGCATCGGCGGTGACGATCGCGCCGGTGATGTCGGCGATCAGGTCGAGAGCGGCGGTGAAGTGCACCGTCTCGTGCGGTTTGTGGCGCATCTCCCGCTGAGCGAGCATCACACCCGGGTCGACCTGGTAGACGCCGAGCAGGTGCAGCTGCAGGCCCTCGCTGTCGCGGGCGCCGCGCACGGTCTTGCCGTCCGCTGCCAGCTGCAGCACGGGGGGATCTCCGGCGATGCCGCCAGCGGGTCGGCGGTGTGGGCCTGCACGAACGCACCGACGGCGGCGTCCAGCGCGTCGGCGTCCACCCGGGCCAGCGCGCGGGTGAGGGTGGTGGCCACCGGCAGTCTGTCCAGGCCGCCGTCGGGGACTTCGAGGGCAGCGAGGGTGCCCGCGCCCTGGCCGCTCGCCCAGCGGACCACACCGCGGACCGAGCGCCCCCCGCACAGCAGGGCGCAGGCGACCAGGCCGAGCAGCATCGGCCAGGGGTGGGCGACCAGGTGCGCCGCGCGCGGATCGGGGACGGTACGGACCGCGTCCGGCAGCGAGGGAAGCGTCTCGGGCGTGCACAACTCCTCAGCAGCGAGGCCGTGTTGCTCGGCGAGTTGGCGGGACGTGGGCGGGGTCGGGCAGGAGGGCATGCGGGCGCGGCCTTCACGATCATGCTGAGTGGAATCAACGTGATCATGGACGATAGCGCCCTTCGACGTTCACCCGGCTCCCTGTCCAAGATCCGACACCTGAGTGACGACCTCGGCGCCTATCGTGTTGAGGGTGAGCGACGCCAGCGGAATCGAGATAGCCACCGATGTGCCACGAAAGGTTCCGCTCCGGCGCAACACGGGCTTCCGGATGCTGTGGATCGGCCAACTGCTGTCCGATACCGGCACGCAGATCAGCGGGATCGCCTACCCGCTGCTCATCCTTGCCCTGACCCACTCGGTGGTGCTCGCCGGGGTGGTAGGTACGGTGCGGGCCATTACCCTGCTATGCCTGCAGCTGCCCGCCGGGGCGCTGTCGGACCGGTTCGACCGGCGGCTGACGATGATCATCTGTGACGTCGTGCGCGCCGTCCTGCTGGCTCTGCTCGGCATCCTGATCGTGCTGGATCTCGCGTCCTGGCCGGTGGTCCTGGCCGTGAGCCTGATCGAGGGGGCTGCCGGCGCCATCTTCGACCCGTCCGCCGCCGCCGCGCTGCCGGGAATCGTGCCGGACGTCCAGCTCGAGCAGGCGTGGGCGGCCACCGAAGCGCGGACGTACGGTGCCAGCCTGGCCGGCCCGGCGCTCGGCGGGGTGCTGTTCGGGGTGGGCCGGGCCGTTCCGTTCTTGGCCGACGCCGTCTCCTTCGTGGTCTCGTTCGGCACGGTGAGCCGGATCCGCGGGCGGTTCCGCCCTAAGAACGCGGCCGGGCGCAAGGCCTTGTGGCGCGAGGTGGCCGATGGCCTGCAGGTCGTCTGGCAGGTGCCCATTCTGCGCGCGGCGGTGATCCAGACGCCCCTGCTGAACTTCGCCTTCAGCGGCGTGATCTTCAGCATCACCCTCGCGATGCGACAGGGCGGTACCTCCACCGCGGTGATCGGCCTGGTGCAAGCAGCCATCGCGGCCGGCGGGCTTCTCGGCGCCGTAGTCGCACCCCGGCTGCAAGGTCGCATGCGCCTGGCAACCCTGGCCACCACGATCACCATGGCCGCGGCCCTGCTGTTCGGCGCTGCGGCCTTGCTCATCCCGTCACCGCTGTTGGCGGCGCCGGTCGCCCTGGCGCTGCTGCTTGCTCCGGCCGCGAACGCCGCTCTGGTGGCCGTGGTGCTGCGCAGCGCGCCGGAGGGAATGCGTGGCCGAGTCATCAGCACCGTGATGACGGCGGCCACCGCGCTGGCAACGCTAGCGCCACTGATCGCCGGCCTGCTGATCCAGCACGCGTCCGGCGCCTGGGCGGTAGGCTTCTTCGCCGCCACGACTGCCGTCGCGGCCGTGCTGTGCCTGACCCTGCCAGGTTTTCGGCAGGCGGAGTCCCCGGCGGCCGCACCGGGCTGAGTGGCTAAACGAACAGGCCGCCTGGAGCGGTGCCCAGCTTTCGGGCAAGGGCTGAACCCGCGTCCTCGCATTCGCGCCGAGCACGCATCACACCTGGGTGCCGGTGAGGGCACGCAGCCCATACCTGGCCAAGAATCTGTCGATCCCCGCGCATCTCCACGGACGATCTCTTTTGCGACCGGTGCGCCTGTACGCCGCGACCGAGGATCCGCAGCCGCGGATGCACCATGTCCACTCCGCCGATGGCTCCAGAATTCGCCACCAGAGAGTTTGCGAGGCCGAAGCCCGCGAGGGTGTGTTGACCGAACTAGTTTGATTGTTCGTGCAGTTCAGAGGGTTCTGCCGCTAGGAGCGTGGGTCAGTAATGAGTAGGCGGCCAGCTCTCTGATCGATGGGGATCGATCCCGGTCGCGCTGCTGGCACCTGTGGGGCGGTGGTTGGGGTCCTGTCCGTCTGGTGTGCGGCCTACTTTGGGCCTGTGACGGGGCCGGGGGGTGCCTCTATGTGGTTCGTCAAGGAACCGGGCTGCGCTTGATGGGCTTGGCGGGCAGCATGGTGTGATGCCCGATCCGCTGTGGGACGACGTCAGGACTTAAGCAGGGCGCGTGCGTTCTCACGCCGCGAGATGAGCAACTCGCACGCGGACGTGTTCTGATGGCCTGCTTGTCCGTGCTTGTTGCGACGAACGCGACCGTTGATGATCAAGGTTCTCGAAGCCGTTGATCACGAACCAGGGGGTCGCGCTCGCGTGCCATCTTCCCTGATCGACGTTCTCCAGCGGGCACCAGGGTGCCGTCCACGATGACCACAGTGTCCTTGCGGAATCGCTTGCGGGGCTGGAGTGCGAGCAGCGGACCGAGGTGGTCGACAATTCGGTCCGCGGCGGACTTTGAGATGCCGAACAACGGGGCGAGCTGGCGCAGTGTCAAGTTCGGACGCCAGTAGGCCGTGACCAGCAGGATGCGGCTCTGCGTCTCCGCTCACGACCCGCGCCACGCCAACGTCCAGGACATCGGTGACTTCCCCGAGTTCGACCGGATGGAGATCACCCATTTCTTCGAGGTCTACAAGGATCTGGAGCCCGGCAAGTCCGTCGAGGGCGCGTACTGGGAGGGTCGGGACGCCGCGTACGCCGAGATCGACGTGCAGATCTCCGCTGTCACCCAGAGCACGCCACTCGACGCCCCCCGCCTCGACCGCTGCGGCGGAGTGACAGTGACGTACCTGACGCGCCGCCGCGTTTGACGGGATGTGACGTCAGGACTTCGGAGACGTCAGGTAGGTCAGATACACCGCGTCGGGACACCCGGGCACCGCACGCAGCGTCCAGCGCCCTGCGACGGTCGCGGAGGAGAAGTTCGACTCGGCGTCGTACGTCTCCACCTCGCCCTCCGCGGGCGTGTACCCGGCCTTGGGCAGCCGCTGCTGCATGAAGGACAAGGTGGCCCGGAAACCGCCGTGCACCACCGTGTTGACGACCAGGCGATTGCCCGAGCGGTGCTCCGCGGAGGTGACGGTGGCGCGTTCGGGAACCGGCAGAGTCGCCGGGAACTCCTTGGGCAGTGGCAGCGACGTACTGGTGGGGCAGCCGCCTGGCGCCGTTTCCGCCGCGTTCGCCACCTGCGACGGCACGGCAGAGGGTTTGCCGGCCGGGGTGCCGTGGGCGCAACCGGTAACGAACATGCCGGTGAGCACGGCACCGGTGAGCATCACGGCTGGGGCGAGGGGCTTCACCTACTGGCCTCCCTTGGGCTTGGGCTTCGCGTGCTTGCCGCTGACCAGGGCGTCGTACGCGCCGTACAGCGTATTGCCGGTGGCCTGGCGGCTGATGGTGGCCAGGGCGTCGAAGTTCTGCGGACCTCCCGTGGCACAGGCGCCGGTGCAGCCGTCGGCGTAGGCCACGACCGTCCTGCCCTGGGCGTCGGTGGTGATGTCGTTGAAGTCCAGCAGATTGCGGTCCTGGCCGCAGGTGGTGCCGCCGGTGCAGATCGAGCCCTTCTGCACCGGGTCGTTCGGGGTCGCGTCAGCGGTGACCCAGGACTGGCCGCCGTCGTAGGTCGTGGCCACGTACAGATGCCAGACGCCCGTGAAGGACGGGTCCTGGTAGTTGCCGCCGGTGGCGGTGCCGAGGAAGGCGAAGGAGGCGCGGTTGTCGTCTCCGGCGGTCACCACGGGGAAGACGACGTTCTTGATGCCCAGAGACCGGCCGACGTTCTGGTCGTACAGCCAGGTGGCGCCCTTGTCGTGGCTGACGGCGATGTGCGCGGTGCCGTCGCCGTTCTGGTACCCCATGTAGGCGGTGCCGGCCGCGCCGATCCCCACGCTGGGGTCGCTGTCGCCGGCCGTGCTGTCCAGGTTCTTTCGGACGGTCCAGGTCAGACCGTTGTCCTGGGACACCGCCACGGCCTGGTTGCCGCCGCAGCCCTTGTTGGGGACGTACACCGTGCCGTCGGGGGCGACCTTGACGTGGCCGTGCAGGCCGCCGCAGTCCAGCAGGGAGTACATCGGGACGGCAGGCCCGTAGGTCAGGCCCCCGTCGTGACTGGACGCGCACGAGGCGTCGGCGATGTCCTGCGAGCAGTAGTACACCGCGTCCGGGTAGGACGTCAGCGGGCCGGCGAGGCCCGGGGCGAACGGGCCGCCGCCGATGGTCTGGTGGTCGACCCCCGAGTTGATGCCGGAACCGGACGTCGGCGTCCACGTCTCGCCGTCGTCGTCGGTGTAGCACGTCAGCGCGGTTTTGCCGGCGAGCTGCGACTCGAAGGTGCGGTTGGTCTTCGGGTCGGTGAACAGGATGGGGTCGAGGCTGGTGACGCTGCCCTGCGGGCAGCCGTTGGCGGCCTGGGCGCTCTTATCCGTCCAGGTGGCGGTGCCGTCGCTGTCGTACGCGATCTTCAGCGTGGAGGTGTACGCCTGGAACATCGCAGCGCCGGTCGCGCGGTCCACGCCGATGGAGGGCTCGCCGGCGTTGTGAGCGTCCTTGATGCTGTCGGGCGCGGAAGAAGCGCTGTACGTCGGTGGCGTGCCCGTGCCGGGCGGCGGTCCGACCGGATTGCCGACCAGGCTCGCGGTGCCGGTGAAACTGTCGCCGAGCGGCGCGTACGGCACCACGCGCACGGTGTACGACGCCGTCACCGCAGGGAGCACCACGGTCTCAGGGTCGTTGGACGACGCGGAGGCGGCGATCTCCTGGCCGTTAGCGCCGAGGACGTAGAGGTCGAAGTCGGCGGCGGCGTCAGGCCATTTCACAGTGATGCGCACGCTGTGCCCGGCGTCGTAGCCCGACGGTACGGTCACTCGCAGGGCGTAGTCGTCGCAGAACTGGGAGCCGGTGCAACTCGGTGTGCCGGCGGTGCCGGTTACGTTGGGCACTGCGAACGGGCCGGCGCTCCAGGTCGCGGTGGGTGACGTGTCGCTGACCGAGCCGGAAGCGGGAGTGGCGGCCCCGGCGATGCTGCCCGGCAGAGTGGACGCGCTGCCGGCGGTCAGTGCTATGAGGCCGATGAGGACGCGCCACCATGACCGCGGATGGGAGAGAAAGCGGGAGGAGACGGACAGAGCCACGGATACCTCGTGGGTTCGTGAGTCGGATCAGGGCGATGGGGCGAGGTGCTACGGCGTGCGGAAACCCTTGGACGGACAGCTCGTTCACCTGCTCTACGGGGACGGCCGGTGTGTCCGTCGCGCTGGAGACAAATATTTTTGACTCGGAGGCAGTCCGGTCGGGGTCGGCGGCGGCGCAGCGGTGCTGGATGCGGCAGCGCCTGTCCGCAGCCGGTGCACAGGCCGAAGGCATCGCGGTAGGGGCGCACCGCTCGGCCTCGATGGCGGCGATAACGGGCGGGAGTACGGGGTCCGGGTAGCGGCGGCCGCTGCCGGGGATGGGGCATCTGGTGGGCGAAATCCCAGCTCAGAAGGCCTGCGCCCCGGTCGCCGCAGATAGATCCCGGAAGGCCTCATGTTCCTGGACCCGGCGGCTGGCGGAAACCGCCCCCTCCCCGTCAGCCTTACTGGGGAGTAATGTCGGCGCCGCTCGGTGTGAAAGCGCGAGGGGTGCTGATGACGACGGAAACCTATCGCGGCTCGGACGAGCGGTGGCAGCGCATGTGGAGCCACCGTGAACAGCTGCTGAGAGTTGCGCGACGCCGGTCCATGAGCCGGGAGGACGCGGAGGACGCCGTCCATGAGGCGATGCTGCGCGCCGTGGAGAACCCGCACGTCGACGACGAGCGGCTGGGTGCCTGGCTGACGACCGTGACCATACGGCTGTGCGCGGACCGGTACCGGCAGGTCAACCGCGAGACGGAGGTGGGCAGTCTCGCGACCCACGCGATGCCGGCGCCAGCGACTCTGGAGGAGTCGGTGTGTGATCGCGCGGAGGCGATTTGGCTGGCCGGGCAGAGCGGGGAACTGCCCGCCCGGCAGGCGGAGGCGCTTCGGCTGAAGTCGCAGGACCTCGACGTCGAGCAGGTGGCGTCCCACATGGGGCTCAGCTACCGGGCTGTCGAGTCGTTGCTGGCCAGGGCCCGGAGGGCGCTGCGGCAGTCGCTCGCCGCGACATTCGGCATCGCACTGTGGGTGTGCGGGCGCGTGGCGCGGCCGCGGCCCGCAGGCGGCGGCGGTGGCTTGCAGGCGGCGGCAGCGCTGTCCACGGCGGCGACGCTCACGGTGCTGGGACTGGCGGTTCCGTATGCGGGTGACGCGGCGGGGCCGCCACGTGCGCAGCGGACGGTGCCGATGGTGCCGATGGTGAAGGACAGCCCGCGGCCGCCCGGCTCCGGCGGTCAGCCGCACCGGCCCGGGCGGGCGGACCGGCCGGGCCGGAGCGGCGGTGCGGTGCCGGCGACCCCGTCCGCCGGGACTTCGCCAGCGCCGCGCCTCGGCGTTCCGGTGCGCGTGCCGGTGCCGGATGTCTCCACGCCGCAGGTGTCCCAACTGCCCCGGACGCCTGCCGTGCCGGCGGTGCCGGCGGTGCCCGACGTGACGGCGGTCCCTCCGATTCCGTCGGTCTCTGAGGTGCCCCCGGTTCGCGCGGTGGGCGGCGTCCCGGTGACGGTCACGCCGCCCGCGCGGCCGGACGTTCCGGGCGGTCCCGTGCGGCCCTGACCGGGCTGCCGCCGGCACCCGGTGTTCGTCGGTTTCCCGGGGGTGCGCCCGGTGGGCGCGGGTGGGCGCGGCCCTCCCCGTGCCCATGGTTCGCGCGGTGGGCGGCGTCCCGGTGGCGGTCACGCCCGCCCGCGCCGGCGGACGTTCCCGGTGGCTCCGTGTGGCCTGACGGGTATGCGGCGGCCGCCGGTCGACGCCGTTGCCGGGTGCGCGCCGGTGGGGCGACCCCCGCCGAAAAAAAATGCCTATCGCCGCGACGGACGCGGCGCTCCCCGCCGTAGAGCAGAGGACAGGCCGGGAGCGCGGGTCTCCCTGCTTCCCGTCCGTGCCCCGGTCTGTCAACGACAGCGTGGTCGTTGTTGAAGGGATTCCGGATGGGTGTGGAGATCCGTGTCGAAGGGCTGACGAAGTCCTTCGGCCACCAGGTCATCTGGCAGGACGTCTCGCTGACGCTTCCTGCCGGAGAGATCTCGGTGATGCTCGGCCCCTCGGGTACCGGTAAGTCGGTCTTCCTGAAGACGCTGGTCGGCCTGCTCAAACCGGACCGGGGATCGATCCAGGTCGCGGACCGGGACATCACCCGGCTGCGCGAGCACGATCTCTACGAGGTGCGGAAGCTGTTCGGCGTGCTGTTCCAGGACGGCGCTCTTTTCGGCTCCATGAACTTGTACGACAACATCGCCTTCCCCCTGCGCGAGCACACCCGCAAACGCGAGAGCGAGATCCGGCGCATCGTGCTGGAGAAAATGGACATGGTCGGCCTGATCGGCGCGGAGGAGAAGCTGCCCGGGGAGATATCGGGCGGTATGCGCAAGCGGGCGGGGCTCGCGCGGGCGCTCGTCCTGGACCCGGAGATCATCCTTTTCGATGAGCCCGACTCCGGGCTCGACCCGGTCCGCGTGGCGTATCTCAACCAGCTGATCGTGGATCTGAACGCGCAGATCAACGCGACCTTCCTGATCGTCACGCACGACATCGCTTCCGCCCGCCAGGTGCCGGACAACATCGGGCTGTTGTTCCGCCGCGAGCTGGTGATGTTCGGGCCGCGCGAGGACCTGCTGGCCAGTGACGAGCCGGTCGTACGGCAGTTCCTCAACGGGCGGATGGAGGGCCCGATCGGGATGGCGGAGGAGAAGGACGCCTCCCAGGTCGAGCAGGAGCTGGCGGGGCTCGACGACACGGCCGGTGTCGTCGTGACCCCGCGGCTGCTGCCCAGCGCCGCCATCGCTCGCCCGCCCCGCTGGGAGGCCATCGCCGCGCGGGAGGAGGGGGTACGCGCATGACCCTCTCTCCGACCGCGGGCCTGCGGCACACCGGCAGCCTCTTCGCCCTGGCGCTGGACGTGCTGCGGACGCTGCCGCGAAGGCCGTTCCAGGTGAGGGAGTTCATCCAGCAGGCCTGGTTCGTCGCCAGTGTGACGATCCTGCCGACCGCGCTGGTGTCCATCCCCTTCGGCGCGGTGATCGCGCTGCAGATCGGCAGCCTCACCCGCCAGCTGGGCGCGCAGTCCTTCTCCGGCGCCGCCTCTGTCCTGGCGGTGCTGCGCGAGGCCTCGCCGATCGTGACCGCGCTGCTGATCGCGGGCGCGGGCGGTTCGGCGATCTGCGCTGACCTGGGGGCGCGCAAGATCCGCGAGGAGATCGACGCGATGGAGGTGCTGGGCATCGACCCCATCCACCGCCTGGTCGTCCCCCGGGTCCTGGCCTCCATGGTGGTGGCGGTGCTGCTCAACGGCCTGGTATCGGTGGTCGGCGTGGCCGGCGGCTACTTCTTCAACGTCGTCCTGCAGAACGGCACTCCGGGCGCCTATCTGGCCTCCTTCACCACCCTCGCCCAGCTGCCCGACCTGTACGCGGGCGAACTGAAGGCCGTGGTCTTCGGAGCGATCGCCGCGATCGTCGCCGCGTACAAGGGCCTGACCGCCAAGGGCGGGCCGAAGGGCGTCGGTGACGCCGTCAACCAGTCTGTGGTGATCACTTTCATGCTGCTGTTCGTCACCAACTTCGTGATGACCGCCGTCTACTTCCAAATCGTTCCGCAGAAGGGCTGAGGCGGATGGCGCTGACCAATGTCATGCAACGACTGGAGGAGCTGGGCGGCCAGCTGACCTTCTACGGGCGCTCGCTCGCCTGGACCGGCCGTACGCTGCGCCGTTACAAGAAGGAAGTCCTGCGGCTGCTCGCCGAGGTGAGCTTCGGTCGCGGCGCGCTGGCCGTGGTCGGCGGCACCGTCGGTGTCATCGCCTTCCTGTCCTTCTTCACCGGCACCGAGGTCGGGCTGCAGGGATACGCGGCCCTCAACCAGCTCGGCACCTCGAACTTCGTGGCCTTCCTGTCCGCGTACTTCAACACCCGCGAGATCGCGCCCCTGGTCGCCGGGCTCGCCCTGTCCGCGACCGTCGGGGCCGGATTCACCGCGCAACTGGGGGCGATGCGGATCAGCGAGGAGGTCGACGCGCTGGAGGTGATGGCCGTCCCCTCGCTGCCGTTCCTCGTCACGACCCGCATGATCGCCGGTTTCATGGCCGTCGTCCCGCTGTACGTGATCGGGCTGCTCTCCTCATATCTGGCCGCCCGCACCATCACCACCGGCTTTCACGGGCAGTCAGCGGGCACCTACGACCACTACTTCCACCAGTACCTGCCGCCCGTGGACGTGCTGTGGTCCTTCGGCAAGGTGATCGCCTTCGCCGTCCTGATCATCCTCGTGCACTGCTACTACGGCTACCACGCCAAGGGAGGCCCCGCGGGCGTCGGCGTCGCGGTCGGCAGGGCGGTACGCACCTCCATCGTCGCCATCAACGTCCTCGACTTCTTTCTCAGCCTGGCGATCTGGGGAGCCAACACGACCGTACGGATCGCGGGATAACCCATGTTCATGAAACAGGCGAAACCAATGAAGGCGGGGACATCACCCGTCAAGCTGAGGCTGTACGGTCTGGTGTTCCTCGCCGTACTGGCCCTGCTGCTGTCGCTCGCCGTGGCCGCCTACCGCCAGGCCTTCACACCCGTGGTACGCATCACCCTCCAGGCCGACACCATCGGCAACCAACTGGAGCCCGTCGCCGACGTCAAGCTGCGCGGCCTGATCGTCGGCCAGGTCCGAGATGTGCGCGCCGACGGGACGAAGGCGAGCCTCGGCATCGCGCTGAACCCCGAGCATGTCGACGACATCCCCGCGAATGTCGAGGCGCGGCTGCTGCCCAAGACCCTCTTCGGTGAGAAGTACGTCGACCTGGTCGTGCCCCGCAAGCCCGCAACGCGCCACATCCGGGCGGGAGACGTGATCACCCAGGACCGCACCAGGGCCGGCATCGAGGTGCAGCAGCTGATGAACGACCTGCTGCCGCTGCTGCGTACCGTCCAGCCCGCCGAGCTCAATGCCACGCTGTCCGCCTTCGCCGACGCCCTGGAGGGGCGCGGCGACCGGATCGGCGGCAACCTCGCCCGCGTACAGCGCTATCTGCACACACTCAACCCGCACATGCCGCAGATCAAGGAGGACATCACCCGCTTCGCCGACGTGACCGCGGTGTACGCGGACGCGGCACCGGACCTGCTGAAGGTGCTCCGCAACACCATCACCACCAGCCACACCCTGGTCGAGAAGCGGGACACCTTCGCGGCGCTGCTGACCGGGACCACCGCCTTCGCGAAGACCGGGCAGGGCGTGCTGAGCGACAACGCCGACCGGATCATCACCCTGAACCGGATCTCCCGACCCACGCTGGCGCTGCTGGCCCGTTACTCACCCGAATTCCCCTGCCTGCTGGGTGGACTGGCGAAGCAGGAGCCGATGAGCGAGAAGGTCTTCGCCGGCGGCGAGATGCACATCACCCTGGAGATCGTCCAGTCGCGCCCGGCGTACCACCCCGGCGAGGAGCCGCGCTACGCCGACCGGTCCGGCCCCGACTGCCGTGGTCTGCCCAGTCCGCAGGTGCCGGCGCCCGACCTCCATCTCAACGACGGAACGAGGGCGTCGAGCGCGTCGGCATCCGAGCAGGACGTCATCGGCGCGCTGGTCGCACCGGTCATGGGGGTGCCCGCGGACCAGGTGCCGCCGGTCGCGACCCTGCTCTTCGGCCCCCTGGCCCGCGGGACGGCGGTGAGCGTCGGATGAAGGCGATGGAGACCACCGCACCGCTGATCAAGTTCAGCATCTTCGCCATGGTGACGATCCTGGCAACCGCGCTGCTCGCGGCCACCATCGTCAATGTCCGCTTCACCTCCACCGATTCGTACAGCGCGGTCTTCAGCGATGTCACCAGCCTGGAGGTCGGCGACGACATCCGCGTGGCCGGGGTGCGGGTCGGCGAGGTCAAGGACATCCGCACGACGACGGCGGGGGACCGTACGGTCGCCGAGGTCAGTTTCACCGTCGACCGCGCCCGGCCGCTGCTCACCGGCACGGGCGCCGTCATCCGCTACCGGACCCTGGTCGGCCAGCGGTACATCGCGCTCACCGAGGGCCCCGGGGACGGGACCCGGCTCAGGCCCGGCGGGCGCATCCCGCTGTCCCGGACCCGGCCCGCGCTGGACCTGACCGCGCTGCTCAACGGCTTCAAGCCGCTGTTCGCCGCGCTGAGCCCAAGGGACGTCAACCAGCTCGCGTACGAGATCATCCGCACCCTGCAGGGCGAGGGCGGCACGGTCAACAGCCTGCTGGCCCACACGGCGTCGCTGACCTCGACACTCGCCGACCGCGACCAGCTGATCGGCTCCGTCGTCGACAACCTCAACGAGGTCCTGGGCACCCTCGACCAGCGCAGCGCCCGCTTCTCGGAGCTGCTCACCCAGCTGCGGCGGGTGGTCTCGGGGCTCTCCGCCGACCGCACCGCCATCGGCGACTCGCTGGTGCGCATCAGCGATCTGTCCGGTGCCACCTCGGGCCTGCTGGAGCAGGGCCGCCCGGCACTGCGCTCCGACATCTCGCAGCTGTCCGACCTCTCCAAGACGCTGAACGACAACCAGAAGACCGTGGAGGGCGTCCTGAAGCGACTGCCGAACAAGCTCGACAAGCTCACCGCGACGGCGTCCTACGGATCCTGGTTCAACTTCTACCTCTGCGACTTCGACGGACGGGTCGTCCTGCCGAAGACCGCCAGGACGCTCACCCCGGAACTCCACGTCCAGCAGGCGAGGTGCGCGGGATGAGGCGCCTACGGATTCCCAGGATGACGCGCCAACGCATCCCCAGGATGAAGCCGTTCCGCGACCGCAATCCCGTCGTCATCGGCGCCGTCGGACTCAGCGTGATCGCCCTGCTGGTCGTCGCCGCCTTCAACGTCCAGGACCTGCCGCTGATCGGCAGCGGTGAGCGCTACAGCGCGGCCTTCTCCGAGGCGGGCGGGCTGAAGCCCGGTGACGAGGTACGCATCGCCGGCGTCAAGGCCGGCAAGGTCGACGCCGTCGAACTCGACGGGGACCACGTGAAGGTGACCTTCCGGGTCAAGGGGGAACAGCACCTGGGCACCACGACCGGAGCCTCGATCCGGATCAAGACGATCCTTGGCGCCAAGTACCTGGCACTGGAGCCGAAGGGTCCCGGGCAGCTGGCGCCGGGCAGCGAGATACCGCGGTCGCGCACGGTCTCCGCGTACGACGTCGTGGCGGCCTTCAGCGACCTCACCACCACCAGTGAGAAAATCGACACCGATCAACTGGCCACCGCGCTGGACACCATCTCGGGCACCTTCAAGGACTCCCCGGCCGAGGTGAAGGCGTCCATCACCGGACTGTCCCGGCTCTCCCGGACCGTCGCCTCCCGGGACCAGGCGCTGCGCCAACTCCTCGACCACGCCAACGGCGTCACCGGTGTCCTCGCCGACCGCTCCGGACAACTGGTCACCCTCATCAAGGACGGCGACAAGCTGCTCCAGGAACTCAACCGGCGGCGCACGGCCATCCACGATCTGCTCGTCAGCGCCACCACGCTCGGCACCCAGCTGTCCGGCCTCGTCGACGACAACCGCAAGGAGATCGGGCCCGCGCTGAGCCGCCTCGACACGGTGATACGGATGCTCCAGCGCAACCAGACCAGCCTGGACCGCAGCATCAAGCTGCTCGCGCCCTACGCGCGGGTTTTCACCAACACCCTCGGCAACGGGCGCTGGTTCGACACCTACGTCCAGAACGTCGTCGCCGCGCCCGTCACTCCCCGGACCGGAGGGTCGCGATGAGCCGCCTCGAAAAGCTCCGTACGCGCCGCCTGTTGCGCGGTCTGGCGCTGGTCACCGCGCTGGCGGTGGTCGCGTGTCTCGCCGTCGTCCTGTGGCCGCGGAGCCCGGCCGTCACCGTCACCGCGTACTTCTCGCGCACCGTCGGCATCTACCCCGGTTCTGACGTCCGGGTGCTCGGCGTCCGGATCGGCGAGGTCAAGAGGATCACGCCCGAGGGGGGCCGGGTCCGGGTCGAGCTGAGCTACGACGCGGCGCGGAAGGTCCCCGCCGACGCCCAGGCCGCGATCATCAACTCCTCGGTCGTCAGCGACCGTTACGTCCAGCTCCTGCCGGTCTACCGGTCCGGCCCGGTGATGCGCGGCGGCGCCGTCATTCCCGAAGGCCGCACCGCAGTCCCCGTCGAGCTGGACCGCGTCTTCGACAGCCTGCACACCACGGCGGAGGCCCTGGGCCCGCGCGGCGCCAACAAGGACGGGTCCCTGTCCCGGCTGCTCGGCGTCAGCGCCGACAATCTCGACGGTCAGGGCGAGCGGCTGAACCAGACGGTCAAGGACCTCTCGCTGGCCGTCACCACCCTCTCCGACGGGCGGACCGATCTCTTCGGGACCGTACGGAATCTGCAGCTGTTCACCGCCGCGCTGGCCGCTGACGACCAGAGCGTCCGGTCCTTCAACGACAGCCTGGCCCAGGTCGCCGGGCAGCTGTCGGGGGAGCGGGACGACCTGTCCGCGGCGCTCAAGCAGTTGTCGACCGCGCTCGGCGACGTGGCGGTCTTCGTACGCGACAACAAGAAGCGGCTCACCACCGATGTGAAGGGGCTCAGCGAGGTCACCCGCGTGCTGGTGAAACAACGGGCCGCGCTGGAGGAGTTCATGGATGTGGTGCCCGCCGGGCTGTCCAATCTGCAGAACGCCTACAACCCGTCTTCCGGCACTCTGGACACCCGCAACAACGCCGAGCAGGCCCAAGACCCGGCGTCCTTGGTGTGCTCGCTGCTGCGGACGGCCGGCGAGAAGGCGGACTGCGCGAGCCTGAAGAAGCTGTTCGACGCCCTGCCGTCGGTGAAGGGCGCGACGGCGGCGACAGGCACCGGCACGGTCGACAAGACGCTGGGCGGGATCCTGGGGGTGCCCGCGTGAGGAGCGTCAAGACGGTGCTGTGGGCCGCCGCCGGTGCGATGCTGCTGACGGCCTGCCAGTTCAACGGGCTGTACGACGTGCCGCTGCCGGGCGGCGCCGCCGCGGACGGGCACGCGTACCACGTCACGGTGGAGTTCCGGGATGTGCTCGATCTGGTGCCGCAGTCCGCGGTGAAGGTCAACAACGTGACGGTGGGCGCCGTCGAGAAGGTCGAGCTGGACGGCTGGCACGCCCGCGTGCGCCTAAGGGTCGCCGACTCGGTGAAGCTACCCGGCAACGCGGTCGCCGACCTGCGGCAGACCAGCATGCTCGGCGAGAAGTACGTCGCTCTGGAGGCCCCGACCGGGGTCACGCCGTCCGGGCGGCTCGGCGACGGGGATGTGATCCCGCTGTCCCGCAGCGGCCGCAACCCCGAGATCGAGGAGGTGCTGTCCGCGCTGTCGGCACTGCTCAACGGTGGTGGCGTGGCGCAACTTCACACCATCGACCATGAGTTGAACAAAGCCCTGACCGGGCGCGAGGACCGGATCAAGAGCCTGCTCAAGGAGCTGGACACCTTCGTCGGCGGTCTCGACGACCAGAAGTCGGAGATCGTCCGTGCGCTCAAGGGCGTCGACAAGCTCTCCCGGACCCTCAAGGAGCAGCAGACAACCATCGGCAAGGCGCTCGACTCCATCCCGCCGGCCCTGAAGATCCTCGCCGACCAGCGTCGCGACCTGACCAGGATGCTGACCTCGCTGTCCGACCTCGGCAAGGTCGGCACCAGGGTCATCAACGCCTCCGGTGACGACGTCATCGCCAACCTGCGCAACCTGCGGCCGATCCTCACCCGGCTCAACCAGGCGGGCTCCGACCTCCCCAACGCCCTGGAACTGATGACCACCTACCCCTTCCCGCGCAACGTGACCGACGCCATCAAGGGCGACTACGTCAACCTCAAGATCACCGCCGATCTGGATCTGAAGAGCCTCTACGGCAACCTGAGCAAGGGCTCGGGCGGCTCGTCCCGGGGCCCCGGGGCCGGTTCCGGCTCGGGGACCCTGCCGGGCCTGCCCGCCCTCCCCACGCCCCTGCCGACTCTGCCCGGCGTACCGACTCTGCCCGGCGTACCGGCACCGCCGGGCGTGCCGCCTGCACCGGTGCCGACCCCCGGCCCCACGAAGACCTCCGGCGGCCCGCTCTGCCCGCCCTTGTGCACCGGCAGCCAGGCCTCCTACGACGGCGGCACGCGGTCCGCCGACGGCGTCGACTGGAAACTCGCCGACCTCATGACAAGGGGGCTGGGCGCGTGATCAGCCGTACCGTCAAGCTCCAGCTGGCCGCCTTCGCCGCCGTCACCGCCCTCGGGGTGTCCTATGTGGGCGCCGAGTACGCCGGTCTCGGCGAGCGCATCATGGACCGGGGTTACACCGTGCACGTCGACTTCGCCGACTCCGGCGGTGTCTTCTCGGGGGCCGAGGTGACCTACCGGGGCGTGCCGGTGGGCCGCGTGGGAGGGCTGAGGCTGAGCGGCGCCGACGGTGTGGCCGTGGACCTGCGCATCACCGGCGGATCCCGCATCCCCGCCGACACCCTCGCCGTTGTCGCCAACCGCTCCGCCGTCGGGGAGCAGTACGTCGACCTGCAGCCGCGCGCCGCCACGGGCCCGTATCTGCACGACGGCAGCACGATCGCCCGCCGGGACACCCGCACCCCGCTGCCCACCACCGAGCTGATCCTCAGCCTCGACCGCCTCGTCAACTCCGTCGGCAAGAAGGATCTGAAGGTCACCGTCGACGAGCTCGGCTCCGCCTTCGCCGGTACCGGCCCCGATCTGACGCGCCTGGTCGACTCCGGCAACAGCCTCGTCGACGCCGCCGAACGCAACCTTCCGCAGACCATCGGCCTGATCGAGAACTCCCGTACGGTGCTGAAGACCCAGGCGGACAAGGGCTCGGCGATCCGGTCCTTCTCCCATGACCTGGCCGACCTCAGCGCCACCCTCAAGGACCGCGACGCGGACATCCGGCGCCTCATGGACAACGGCGTCAGCGCCTCGCACGAGCTGGACGCCCTGCTCAAGGACAACAGCTCCGCGCTGCCGGTGCTGCTCGGCAACCTCATCAGCGGCGGCCAGGTCGTCGTGGCCCGGCTCCCCGGAGTCGAGCAGGCCCTGGTCACCTTCCCCGCCGTCGTCGCCGGCAGCTTCACCGTCCTCCCGGGCGACAACACCGCCCACTTCGGGCTCGTCGTCAACGCCGACGACCCCCCGCCCTGCCGTCAGGGCTACGGCTCCACACAGCGCCGCGACCCCGCCGAGACCGCGGACCGCCCCGCCAACACCCAGGCCCGCTGCACCGCCCCCCGCGGCTCCAAGACCTCCGTGCGCGGGGCTCAGAACGCGCCCAAGGGCAGCGTCTCCATCGGCTCGACCGGCGGACAACAGGCCGTCTTCGGAAAGGATTCATGGCAATGGCTGCTCGTTGGCCCCATGGTGTGACCGACCGCCGCATCCTCGCCGCGCTCGGCGTCGTTGCCGTACTGCTCGCCGGCTTCTCCGGCTGGTACGGCCTGCGGCTCCAACAGCGGTACGCGGACGACCGCCGCGACCAGGACATCGTCGCCGCGGCCCGGCAGTCGGCTCTCAACTTCACCTCGCTGGACTACCGGCACTACGCCCAGGACAGCAAGAACGTCCTCAGCGGCGCCACAGGCGACTTCAAGAAGCAGTTCACCCAGCAGACCGCCCAGCTCACCCAACTGGTCGCCGCCAACAAGTCCGTCTCCGAGGGCCAGATCCTCGATGCGGGCATCGTCCGCGCCGACGACACCTCCGCCCGCGTCCTTGTCGTCGCCGACAGCAAGGTCACCAACACCGCCACCCCGAACGGCGAGGCCCGTACCTACCGGCTCCAGCTCGACCTCCGCTCCGTGGACGGGCGCTGGCTGACATCCGACGTCGAGTTCGTCGGCTGAGAGGAGACAGACCATGGTGACCAACATGGCCGCCGCTGCCCGCGCGGCGGCGAAGCGCGTCGAACGCGCGGAGCTCGTCGAGCCGGTGAAGCCGGCTGGGCCCGCGGGGCGTGTCGTGCACGTCTACCCCGTACAGGCCGAGGCCAGTGCGCCCGCGCGCCCTCGCCTCGGCCTTCGCTCTCGCCCCCGTATTCCCGTTCGGATCCGAGCCGGGGCCCTGGTCCTGCTCCTCGTCGGCGGCCTGGTGGCCGCCACGTTTCTCGGACTCGCATACCGCGACGCCGAACGCACCGGCCAGGCCCGCACGCAGGCCGTGGCAGCCGCCCGCAACGCGGCGCCGGTGATCCTCTCCTACGACTACCGCCACCTCGGCCGGGACTTCACCGCCGCCCGCACGCACCTGACCGGCACGTTCCGCGACACCTACGCCAGGACCACCCGTACCGTCGTCACCCCCACCGCCACGAAGTACCAGGGCGTCGTCACAGCCACCGTCGCCGCCGGCCCCGCGGTCGTCTCCGCGACGCCCGACAAGGTTGTGGTGCTGCTCTTCGTCAACCAGGTCACCGACAGCACCCGACTCTCCGCACCACGGCTCGACCTGAACCGCGTCCGAATGACGCTGACCCGCACCGCCGGCGGATGGAAGGTGAGCGCCGTCGACGCGCTGTGATCGCGGGGGAGCACGGGCCGGCAACGGCCAACCGGCCGCGTAATCCCCGTCTGGTACGGCGATCCCGCGTGATACTCCTCCATGCCGTGGATGATCTCCTGACAGCGCGCCTGCTGCTGCATCCGATGAGCGGCACCGAAGCGGAGCGGGTGGTTGCCGGCGAGCCGGACGACGGCGGACATAGCCGATGCGGATGTCCGCGCTCGGCAGACTGAGGTCGATGGCCGCGGGCACCGACCTGCCGGGCCGCCAAGGCTGCCCCGGCCCTCGGTTGGCCGGGGTCGGCACCCGCTGCTCTTCTTGAGGGGCCGTCATGGACTCGAATTTTCGCATAACGCAAGTCGCAGAACCCTACCCCTGTCACTTTTGAGCGCGAACGGGTTCTGAGAGCAGATCTGCTTCTCAGTGATCTTCATCCCACTCTATTTGATCTTGCTCGGGCAAAGGGTCGTCTATGAGAGTGGCTGACCTTTTCAGCGTAAGGTCGGTGCCGTACGTGGGATTGCCGAAGCCCTGGTTCGGGCATCGAGGGGCCGTTGATGCTGGACCAGGATTTGCTGCGCGCCGCTCGCCTGGCTGGTTACGGGACCGTGAGCACTCAGCTCTCCTTGCTGAGTGACCACCGGCTCGGGGAGATCGTGGCAGCCGCTACCCCGCTCGGGTCGGGCATCGGCGGCAGGTCGGCAGAGCTGGACATCAACGGAACGCGCGTCTTCGTCAAGCGGATCCCTTTGACGGACACCGAATTGCACCCGGAGAACGTGCGGTCGACGGCGAACGTCTTCGAACTGCCGATGTTCTACCAGTACGGGGTGGGCTCGGCCGGGTTCGGTGCCTGGCGGGAGCTTGCCGTGCACACCATGACCACGAACTGGGTTCTCGGCGGCGAGTATGCGGGATTCCCCCTGATGTACCACTGGCGGGTTCTGCCTGACTCCCCTCCCGAAGGATTCACCGACGTGTTCGGGGGCCTGGAGGGGGCCGTCGCGCACTGGGAGGGATCACCCGCCGTTCGTGACCGGCTGGAGGCCATCGGCCAGTCCTCGTGCAGCCTGGTGGTCTTCCTGGAGCACGTGCCGCACACACTCGCCGGATGGCTGGCCGACCACCGCAAAACCGCCGTGCCGGAAGGCGGAGACGGCTCGCCCTTCCGCTGGGTGGAGGAAGCTCTGATGAGCGGATCTGCCTTCATGAGTTCTCGCGGACTTGTCCACTTCGATGCTCACTTCGACAACATCCTGACCGATGGCCAGCAGCTCTACTTCGCTGACTTCGGACTTGCCCTGAGCGCCCGCTTCGACCTTTCGGCGGACGAGTCCAACTTCCTCTCGGACCACCTCGCGTACGACCGCTGCTACACCGCGAGCCACCTGCTCCAGTACCACTTGCTCGACGGCGTGCGCGGTGACACGGAACGCGAAGTCTTCCTGCACGACTGGATCGCGGGCCGGCGACCTGGCGACATCCCGCCCGAGATCACGGCCATCATCGACCGGCACGCACGCTCTACCGTCGTCGTGGACTCCTTCTTCCGCCGCCTGTTCACCGAGAGCAAGCAGACGCCGTTCCCGGCCGCGGAGATCGAGCGGCAGTTGGGCGCTGGCGCCACAACCCCGAGCTGATCCACGCCCTCGCCTCGGCTGTCCGGCATCGGCGGCCACGGTCGCTGCCTACCGACGGGCCTCTCGGTGCACCTTCCCGGGCTCTACGACCATCCGGCAGTAGCTCGGGTCACCTTGTAGCTGAGGCCTCGCTCTGCGGACTACGTGGGCCAGGCACTGTCACCGCAGCCGCAGCCGCAGCCGCAGCCGCAGCCGCAGCCGCAAGCTCCAGGTCCAGGCGGCTGTTCATGTCCAGCTCGAACCGGCCGTACGGATTCACATGGGTCCAGAACAGCGGCGACAGCGCCCGGCGGTCCGCGTCGGTGAGCTTGTCGGCCCACTTCGGATCGGCCAGGACCTCCTGCATCAGCAGCGGACCCCAGGCCCACCGCACCGAGGCCCAGCCCCGCTGCCGGTGGCGGCAGGGCAGCCGCCTCTCAGGGTATGTCCTGCCTGACCTCGGCATCTTCAGGTGAAGGAATGTCAGGCCACCGTGGTGGGAGTGTCCCGCAGGGTGACGTTGGCGTGGCTCTCCTGGAAGCTCTGGTCCGAGACCAGGGTGAGTCGGGCGGTGGACTGGAATTCCGGCAGCGTGGCGGAGCCGCAGGAGACCATGGTGGTCTTGAGCTTGGCGATGGTCACAGCGAGGCCCTCGTTAAGGTCACCGGCGTAGGGGACGCAGCCGTCGACGCCCTCCTCGAAGATCAGCCCCTGCCCGCCCTGCCCGTAACGCTGCCAGTTGCGGGCCCGGTTCGAGCCCTCGCCCCAGTACTCCTTCACGAAGCCGTCGCGGGTAGGGAGCTTCGCGCCGGCAGCCTGGTCGAAGCGGGCGAAGTAGCGCCCCATCATGACGAAGTCGGCTCCCATCGCCAGCGCCAGGGCCACGTGGTAGTCGTGCACCAGGCCGCCGTCGGAGCAGATCGGCACGTAGGCGCCGGTGCGCTCCGCGAAGGCGTCGCGGGCCGCGGCCACATCCAGCACAGCGCTGGCCTGTCCGCGTCCGATGCCCTTCTGGTCGCGGGTGATGCAGATCGAGCCACCGCCCACGCCGACCTTGACGAAGTCGGCACCGGCCTCGGCGAGGAAGGTGAACGCCTCACCATCGACCACGTTGCCGCCGCCGATCGGGACCTCCGGGTAGTGCTTCTTCACCCATGTCAGGGCCTGTGCCTGCCAGTCGCTGTAGCCGTCGGAGGAGTCGAAGCACAGGACGTCAGCACCCGCCTCCAGCAGCGCGGGAACGCGCTCGCGATAGTCATGGGTGTTGACGCCGGCACCCACGCGCAGTCGCTTGGCGGCGTCCACGACCTGGTTCGGGAACCGCTTGTTGTCCGCGTAGTCGGACCGGAACACCAGATGCTGCAGAGAGCCCTCGGCGTCGAGAATGGGCAGGCAGTCCAGCCGCTGGTCCCACAACAGCGCGTTGGCCTCGGAGAGCGTGGTATCAGCCTCGGCATGGGGCAGATCAGCGATGGGTGTCATCCGACCGCTAGCCGGCCCGTCCAAGTCGTGACGCTGGGGATGGAAGTCACGCGAGGTGACCAGACCCAACAGATGACCGGTGCCGGTCCCGTCATGGGTGACGGCCGCGGTACTGTGACCGGTGTGGCGCATGACATCGACCAGCTCGCTCAGACTGTCGTCCGGGCGAACGTTGGTGTCGCTGGTGACGAACCCGGCCTTGAAGTTCTTCACCTCGCGCACCGCCGCAGCCTGGTCGCGGATCGACCGGTTGTGGTGCAGGAAACTCAGGCCGCCGTTGCGTGCCAAAGCAATCGCGAGCTCCGGTGTGCTGACGGCCTGCATGATCGCGGATGTGAACGGGGAGTGCAGCTCGATCGCCGACGTCTCACCCACAAGGTGCCGAACCAGGGGCGTGCGCAGGTCAACCGTGGCGGGCGAGCAGTCGGTTCGGGTCCGGTTCGGCAGAAGCAGGAACTCGTTGAACGTCCGCGAGACCTCGGCCATGATCTGTGCCACTGTTCCTCCTGACCCGTCGGCCAGAGCCCGACTGCCCGGCCGTGAAGATCGCTCCCCATGTCTGAAGGTCCGAGCAGGCAGGAGCCGACATGGCAGTCGTGGAAGTGCCACGCGCTGCAGCAGGGCCCTGACAAGCACGTCCATCCGGCAGGGTGCGGTCGTGACCTGGCACCCTACCGATTGCCCCGCCAGCGCACGAATCCTGACCAGTTATTGGCGACAGGCAACCTCGCTTGTCATTCCGCGACACCCTCCGGAACGGCCGCGGCGGTCGGAATCGCCGAAGCTGCCTCCGCTGCGCCCATGACGGGTGGATGCCTGCGGGCGGGCCAGGCGCTGGCACCCTTCGGCACCGGGTATCGCCGAGGTAAGCCCAAAAGGGCCCTTTATTCGACTTGGTCGGGAAACGCCTGCCTGAGCATGTGCCGCGCGCTGCCCGTGCTCGTCGTCCCGTCCTGGTCCTGGCGCTGCTCAGCCGCGCCGGACGGAGAACAGGCGCGCCACCACAGCCAGCACCAGCCCGGCCGCGATGAGGTACAGGCCAAGACGTTCTTCGGGCACTGCCGGTGACCACACCCGCCAGGCCGGCGGGGTGTAGCCGTCGGCAGCCAGGAAGGCCCCGTAGACCGGAGGCATCCCTAGACCTGCTCCGCTCGGTGGCAGAGGAATACGACAATGAGCGCTAGCCACATCCAGAAGGCATCCGTCCTCACCACGTGGCGCAAGCCCACCCATAGCGGAGGGGACAACGGCGACTGAGTCGAGGTCGCGGACGCGCTCCCCGGCATCGTCCCCGTCCGGGACAGCAAGGACCCGCACGGCCCTGCGCTGGTCTTCCCTGCCGCTTCCTGGGCCGCCTTCATAGCCGACGTGAAGGCGGGACCGCTGGCCTGACCCCGACGACACCACGTCCCCTGAACTCGCCGCGTGATAGCGCCCGAGCACAGCCAGGTGGGCAGAGTCGAATGCCGCAGGTCGTAGAGGCGCGCCACCAGTGGGGTGACCAGTTGGGTTGCGGTTGTACTGAGGAGCGTGCGCAGGCTGCTCGTGGGGCTGTGGGCGTTGGGGCCTGTCCGGCGGTTCGGATCCGGACAGGCCCCAACGGCTGCTGTCAGGGGCTGTCCTCGCCGCCGCCTTCTGCCAGCCACTGCGCGTAGTTGATCGCGGCCAGGTAGGCCGAGAAGGCGTTCTGCCGCGCGGTTGCGGTCGTGACGGCCGCGGTGCCGGCCGCTACGGCGAGTCCCGATGCGGGTGTGTACATGGCCTCGTTGAAGACCGATCCGCTGGGGGCGGACGCCACGGCGAAGACCGGGTGGGCGGTTCCGCCGGAGAAGGAGGTCGAGATGTAGTCGCCGACCATGGTCCCCTGCGTGGTGCCGGCCAGCCAGGAGTGGGACATCGGCCCTGCCAGCTGGGTCGGTGCCGTCCAGGTGGTGCCGCCGTCGGTGGAGGAGAGGTATCCGACGTCCAGCTGGCAGGTGGAGGCGGTGCAGTTGGCGACCGGGTGGTAGTAGTACGCCAGGGCCAGGTGTGCGGTGCTGCCCGAGGTGGCCGGGTCGACCGCGAGGCCGGGGATGAAGTGGTCGACGGTGCTGGTCGTGGCGTCGATCGGGATGCGGGCCACCGAGGTCCAGGTGGTTCCGTTGGTGGTCGTGGACATCACGATGTCATTGGAGGTGCAGGAGCCTCCGCTGGCCCGGAAGCGGCAGTCCTGCCAGACCACGTAGACCTTGCCCGCCGCGTCGATCTCGGCCGAGGGCAGCGGGCCGCTGCGCAGGGAGCCGTGCACGGTGTACGAGCTGACAGTGGCGACGGTCGTGGTCGAGGTCCAGGAACTGCCGCCGTTGGTGGAACGGAAGGCGAGGATCGACGTCTCCGAGGCGTTGGACGCGGGCACGACCACGGTGCCGTTGGGCTGTACGACGGGCTGGCCGCCGAGGCCGGTGGCGTTGTTGCCGGTGTTCTTCGACGTGCCCCAGGTGGCTCCGCCGTCGCTGGAGGTGGTCATCTTGAGGCGGTCGCCGTCGCCGTTGTTGTCGTACTCGGTGTAGCAGTTGCCGTAGTACGCGCTGGTCGAGGTGTTGTCGCAGGCGATCCAGTTCTTGTCGAGGCTGGAGCCGGTCGCGGTGGTCACGGGGTTGCTCCAGGTGAGGCCGCCGTCGGTGGAACGGCTGGTGAAGACGGCGGGCACTCCGATGGCCGAGGTGATCGGGATGGTGGAGATCAGCCAGATGTTGTGCTTGGCGTCGTAGGTCACCGACGGGTCGCTGACGCGGGCGTAGGTACCGCCCGCGTAGGTGGTGATCCCTGGCAGGAATCCCTTGGTCCAGGTGGCTCCGCCGTCGGTGGACGTGGTGAAGCCGATGTTGGAGGAGCCGCCGTCGGTGAACCGGCCGACCTGGAAGGCGGAGACGATGGTGGAGCCGTAGGAGAAGGTGTCGGGCTCGACCTCGGTGGCATGCTGGCTGCTGGAGTTGGTGTAGGGATCGGCGCTGATCTGGGTGAGTGCGGGTGCGGCGGTGGCGGTGCCGGCCGATACGACCAGCGCGGTGGCCGCCAGGGCCGCAGTCACCAGGCCGGGTCTGGCCAGGCGCAGGAATATGGATGCCAGGGACATGATCCGTTCCCTTTCCGAGACGGGACACGTCCGGCATCGGTGTGCTGCGCGGTGGCGGCCGAGCAAGCCCCATACACGTCCGCGGGGTTGGGGCGGGGAGGACCGGCCGAACCGAACATCGAGCAGGACGTGCGTGAGGACGACCGCCACTATCCCGAGTAGGACATGACCATGTCAATCATGAATTGGTGTTTTTCTGGCGATCTCGGCTTCACACCCCTACCTCGCTGTTGCGGTTGCCGAGTGCGGTGCATCCGGCCTGTACGAGGACTCGAGTAGGCTTTTCTTGGCACTCGTGTCCGCGCATATGCATGCCCGGTGCTTGCAGCTCCTCGCCAGCCGTCCAGCTCACCACCCACTGTGTTGGCTCCGCGGCGGATGCGCAGACCGGTCTGCTCCCCCATGCCGACGACTGCGACGTCGAACCCCGCCCCCATAAGCGTCTGGCACACACCATCGAACAGCGTCTTCAGGGCGGCGTCCGCAGTCCTGATGGAAGCCTGGCCACCGACATCAAGTACCAGTCCTCGTCCTTGATGTCGCGGCCCCCGTCCCCCCCGTTCAGGCCGACGCCACGACCACCGGTCTCGGCGTCGGCCTGCCACCGTCGGCGACGCGCCGCACACGCTCGGCGTTATGTGACTGACCAGCCCGTATCGGTCGCCCACCGTTCGGCCGCGGCCATCAGGACCTCGGTGGCAGGGGCCTTGATCTGCCCGT
>NZ_JBHYXC010000037.1:0-70906 GCF_042751495.1 Streptomyces sp. NPDC059373 | reverse complement strand
GCCCCGGTCCGGGGCCGGCGGCGCTCAGCGCTCTATCACGCCGTGGCCTGCGGTCAGGCGGCGGCGCCGGCCATCGCGCGGCACATCTCGGCGCAGCGTCGACAGGAGTCGGCGCAGCGCTTCATCTGGGGATTGTCGGGCATGGACATACACGCCTCGGCACACATGTCGCACGCCCGCGCGCACATCGCGCACATCTCGGCCGCCAGCGGCGACCTGCGCATCATCATGTCGGCGCACATGCGGGTCATCTCCGTGCAGTCCATGAGCGCGCGCATGATCTGCATGCTCTCCATGCCACCGCCCATGGACAGGCAGGAGCTCATCGTCTCCTCGCACATGGTGTGGCACGCCATGCAGGCGTCGACGCACGCCTGCATGTCCTTGCTCATCGGGGTCATCGCCGCGGACTGGGTCATGATGCCTCCTCGGGACGGGAACGACCGCCACGGCCGCTCCTACGCCTCCGTACTACGCCCGAGCGGCGCCACGCGCCATCGCTCGGACCCGTTCGGTCCGCTTCACGCCCGGTCGAGCTCCGCCTCGAAGACCTCGTAGGCCGTCTGGTCGAACAGCACGAACCGCACCTCGTCGACCTGGCTTCCCTCCCCCGCCGCTCCCTGCGTGACCTCGCGCACCGTACGCAGCGCGATGGCGGCGCCGTCGTCCAGCGGCCAGCCGTAGACGCCGGTGGAGACGGCGGGGAAGGCGACCGTACGGGCCCCCAACTCGTCCGCGACGCGCAGGGACTCGCGATAGCAGGAGGCCAGGAGGGCGGAGCGGTCCTCCTCTCGGGAGAAGACAGGGCCAACCGTGTGGATCACCCAGCGGGCCGGCAGCCGGCCGGCGGTGGTGGCCACGGCCTGGCCGGTCGGCAGGCCGCGTCCGTAGCGGGAGTCGCGGAGCTTGCGGCATTCGGCGAGGATCTGCGGGCCGCCGCGGCGGTGGATGGCGCCGTCGACGCCGCCGCCTCCCAGGAGGGAGGAGTTGGCGGCGTTCACGACGGCGTCGACGGCCTGCTCGGTGATGTCGCCGCGGACCAGCGTGATGTGTGCCATGTCCGCGATCCTGCCACTCCGGCGCTACCAGTCGCAGGGCAGGGACAGGTCCCACAGCGAGTCGCAGAGGACCGCGGGCGTCTGCGGCCAGCCGTGCCGGTACCAGTGCGCGATGCGCCAGGCGAGCCGCTTCGGCCAGATCGGCAGGCCCGGCAGCTCCGCGACGGGGACCCAGACCAGTCCGGCCTCCTCCGCACCCAGGTCGAGCGAGGACCGGGGGCCGGTCTCGCCGTGCGCCTCCACCAGGAAGTAGTGCCCGGGGTGGGAGCCGCCCCAGGCGTTCCGGTCGACCTGGGCGATCTCCCGGATGATGGTGCCGGTCAGCCCGGTCTCCTCGGCCAGCTCGCGCAGCACGGCGTCCTGCGGGGTCTCCCCCGGCTCGATGCCGCCGCCGGGGACCTCGTAGACGTCCTCCGGCGGCCGGTCCCAGTACTTGATCAGCAGCATCCGGCCGTCCCTGATCACCACCGCGCCCGCCCGTGACCGCTTCGGCGGCCGCCCGTAGGGCTCCTCCACCACCAGCCGGCCGCGCCACCACGGCTGGCCCGACCAGGAGCGCAGCGTCGCCTCGCTCGCGCTCCAGGGCGTGATGGGCAGGTGTACGGCCTCCTCGCGGGTGAGCAGGCGGGCCCGGCCGGCGTCTTCGGTGGTGGCGCGGAAGTAGAGGTGCGTGCCGGTGACGGCACGCACCTCCAGGTTCGGTTCGGGCTCGACCCTGACCTCGCAGCCGAGGGCGGTGCGGGCCGCCTCGACCGCCGCCGTCGCGGGGTCACCGCCGGGCGGTACGTGGCCGGCCGGGAGGGTGTAGTCGTCCTGGACGGCGAGCCGCCCGCCGTGGAAGAGGATCACTCCGGAGTGAGTTGAGGACATCCTGCCGACGCTAACGGTTGCGCCCGGGCCGCTGCCAGCGGGTTTCCGGGGCGCGTGGTGGCATCCCCCCGGCGCTAGGCCCTGTCTGACACATAGCGCCGGCCGCCCGGAGGGCGGGCCCCGCGGCGTCTGGTGCGTGTGATCGCAAGACGGAGGATCGCCCTCGTAGTGGGCTACTCGGGCGACTCCGACAACGCAGCGAGCGCGCGTGCCTGGGGGCACCACCCAGCCGCCAGGCTGGGGGAGCGTCGCGGGGCAGGCGAGATTTGTCAGGCAGGGCCTAAGCCGTGGCGGGTTCTGCGGCCTTGGCGGGCTCCGGGGCCGGGGTGGGCCGTGAGGCGGTGGAGCCGGTGCCGCTCAGCAGGTCGTAGGCGGTCTCGGCGTGGAGGTGGACGTCGAGGCCTTCCTGTTCGGCCTCGGCGGTGACGCGCAGGCCCATGGTCTTGTCGAGGGCCTTGGCGATGAGCCAGGTGACGACGAAGGAGTAGGCCAGGACGGCGAAGGCGCCGACGGCCTGCTGTCCGAGGAGCTTGAATCCGCCGCCGTAGAGCAGGCCGGTGCGGCCGCTGGGGGCGTCGGCGGTGCCGAGGATGCCGACGAGGAGGGTGCCGGTGAGGCCGCCGACGAGGTGGACGCCGACGACGTCGAGCGAGTCGTCGAAGCCGAGGCGGTACTTGAGGCCGACGGCCAGAGCGCAGACCGCTCCGCCGATGGCGCCGGTGGCGAGGGCGCCGAGCGGGGTGACGGCGCCGCAGGAGGGGGTGATGGCGACGAGCCCGGCGATGGCACCGGAGGCGCCGCCGAGGCTGGTGGCATGGCCGTCGCGGAGCTTCTCGACGAGCAGCCAGGCGAGCAGGGCGGAGCAGGTGGCGGCGAAGGTGTTGAGGACGACGACGGATGCGGCGTTGCCGGCGGCGAGGGCGGAGCCGCCGTTGAAGCCGAACCAGCCGAACCACAGGATGCCGGCGCCGAGCATGACCAGCGGAAGGTTGTGCGGGCGGGAGAGGCGGTTCGGCCAGCCGGCGCGCTTGCCGAGGACCAGGATCATGGCGAGGGCGGCGGCGCCGGAGTTGATGTGGACGGCCGTGCCGCCGGCGTAGTCGACCGCGCCGAGCTTGTTGACGATCCAGCCGCCGACCACGCCCTTGCCGTCGAAGGCGAACACCCAGTGGGCGACCGGCAGATAGACCAGCGTCACCCAGATCCCGGTGAAGACCATCCACGCGCCGAACTTGATGCGGTCCGAGATCGCGCCGCAGATCAGCGCGGCGGTCAGCGCCGCGAAGAGCGCCTGGAAGGCGGCGAAGACGGACGCCGGGATGACGGCGTGCGGGTCGTCCTTGATGACCCCCTTCATGCCGAAGAACTCGCCGACGTTGCCGAGCAGTCCGGCACCGCCGATGGAGTTGCCGAAGGAGGCCGAGTAGCCGTAGATGATCCAGATGCAGCCGACGAGGGCGACCGCGCCGAACACCATCATCGTCATGTTGAGCACGCTCTTGGCGGCGACCATGCCGCCGTAGAAGAGGGCGAGCCCCGGCACCATCAGACAGACGAGTGCCGTGCTCGCGAGCATCCAGGCGGTACTTCCGGTGTCCATGCGGTCTCCGTAGGACGGGTCCAGTGAAATGAATCAACGTTTCATGTGAGTAGACCCAATGCGCGTTACGGAACCACTGCGCGGCGGGTTAAACGCCGGTTTCGTGAGGGGTCGGGAAGGCTCAGTGCTGGGGGCTGTCGCCGAAGGCCGTGACGGTGAGGAAACGGATCGGGAGGGCGAGCAGGCTCTCCGGGCCGTGCGGGGCCTCGCCGTCGAACTGCAGGGCGTCGCCCGCGCGCATGGTGTAGCTGGACTTGCCGTGGCCGTAGACCATGACGCCCTCGAGCATGTAGATCAGCTCGGTGCCGGCGTGCTGGAAGAGCGGGAAGACCTCGCTGGACTCGGTGAGGGTGACCAGCAGCGCCTCCATCCGCTTGTGCGTGCCGCGCAGGGCGCCCAGTTGCGCGTACTCGTGGCCCACGCGGGTGCCGCGCCGGACGATGCGGGCGCCGTGGCCCGCGGGGACGAAGACGGCCTCGCGCTCGTCGTCCATGCCGCGGAAGAGCGCGGTGACGGGCACGTCGAGGCCGCGGGCGAGGCGGGAGAGGGTGGTGAGGCTGCAAGCGGTCTGGGCGTTCTCGATCTTGGAGAGCATCGCCTTGGAGATGCCCACCCGCTGTGCCATGTCGCCGATCGACAGCCCGGCCGCCTGCCGGTACTCACGCGCCCGCACGGCGATGATCCGCTCGAGCGCCTTGTCGTCGTCCGCGCTGTGGTCCTGCTGCTGCTCCGGCTCCTCCACCTGCGCATCCTAACCGGGACGCCCGAGGGCGAATCTCGGGTGCGGTTCGGCGCGCCCGGTGGCGAGGTCGGCGGCCATGGCCCCGATCAGCGGGGCGAACTTGGCGCCGTGGCCGGAGCAGGGCGAGGCGATGACGAGCGAGCCGCGGCGGTCCAGGACGAAGTCCTCGTCGGGGGTGGAGGTGTAGAGGCAGGTGGCCTCCGCGACCGGTTCGGGGTCCAGGCCGGGCAGCCGGTCCCGTACGTAGCCGCTGACCCGGTGCCGGGAGGCGGGGTCGGGTACGCCGCTGCGGGTGCGGGCCGTGGTGGGGGTGCCGTTGTCGTGCTCGGCGACCTTCATGGCGGGCGCGGGGCCGCCGTCGCTGCCGGAGGGGAGGCCGTAGACCTGGAGATGGTCCTTGGCGACCAGGACCGGCCAGGCGGCGCCCGGGTCGCGCTGCCGGAAGTGGAAGACCTGCTGCTGGGTGACGCGCAGCTGCGGCAGGCCGACGGGCAGGCCGAGTTCGGGCAGCCAGGCCCCGGCGGCGATCACGACGGCGTCGGCGTGGAACTCCCGGCCGTCGTCGGTGCGCAGCAACGCCTGCGTGTCGCCGCGGACCTCGATGCCGGTGACGCGTACGCCGGTGACGACCTCGGCGCCGTGGGCGGCGGCCCGGCGCGCGCACGCGGCCACGGTGGCGTCGGCATCGACCACGCCCGCATCCGGGTGGTACAGCGCCGGGGCGGTGAAGTGGATCTGCGGCCAGCGCTCGGCAGCAGCCTCGGCGGCGAGGAGTTCGTGCGGCACTCCGGCGGCGCCCAGGGTGCGGGCCAGCCCCTCCGGGTCGCGTCCGGCGCCGAGGTCGAGGCCGCCTGTCGTACGCAGGAGGGTGGTTGCGGCGTCGTGCTCCAGTTCGCGCCAGCATTCACCCGCGCGACCGGTCAGCTCCACGTAGAAGGGGTCGGCGTACGCCCTGCGGTAGATGCGGGAGCTGCCGTGCGAGCTGCCGTGCCGGTGGCCGAGGTCGTACGCCTCGATCAGTGTCACCTCGTGGCCGCGCCGGGCGAGTTGCCAGGCGGTGGCGGCGCCCATCAGTCCGGCGCCCACGACGGCGATCACAGGCCGGCCCCGGGGGTGCCGGGGATCCAGTTCGTACCGGCGAGCGGGACGCGGGCCATGGCGGCGGACTCGATGGTGAGGGCGACCAGGTCCTCGGGCTCCAGGTGGTGCAGGTGCGCCTTGCCGCAGGCGCGGGCGAGGGTCTGGGCCTCCATCGTCATCACCCGCAGGAAGTTGGCGATCCGGCGGCCGCCCTCGACCGGGTCGAGGCGGGCGGCCAGTTCCTCGTCCTGGGTGGAGATGCCGGCCGGGTCGCGGCCGTCCTGGTAGTCGTCGTAGTACCCGGCGGCCGAGCCGAGCTTGCGGTACTCGGCGTCGTGACGGGGGTGGTTGTCGCCCAGGGCGATGAGGGCGGCGGTGCCGATGGCGACCGCGTCCGCGCCCAGGGCCAGGGCCTTGGCCATGTCGGCGCCGCCGCGAATCCCGCCGGAGACGATGAGCTGGACCTGTCGGTGCACGCCGAGTTCCTGGAGCGCCTGGACGGCTTGCGGGAGAGCGGCGAGGGTGGGGATGCCGACATGCTCGATGAAGACGTCCTGGGTGGCGGCGGTGCCGCCCTGCATGCCGTCGACCACGACGACGTCGGCGCCCGAGTGGACGGCGAGCTTGACGTCGTAATAGGTGCGGGTCGCGCCGACCTTGACGTACACCGGCTTCTCCCAGTCGGTGATCTCGCGCAGCTCGCGGATCTTGATGGCGAGGTCGTCCGGGCCGGTCCAGTCGGGGTGCCGGCTGGCGCTGCGCTGGTCGATGCCGACGGGGAGGGTGCGCATGGCGGCGACGCGGTCGGTGATCTTCTGACCGAGCAGCATTCCGCCGCCGCCGGGCTTGGCGCCCTGGCCGAGGACGACCTCGATGGCGTCGGCGGCGCGCAGGTCGTCGGGGTTCATGCCGTAACGGGACGGCAGGTACTGGTAGACGAGGTGCTTGGAGTGGCCGCGCTCCTCAGGGGTCATACCGCCGTCGCCGGTCGTCGTCGACGTACCGGCTTCGCTGGCGCCCCGGCCGAGGGCTTCCTTGGCCTGGGCGGAGAGCGCGCCGAAGCTCATGCCCGCGATGGTGACGGGGATGTCGAGGTGCAGGGGGTGCTTGGCATTGCGGGCGCCGAGGACGACGTCGGTGTCGCAGCGCTCGCGGTAACCCTCCAGCGGGTAGCGGGACATGCTGGCCCCGAGGAGGAGCAGGTCGTCGAAGTGCGGGACGCTGCGCTTGGCGCCCCAGCCGCGGATGTCGTACACGCCGGTGGCGGCGGCGCGCTGGATGGCGTGGATGGTGGCGCGGTCGAAGGTGGCGGACTCGCGGAGGCCGCCGTGGGCGGCCGGGTACTCGTCGGTCATGGGGTCGGTCCTCCGGACGGGGGTGGTCGGTCGGGTGCGGGCCGGTGGACGGAGGGGTGTTCCCCCACCCCGCCCCTTCCCGAAACCAGGGGCTCTGCCCCTGGACCCCGGCCCTCAAACGCCGGGCAGGCTGAGGTGGCGGAACGCGTGCCCACAACCTCAGTACGCGTTGTCGGGCTGGAAGTGGTAGAGCTGGCGCGCGGAGCCGTAGCGGCGGAAGGCGGCCGCGTCCTCGTCGATCTCCGCGGTTTTCAGGAGCTCGGCGAGCTCGGCGAGGTGTTCGGGGCGGAGTTCCTTTTCGACGCAGTCGGCGCCGAGGGACTTGACCTTGCCCTTGACGTAGAGGCGGGCCTCGTAGAGGGAGTCGCCGAGGGCGTCGCCGGCGTCGCCGCAGACGACGAGGCGGCCGGCCTGGCCCATGAAGGCGGTCATGTGGCCGACGTCGCCGCCGACGACGATGTCGACGCCTTTCATGGAGATGCCGCAGCGGGCGGCGGCGTCGCCTTCGATGACGAGGAGGCCGCCGTGGGCGGTGGCGCCGGCGGACTGGGAGGCGTTGCCGCGGACGCGGACGGTGCCGGACATCATGTTCTCGGCGACGCCGACGCCCGCGTTGCCGTGGACGGTGACGGAGGCGAGCTGGTTCATGCCGGCGCAGTAGTAGCCGACGTGGCCCTCGATATGGACGGTGAGGTCCTCCTTCAGGCCGCAGGCGACGCTGTGGGCCCCGCGCGGATTGAGCACGCGCCAGCTCGCGGCGCGCTCGGCCACGCCGGGGCTGTGGAGGGCCTGGTTGAGGTCGCGGACGGCGGACTGGGCAAGGTCGTGGACCTCGGTGGTCAGCGCTGCCATACGTAGACCTCTTCCGGCTCGGGCTCGAAGATGCGGGCGTTCTCGATGCCCGGGAGGACGTCCAGGGCGCGGTACTCGGAGGCCATGGCGACCCAGTCGGCGGTCTCGGCGACGAGTGCGGGCTTGCAGGCGATCGCGTCCCGTACGACGGCGAACGAGTCGCCGGTCGCGACCAGCAGCGTGTAGAAGCCGTCGAAGCGCTCGCAGAGCAGCCGGAGCGCCTTCTCCAGGTCGGTGCCGTGGGCGAGTTGGTGGGCGACGAAGCGGGCGCCGACCTCGGAGTCGTTCTCGCTGTCGAAGTGGACGCCCTGGGCGCGCAGTTCGCGGCGGATGGTGGCGTGGTTGGCGAAGGAGCCGTTGTGCACCAGGCACTGGTCGGGGCCGACGGAGAAGGGGTGGGCGCCTTCGGGGGTGACGGCGGACTCGGTGGCCATGCGGGTGTGGCCGACGCCCTGCCAGCCCCGGACCCCCGCCAGCCCGAAGGCGTCGGCCAGGTCGTCGGGGTGCCCGGTGCCCTTGAGTACGGCGACGTCCTCACCGGAGCCGATGACGGTGGCACCCGGGAGCACGGTGGCGACGGCCGCGAGCAGCGCGTCGACCGGGACGGCGGCGTGGACGACGGTGGTGGCGTCGGCGGTGATGGCCACGGCGTCCGGGAGCCGGTCCCGTAGCGCGGCCTCGGCGGAGGCGGCGTCGGTGTCCAGCAGCGAGACGGTCGCGCGGCCGGGCGGGGTGAGCCGGGGGTCGCCGTAGACCGCCACGCCCGCCGAGTCCGGGCCGCGTTCGACGACCTGGCCGAGCATGGCGGCGAGCAGCTCACCGAGCCGGGGGTGGAGGGAGGGCTCACGCAGATGGAGCCCGACGATTCCGCACATGCGGCTCTCCTCGTGACGGATGATCAGAATGCGGTGAGGTAGCGGTCGAGCTCCCACTGACCGACCGTGCCGTGCCACGCGAAGAACTCCTCGCGCTTGACGTCGCCGAAGTACTGGCTGACGCCCGCTCCGGCCGCGTCGAGGGCCCCGCTGACGACCGGGTCGGCGGCCAGGGCGTCGACGGCGTGCAGGAGGGTGGGCGGGAGTTCGGGGCGGGCGGCGGTGGCGGCCGGGTCGCCGGGGGTGCCGGGGTCGAGGGCGCGGTCGATGCCGTCGAGGCCTGCGGCGAGGGCTGCGGCCGCGGCGAGGTAGGGGTTGGCGGCGCCGTCGCCACCGCGCAGTTCGACGCGGTTGCCGTCCGGGACGCGTACGAAGTGCGTACGGTCGTTGCCGCCGTAGCCCGCACGGCGCGGGGACCAGGTGGCGCCGGAGCGGGTGGAGACGGCGCCGGTGCGCTTGTAGGAGTTGACGGTCGGCGCGATGACAGCCTGCAGAGCCCGGGCGTGGTCGAGGATGCCGCCGACGAAGGAGTACGCGAGCGGGGACAGGCCGAGCCCGCGCGGGTCGGCGGCGTCGGGGAAGGCGGGTTCGGCGCCGCGCCACAGCGACAGGTGCATGTGCATGCCGGTGCCGGTGCGGTCGGTGAAGGGCTTGGGCATGAAGGTGGCGGTCATGCCGCGCTGTTCGGCCAGCATGGAGACGAAGTAGCGCATGGTGATGACGCGGTCGGCGGTGGTGAGGGCGTCGGCGTACGTGAAGTTCTGCTCGAACTGGCCGTTGCCGTCCTCGTGGTCGTTGGCGTAGTTGCCCCAGCCGAGGGCGTTCATCGCTTTGGAGACGGCCGTGAGGTGGTCGTACATCCGGGTCAGGCCCCGCGCGTCGTAACAGGGTTGGGCGGCGGTGTCGCGGCTGTCGGCGACCGTCAGGGTGCCGTGTTCGTCGCGGTTGACCAGGAAGTACTCGATCTCGGCGCCGACGGCGAGCGACAGCCCGAGCTGCTCGGCGCGCTCCAGCACCGCCCGCAGGATCACCCGGGGCGCGTAGGGCCAGGGCTTGCCCTCGACGTGCGGGTCGCAGTGGACCAGGGCCAGGCCGGGGCGTACGAAGGGCAGCGGGGTGTAGGAGGAGACGTCGGGCAGGGCTATGACGTCCGGGTCGCTGGGCTGCTGGCCGAGCGCGCCGGCCGCGTATCCGGCGAAACCGACGCCCGCGTCGCGGAGTTCCTCGATGGCCTCGACGGGCACGAGCTTGGCGCAGGGTTTGCCGGTCAGGTCGACGAAGACCGCGAGCACGAACTCCACGCCGTCGGCGCGGACCAGCTCGGCCAGGTCGGGTGCAGGGGCTGTGACGGTTGCTTCGATCGTCATGAGGGGCTCTCTTCCCAGCCGGTCACGTGGTCCACTCTCAGGAATCATCGTTGCCTGACAGTAGACCGCGGATCCGTTACGGCCGGATTTCCGGCCGGGAAGCTCTCCGTAACCCGACGTGCCCAGCGGGCGGCCGCTCAGCCGAACTGGACGGTGGCGTCCATCTCCCACAGCAGGACTTCCGCACCCTCCGCGCCCGAGGTGACGCGCTGGCCCTCGGCAGCCGTGACGCGGACCGCGTCGCCCGCGCCGAGGAGGCCGACGCCTTCGAGGGCGGCCTCACCCTTGGCCACGTACACGTGGACGAAGGGCGCCGTGGGGATGACGAGGGTCTCGTTCGCGCCCATGCGGGCGGCCTGCAGGGCGGCGTGCTTCTGCTGGATGGAGATGGCGCGGGCGTCGGCGTGCTTGGGCATGCCGGAGGCGACGGTGACCCAACCGCCGTTCGCGAGCTGGTCGTTGATGTCGAGCTGTTCGTAGCCGGGCTTGATGCCCTGTTCGTCGGGGAAGACCCACATCTGCACGAAGTGCACGGGCTCCCGGTGCTCCGGCTCGCCGGTGAGCGTCCAGGAGTCGTTCTTCTCGCTGTGGAGGATGCCCTTGCCGGCGCTCATGCGCTGGGCGAGGCCGGGGTAGATGACACCGTTGTGGCCCTCGGAGTCCTGGTGGACGAGGCCGCCGTCGAGGACCCAGGTGACGATCTCCATGTCGCGGTGCGGATGGGTGTCGAAGCCGGTGCCGGGCGCGACGACGTCGTCGTTGGAGACGAGGAGCAGCCCGAAGTGGGTGTTGGCGGGGTCGTAGTGCCGGCTGAAGGAAAAGCAGTGGTGGGAGTCGAGCCAGCCGGCGCGGGTGTGGAAGCGGTCGTCCGCCCGGCGGATGTCCAGCTGGGTGTTCATGGCTCTCCTTGCCTGTGGGGTATCCGTACACCAACGTAACATGTTGAATCTCGAACTATATTCCGTAGCTCCGCAGCTTCCGGTAGACCGTGGCGCGGGCGATGCCCAGCGCCTGTGCGGTGCGGAGCTTGTTGCCGCCGTGGGTGCGCAGGGCCTCCAGGATGGCGGCGCGCTCGGCGCGCTCCAGGCTGCTGAGCCGTCGGCCGCCGCCTCCGTCGCGTACCGCGTCGGGCAGCTCCTCGGGCCGTACGGGACCGGCGAGGCGCCGGCCGTCGGCGATGCCGCGTACGAGAAGGGCGAGCTCGGCGACATTGCCGGGCCAGGGGTACCGCTCCAGGGCGTGCCGCGCCTCGACGGTCCAGGTCAGCGGCGGCCGGCCCAGGTCGGGGCGGGGGCGCAGGGCGCGCAGCAGGGCGGGGATGTCCTCGGGGCGTTCGCGCAGCGGCGGGAGGGTGACCGAGCGGGCGGAGAAGTGGCCGACCAGGCGTTCCAGGCAGGCGCCGGGGGGCGGGTCGCCGGGGGTGTAGGTGGCGACGAGGCGGAGCGAGGGCCGGCGCTCGAGTACGGAGTGGAGCGCGGCGGCCACCGTGGCGTCGAGGACCTCCAGGTGCCGGAGCAGCACCGGGCCGCGGTCGCCCGGGTCCGCGTCCAGATCACGGCACCAGCGCCGGGCGTCGTCGGCCGTGGCCTCGGCGGCGTCGAAGGCCGGCGCCTCGGCGTACAGCCCCCGGGCGACGGCGGCCTTCCCTGCGCCGGGCTCTCCGGTCACCATCAGCGGGCCCGGCGCGGCCGCGAGCGCCGCCAGCCGGGTCAGGGCGCTGCGCCACGGCAGCGAGGATCCGGCGAGCCCGGGCAGCATCGGGGGGTCGGCGTGGTCGTGCGGGGCCGCGCCGCCGGCGCCGGAGAAGACCGCCGTGACGCCGATGACCCGTCCGGAGTGCAGCACCGGCCGCAGTCGGGCGCCGAGCCGGTCGGCGCCGGGGGCGCCCGGGGTGTCGTCGTGGACCAGGCCGGCGGCGTGCCGTTCCAGGAGGGCGAGGGTGTCGTCGGAGACCGTTCGCGCGGCCTCGGCGCTGACGAGCCGGGTGCGGCCGTCCGTCACGACCACGGGACGGTGTTGCGGGTCCTCGCCGAGGTAGGCGTCAAGGAGCAGTTCTTCGAGTGCCTTCACCGGGTCCCGTCCCAACCGTGTCTCGTATTGAGACACCACAGCCGACGCGTGATCATCCAGGATCGATTCTGGTTGCTCTTTCAATTATCCGTCAGGAGCCGTGGAAATGATCGACACCGTCGTCGAGACCGATGTGCTGATCGTGGGCAGCGGACCCGCGGGCGCGAGCGCGGCGCTCGCCCTCAGCACCTACGGCGTCCCGAACATCGTCGTGACGCGCTACCACCGGCTCGCGGACACCCCGCGCGCCCACATCACCAACCAGCGCACCATGGAGGTGCTGCGCGACCTGGGCGTCGAGGACCAGGTCGTCGCTCAGGCCTCGCCCCAGCACCTCATGGGGAACACCACCTTCTGCACCAGCATCGCGGGCGAGGAGCTGGGCCGCCTGCGCTCCTGGGGCAACGACCCGCTGGTCCAGGCCGCCCACGAGCTGGCCAGCCCCACCCGCATGTGCGACATGCCGCAGCACCTCATGGAGCCGGTCCTGGTGGGCGCCGCCGTCGAGCGCGGCACGCAGCTGCGCTACAGCACCGTCTACCGGTCCTTCGAGCAGGACGCGGACGGCGTCACCGCCACCGTCGAGGACCGGCTGCGCGGCGACACGTACAAGATCCGCGCCAAGTACCTGATCGGCGCCGACGGCGGCCGCTCCCAGGTCGCCGAGGACGCCGGGCTCCCCATGGGCGGGCAGATGGGCGTGGCCGGCTCGATCAACATCTGCTTCGAGGCCGATCTCACCAAGTACGTCGCCCACCGGCCCAGCACCCTGTACTGGGTGCTCTCCCCCGGCGCCACGGTCGGTGGCATCGGCGCCGGCCTGGTCCGCAACGTACGCCCCTGGAACGAGTGGCTGATCGTGTGGGGCTACGACGTCACCGCGGGCGCCCCCGACCTTACCGAGGAGTACGCCCTGTCCGTCGTCCGCCAGCTGATCGGCGACGACGACATCCCGGTCACCATCACCTCGTCCTCGGCCTGGACGGTCAACGAGATGTACGCCGAGACCTACACGAACGGCCGCGTCTTCTGCGCCGGCGACGCCACACACCGCCACCCGCCGTCCAACGGCCTGGGCTCCAACACCTCCATCCAGGACTCGTACAACCTGGCCTGGAAGCTCAAGCTCGTCCTCGACGGCACGGCCTCCCCCGCCCTGCTGGACACGTACGACGCCGAACGCGCGCCCATCGGCAAGCAGATCGTGACCCGCGCCAACAAGTCGATCGGCGAGACCGCCCCGGTCTTCGCCGCCCTCGACGGCCTCAGCCCCCAGACCCCCGAGCAGCTGTGGGCCAACATCGCCGCCCGCAAGGACGCCACCCCCGCCGCCGAGAAGCAGCGCCAGGAGCTGCGCGAGGCGATCGCCTTCAAGGCGTACGAGTTCAACGCGCACGGCGTCGACCTCAACCAGCGCTACGCCTCCACCGCGATCGTCCCCGACGGCACGCCCGACCCCGGCTTCGACCGCGACCCGGAGCTGTACCACCAGCCCTCCACCCGCCCCGGCGCCAAGCTCCCGCACGCCTGGCTGTCCGCCGGGACGCGGAATCCGTCGACCCTGGACCTGGCCGGCAGGGGCCGCTTCACCGTGATCACCGGCATCGGCGGCGACGCCTGGACCGAGGCCGCCCGCGGCGTCGGCGAAGAGCTGGGCCTGGACATCGCCACCGCCGTCATCGGTCCCGGGCAGGAGTACGACGACCCGTACGGCGACTGGGCGCGGCTGCGCGAGACCGGCGACGGCGGCGTGCTGCTGGTCCGGCCGGACCTGCACATCGCCTTCCGGCACGAAAGCACGACGCCGGATGACGCGGCGAAGCTGCTCTCGGATGCGCTGAAGCGCATCCTGGGACGGGACCGAGACGAGAAGTGACGAGGTAACCACGATGGCCACCGACTTCACCGAGGAGACCGCGACCGCCGCGGTCGTGGAGAGCTTCGAGAAGACCCCGGACCCGCGGCTGCGCGAGATCCTGGGCAGTCTGACCCGTCATCTGCACGATTTCGTACGGGACATCGAGCCGACGACCCAGGAGTGGGAACAGGCCATCGCCTTCCTCACCGCCACCGGGCAGAAGTGCGACGCCACCCGGCAGGAGTTCATCCTCCTCTCGGACGTGCTGGGCGTGTCGATGCTGGTGGAGACGATCGCGCAGCGAAAGGCAGCCCGGAAGACCGCGACCGACTCCACGGTGCTCGGCCCCTTCCATGTCGTCGACTCCCCGCCACGCGCATGGGGCGACTCCATCGACCTCCTCGGCACCGGCGAACCCTGCGTGGTCACCGGGCGTGTCGTGTCGGTGGACGGCACGCCGCTTCCGGGGGCACTCGTTGACGTGTGGCAGTGCAACGAGGACGGCTTCTACGACGTCCAGCAGCCGGACCTGCAGCCCCTCGGCAACGGCCGCGGACTGTTCACGACCGACGCCGAGGGCGCCTTCCTCTTCCGCACGATCGTCCCGTCGTACTACCCCATCCCGACGGACGGCCCGGTGGGCGACCTGCTGGCGGCGGGCGAGCGGCATCCGTACCGCCCGGCGCACATCCACTTCATCGCCGGTGCGGAGGGGCACGTGCCGGTCACCACGCACATCTTCGTGGCGGGCAGCCCCTATCTGGAGTCGGACGCGGTGTTCGCGGTGAAGAAGAGTCTCGTCGAGGAGTTCTCGGTGGTCGACGACCCAGCGCGGGCGGCGGCGTACGGGGTGGCGAATCCCTTCCGGCTCGCGAACTTCGACATCGTGCTGCAGTCGTCATGAGCACCGGGTTCGTCTACGAGGCGCTGCCCATGCGGGTGGTCTTCCGGCCCGGCGCCGCGACCACCGCTGTGGCCGCGGAGGCCGAACGCCTCGGGCTGCGCAGGGTGCTGGTGCTCTCGGGTTCCCGGGGCCGCGACGTCGCCCAGGCCGTGGCCGACTCGCTGGGCGACGCGTGCGTGGGCGTGCACCCCGGCGCCGTCATGCACGTCCCCGTCGAGGTCGCCGACGAGGCGGTCGACGTGGCCCGCAAGCTTGACGCCGACGGCTGCGTCGCGGTCGGCGGCGGCTCGGCCATCGGCCTCGGCAAGGCACTGGCCCTGCGCGCCGGCCTGCCGCTCATCGCGGTGCCCTCGACCTACGCGGGCTCGGAGATGACCCCGGTCTGGGGCCTCACGGAGAACGGCGTCAAGCGCACCGGCCGCGACCGCGCCGTCCTGCCCCGCAGCGTCGTCTACGACCCCGAACTCACCCTCTCCATGCCGCCCGCCCTCTCCGGCACCAGCGGCATGAACGCCATCGCCCACGCCGTCGAGGCCCTCTACGCCCCCGACGCGTCGCCCGTCATCTCCCTCATGGCCGAAGAGGGCGTACGTTCTCTCGCCGCCGCGTTGCCCGTCGTCGCCGACGCCCGCAGCGAGGCCCTGTACGGCGCCTGGCTCTGCGGCGCCTGCCTCGGCGCGACCACCATGGGTCTCCACCACAAGCTCTGCCATGTGCTGGGCGGCACCTTCGACCTGCCCCACGCGGACACCCACACCGTCGTCCTGCCGTACGTCCTGGCCTTCAACTCCCCTGCCGTCCCGACCGCGTTGGCGGCGCTCCGCCGCGCCCTCGGCACCCCCGACCCGGTGTTCGGCCTCCACGACCTCGCCGGCCGGCTCGGCGCCCCCCGCTCCCTGGCCGCGCTGGGCCTGCCCCGCGCGGGCATCGAGCGCGCGGTCGACCTCGCCGCGGCGACGCCGTACGCCAACCCGCGCGAGGCTTCACCGGACGACCTGCGGGCCATCCTGACGGCAGCGTACGAAGGGGCCCCGCCCGCGCCCGCGTTGTGACCGGGCCGCCCGGCGCGGACGGCGTCACTTCTGGGCGTCGAGGACGCTCTTCGGCAGGGCGGTGTCGTTCTTCAGCGCCTCCCAGACCTTGCCCGCGGAGCTCGCCTCGACGACCCGGTTGGGGTCGGAGGGGGCGGTGACGACCGGAATGGTGATGGCGGTGAGGTTGTCCGAGCCGATCTTGCGGAGGCTCGACCCGAAGCCGACCAGCTCGCTCAGGGAGTCGAGTTCGGTGTCGGTGGTGATGGCGCTGGTGATCGTCTCGGCCATGCCGTAGATCTTGGCCGGGTTGGTGAGGAGGTCGGCGGCCGAGACCTGCTTGAGCATCGCGTGCAGGAGCTGCTGCTGGAGCTCGATGCGGCCGAGGTCGCTGCCGTCGCCGACGCCGTGCCGGGTGCGGGCGAAGGCGAGCGCGGTCTTGCCGTCGAGGTGGTGCGTACCGGCCTTGAGGTGGAGGTGGCTCTTGTCGTCGTTGATGTCCTTGGTGGTGGTGACGGTCACCCCGCCGAGGGAGTCGATGAGTTTGGCGAAGCCGGTGAAGTCGATCTCGATGTAGTGGTCCATGCGTACCCCGGTGAGGGTCTCGACCGTCTTGACCGCGCAGACCGCGCCGCCCACCGAGAAGGCGGTGTTGAACATGGCGTTGTACGCGGCGGAGGTGCTGCCGCTGGAGGTGGGGCAGGAGGGACGGTAGACGAGGGTGTCGCGGGGGATGCTGACGACGGTGGCCTTGGTGTGCGCCTCGTTGATGTGGACCACCATCGCGGTGTCGGAGCGGGCGCCGCTGGTGTGGCCGCCGCCGAGCTTGGCGTTGCTGCCGCTGCGCGAGTCCGAGCCGAGGACCAGGATGTTCATCGCGCCGGTGGCGACGGGAGACTGCGACGCGGAGGCCGAGGTGGACGGCGTCGCGGCGGCGGCCTTGCTGGGGCGGTCGGTACCGAGCGCGCCGTTGATGTCGACGCTCTTGATGTTGTTGTCGAGGTGCCAGTAGGCGATGCCGGCCGCCGTGCCGCCGAGGGCGAGCGTGCAACCGAGGGCGACACCGGCCGCGATCAGAGCGCGGGTTCTGCGTCGGCGTCGTATGAGAATGCCGCCGGCCTCGTCGCCCGGCGGCACCTTGTGGTCTTCCGTCATGCGGACGAACTTAAGTGCGGATTGTTGCATTCAGCGCCACAGAGCGTTCTTTCTTGGGAAGATCTCATAATCGTTGGGAAGCTCTCATAAAGGGCCCCCGTGCCCGGGACTGTCCGCAGCCGACAAAGGCGTGGCGCGTCGTACGAAAGCTGCTCAGCGCCGCCTGAATCCGCGTCCGGCGCGGTCTTACTGTCCGGTACATGACTACGAGCCGCAACAGACGTCCGAAGTGGCGCAGCGCCGCGATCGCGGGGCTGCTCGCCGTCGCCGTAGGGCCGGTCTTCGTCGCCGTTCCCGCCGGTGGGCCGGGGCCGGGGCCGTACGAAGGCGTCGGTCTCGGTGAAGGATCCGGCGTCCATGACAACGGCCCCACCCGCCCTGAGGGCGAATGGGGCCGTGACCCGGACCGGTCGTCAGCCGCTCTTGCGGCGGAATTCGCGCTGGCCGCCGGCCCGCCCGTGAGCGCCGTGGATCTTGTTGTGGTCCTGTCCCCCGGCTCCACTGCCGCCCGCCGCGTTGTGGTTGCGCTTGCGCTCCAGGGCCTCCCTGAACTTGCGCTTGACGTCGTCCTCCTCCGGCGCCTCGGCCGCCGCCTCCTCGACCTCGGGCACCTCGCGCGTCTGGTCCGAAGCTTCCGCTTCCATGGCCGCCTCCTGGTCTGGGTGAGTCATAGGGACAGCCTCGCACGTCCACGGGCCGGTCAGAAACGTCATGGGGCGCTCAGCGAGTCCGCCGATGGGGTAAGCACGACGCATGAGCGACGACCCGAGGATCATCACGGTAAGGCCCGAGGCGGGCGAGTACGCCTGGACATTCGGCGGCGCGCCGCCGGTGGCGCGGATCGCGCCCGGCACGGTGCTCGACCTCTTCACCGAGGACTGCTTCGCGGGCCGGGTGCGGTCGGTGAACGACCTGGTGTCGGAGGTGTGCGAATTCCCCTTCCTCAATCCGCAGACCGGTCCCTTCCACGTCGAGGGGGCCGAGCCCGGCGACACGGTCGCGGTGCACTTCGTGTCGATCGAGCCCGCCCGGGACTGGGCGGCGTCCACCACCGTGCCGCTGTTCGGCGCCCTGACCTCGACCCATACGACGGCCACGCTGCAGCCGCCGCTCCCCGAGCTGGTGTGGATGTGGCAGCTGGACCGGGAGCGGCGGACCTGCGAATTCGCCGCCCGCGACAGCGACATCCGCATCGAACTGCCGATGGACCCGATGCACGGCACCGTCGGGGTCGCCCCGGCCAACCTGGAGGTGCGCTCGGCGCTGGTCCCCGACGCGCACGGCGGCAACATGGACACGCCCGAGATGCGGGCCGGCGTCACCTGCTATCTGGGCGTCAACGTGGAGGGCGCCCTGCTCAGCCTGGGCGACGGGCACGCCCGGCAGGGCGAGGGCGAGACCTGCGGGGTCGCGGTCGAGTGCGCCATGAACACGGTGGTGGTCGTCGAGCTGCTCAAGGGGCTCGCCACGCCGTGGCCCCGGCTGGAATCGGACACGTACATCATGTCGACGGGTTCGGCGCGGCCGCTGGAGGACGCCTTCCGGATCGCCCAACTCGACCTGGTGCGGTGGCTGGCGAGCGACTACGGGCTGTCGGAGATGGACGCGTACCAGCTGGTCTCACAGGGCGTCGAGTCACCGCTGGCCAATGTCTGCGACACCAACTACACGGCGCTCGCGAAGTTCCGCAAGGCATGGCTTCCGCCGGGCATTCCCTACCGGGGGCTGCACGCCCAACTGCGGGAAGTGGCGGCCGGTTTGCCCGTTGCCAGGCCCTGATATTGCCATGTACCGTTCAAAAGCTTGTCACCGCGCTGTTGGCTTACCGCAAGTCTACGCGCGAAGAATCGGCGCCCGCACCGCCTCTCCACACCCCCCACAAGGAGGAATGCCGGATGCTCGGATCCACCAGGTCCAGCGCCAGACACGCCCGCCGCATCGCCGGCGCGGCAGCAGTGCTCGGGGTCCTGGTCGCAGGCACGGCGGCCGTCCAGGCAGCAGCACCCACGACCGCCGCCGCGGCGACCACGAACCGCGTGCTCTTCGACAACGCCCACGCCGAGACGGCCGGCAACGCCGACTGGATCATCTCCACCAGTCAGCCCGACCCGCTCGGCCAGAACTCCTCGCCGTCCTCGGAGACCTCCTGGACCGGTGCCATCTCCTCGTGGGGCGTGGCCCTGCAGAAGACCGGCAACTACAGCCTGAAGACGCTGCCTTCGGGAAGCTCGATCACCTACGGCACCTCCAGCGCCACCGACCTGTCGAACTTCGACACCTTCGTGCTGCCCGAGCCGAACGTGCTGCTCACCACGGCCGAGAAGACCGCCGTGATGAAGTTCGTGCAGAACGGCGGCGGGCTCTTCCTCATCTCGGACCACACCGGGAGCGACCGCAACAACGACGGCTCCGACTCCCCCGTGATCATCAACGACCTGATGACCAACAACAGCGTCGACAGCACCGACCCGTTCGGCTTCTCCGTCGACCTGCTCAACATCAGCTCCGGTAACCCGGCGGCGATCAGCGACAGCACCGACCCCGTGCTCCACGGCTCCTTCGGGACGGTGACCAAGAGCCTGTTCGCCAACGGCACCACCGCCACCCTCAAGCCGGCCGACAACGCCGGCGTCAAGGGACTGCTGTACCGCTCCGGCTACTCCGGCAACACCGGCGCCTTCTTCGCCACCAGTACCTTCGGCAGCGGCCGCGTCGCCTTCTGGGGCGACAGCTCCCCCATCGACGACGGCACCGGCCAGTCCGGCAACACCCTGTACGACGGCTGGAACGACAGCACCGCCACCAACGCCGCCCTCGCCCTCAACGCCACCGAATGGCTCTCCGGCGCGACCGACAGCGGCGGCGGCTCCGGCGGCGGCACCGGCACCTGCACCGCCGCCCAGCTCATCGGCAACCCCGGCTTCGAGTCCGGCAGCACCACCTGGACCGCCTCCAGCGGCGTCATCACCAACTCCACCAGCGAGGCCGCCCGCACCGGCTCGTACAAGGCCTGGCTGGACGGCTACGGCTCCGCCACCACCGACACTCTCTCCCAGGCGGTGACCATCCCCTCCGGCTGCACCACGGCCACCTTCAGCTTCTACCTGCACGTCGACACGGCCGAGACCTCCACCAGCACCGCGTACGACACCCTCAAGGCCCAGGTTCTCAACAGCTCCGGCACCGTCCTGAGCACCCTCGCCACCTACTCCAACCTCAACGCCGCCACCGGCTACACCCAGCGCAGCTTCAGCCTCGCCGGCTACGCCGGACAGACCGTCACCCTCAAGTTCACCGGCACCGAAGGGTCCACCCTCCAGACGTCGTTCGTCCTCGACGACACGGCGCTCAACGTGAGTTAGGGCCTGTCTTACAGCAGAGCCGCACGCGGTGGGGTCTTCTCTGACAGAAGACCCCACCGGCCCGTAGCATGTGCGCCGGGGTGGGAGCGGAGGTGGCTATGACCACGCAACAGGAGCCGTCGTACGACGTGCTCGTCGTCGGTGGGTCAGGGGTCGACACGATCGTCAGGGTGGACGCGCTGCCGGTGCCGCTGGCCGATTCGGTGGGGGTGCCGCCGATCCGGGAGTGGGCGGGTCACACCGGCGGGAATGTCGCGCTGGGCAGCCGGGCGCTCGGCGGGACGGTGAAGTTCCTGGACTTCATCGGTGAGGACTGGATCGGCGCCATGGTGCGGGAGCGGCTGGCGAAGGCCGATGTCGACTTCGAGCCGCTGATCTCGGCGGCGGGCACCCGGCGGTCGGTCAATCTCGTGGACGCCTCAGGACACCGGATGTCCTTCTACGACGGCCGCGATCCGCTCGACCTGCGGATGCCGCGCGAGTTCTACCTGCCGCATCTGCGCCGCGCCCGCCATGTGCACCTGTCGATCACCCACTTCGCGCGCTTCCTGTACGACGACATCGAGGCGCTCGGCATCCCGGTCTCGACGGATCTGCACGACTGGGACGGAACGGCGGACCACCACAAGGAGTTCGCACTCCGCTCCGACCTGGTCTTCCTCAGCGCGGCCGGGGCCAAGGAGCGGATCGCCGGGGTGATGCGGAACATCCTGCGCGACGGCCGGGCCGAGGCGGTGATCGCCACGGCGGGGGCCGGAGGCTCGTATCTGCTGACCCGGGAGGGCAGCAGCACGCCGCGCCACATCCCGGCCGTGCCGCCGCCGGGGCCGGTGCTGGACTCCAACGGCGCGGGGGACGCCTTCGTGTCGGGCTTTCTGTACGGGCGGCGGACCGGCCGGGGCCTGGAGGACTGCGCCCGGCTGGGCGCGGTCGCCGGCGCGTACGCCTGCACGGGCGACGGGAGCACCGCGCTGATCGGCGCGGAGGCTCTCGAGTCGGCTCAGCCCTTGTAGCCCACGCCGCCGTAGAAGCCGATCCGGCGCAGTTCCCCGGGATCCGGCAGCGGGCCGTCGGGGCGCCACAGCGGCACCTGGACCAGGCCGGGCTCCAGGAGGTCGAAGCCGTCGAAGAACGGCAGGATGTCGGCGTGGGTGCGGACGTTCATGGTGGCGGTGGCGCTGTCGTACACCTTGATGACGTCCGGGAAGCCGCCCTCGTGGAAGTCGGCCGTGGTGTGCGAGAGCACCAGGTAGCTGCCCTGGGGGAGGGCTTCGGCGAGCGTGCGGACCAGCCGGGCGGGCTCTTCCTTGTCGGTGACGAAGTGCAGGAGTGCGACGAGGAGGAGCGCCACCGGCTGGTCGAAGTCGATCAGTTCGCTGATCGTGGGGTGCCGCAGGATCGTCTCGGGCTCGCGGACGTCGCCGAGGAAGAAACCGGTGTTGCCGGTGCCGACGAGTCTGGCGCCCGCGTGGGCGGCGACGATCGGGTCGTTGTCGATATAGGCGACCCTGACGTCGGGCGAGACGGCCTGAGCGATCTCGTGCGTGTTGGGCGAGGTGGGGATGCCGGTGCCGATGTCGATGATCTGCCGGATGCCCTGGTCGGCCACGAAGCGGGTGGCGCGCTGCAGGAAGCCGCGGTTGGCGCGGGCCGACGGACGGATCTCGGGGATGAGCTCGATGACCCGGTCGGCGGCCGCGCGGTCGACCTCGTAGTTGTCCCGGCCGCCGAGGAAGTAGTCGTACATCCGGGCGGGATGCGGCTTGCTGGTGTCGATCCGGTCGGCCGGAAGGCCGTTCTCCTGGTCGCTCACGCCGTGCTCCGTCTCTGGGTCAGGACAGCAGGAAGTCGGCTTCGCCGGCCTTGGCGCCCTGGATGAAGGTGGTGATCTCGTGGTTGGTGTAGATCAGGGCGGGGCCGTCCGGGTCGGTGGACTGCCGCAGCGCCACCCGGCCGTCGTTGAGCTTCATGGCCTCGACGCAGGATCCGCCGTTGCCGCCGCTCCAGGGCTTGGTCCAGCCTTCGCTGCCCAGGTCCTTGGCGGGCATGCCGTTGTAGATCCGCTTGTTCGTCGTGTTGCTCATCGGTCAGGTCTCCCCGTGGATCCCACCGAGGACTGCCTCGGTGCTCAGCGCCGGCGCGGCTTGCGCGCACATCCGGTCCAGTGCCTCGAGGAAGGCCGTGACGTCGTCGCGGTCGTCGAAGTACACCGCCCCGACGAGGCTCTCGGTGTAGACGACGTCAGGGAGTTCCTGAACCTGGAACCGGAAGATATGGAAGGGCCCGTACATCGCGGGATGCGGTCCCGCGCTGAAGGGCATGATCTGCAGTTGTACGTTCGGCAGTGCGCAGGCCTCGATCAGCCTGGCGATCTGGGCGCGCATGATGCCGGCGTCCCCGATGGGTCTTCGCAGGACCGTTTCGTCGAGGACGACCCACAGCAGCGGTGCGTTCGGGCGGGTGAGCAGCGACTGGCGCTCCATGCGCAGTGCGACGCCGCGCTCTATCTCCTCGCAGGAGGCCTGCGGCCGGCCGGCCTTGAGCACCTCGCGGGCGTAGTCCGCGGTCTGCAGCAGCCCCGGTATGTAGTGCGGCTCGTACGCGCGGATGACGGCGGCCTCGCCCTCCAGGCTCACGAAGGCGCTGAACCACTCCGGCAGGACGTCGCGGTAACGGTGCCACCAGCCGGGCTGGTTGGCCTCGCGCGCGAGGGAGAGAAAGGCCTCGACCTCCTGGGGGTCGGTGACCCCGTAGGTCGTGAGCAGCTTCTCCACATACGGGATCTTCAGGCCGACTTCGGCCTTCTCCATGCGGCGGATCGTGGCATGGGTGACGTACAGGGCCTGCGCCGCCTGCTCGTAGGAGAGCCCGGCCTTCTCGCGCAGAACCTGGAGCCGCTTGCCGAGCACCACTCGCAGTACGGTGGGGGCACCACCGCCTGCCGGTCGCCCGTCCGTCACGACCCACTCCCTCCAACTGCCTTCACAGCACGGCAGTGTGTCATGCCATCAGCGCAAGGCACAGCCTGTCACGTCGATTCTGTAATTTACAGATCGCATCTTGCCAAAGCTCGAACAGGGCCCGCATAGTTGCGGAGTGGCTGCTTCCCAAGACGCTCTCCGGTTAGAGCGCCGCGGCGTCCTCGACGCCGCCTGCCAGGTCTCTTTCCGGCTGCCCGCCGTCGGCTCCTCCGTCGCGGAGGCACGGCGGCGTGTGCGGACGCGGCTGCGGGATTGGGGCGCGGCCGACGAGGTGCGCGACGACACCGAGATGGTGGTCTCCGAGCTGTTCACCAACGCCGTACGCCACACCACCAGCGAGCGCATCACCTGCGGACTGAGCTTCACGCGCGGCATCGTACGCGTCGAAGTCACCGACCAGGGAAGCTTTTTGACGCAGCCTCAGCAACGCGCGCCCGGGCTCGACGAGGAGGGCGGCCGCGGGCTGCTGCTGGTCGGCGCGCTCGCCACCTCCTGGGGCGTGTGCCCCGGCGAGACCGGCCGCGGCCGTACGGTGTGGGCCGAGCTGTCCTGATCCGACCGGCCCGCCCGGCCGCCGGTCCTAGTCCAGCGGCAGCAGATCCGGGCGCTTGGGCTCGACGTGGTCGCCGGAGGACTCACCGCGCAGCCGCCGCCCGATCCACGGTACGAGGTACTCGCGGGCCCACTGGATGTTGTCCCGGCGCACCGCACCGGGGGCCCGCACCGGCTCCGGCGGCCAGGGCTGGTCAGGGTCGGCGGGGACGTCCAGGCCGAGCACCTGGCCGGCGCGCAGGGCGACGCGGGTGTGGCCCTCGGGTGACAGGTGAAGACGGTCGGCGTCCCAGGCGCGGCGGTCCTGGACCGAGCGCAGGGACCACAGGTCGAGCACCGGGCAGTTGTACCGGTCGGCGATGGCCCGCACATGCACGCTGTACGTGGCGATCTTGCCGCGCAGCAGGCCGAGCACCGGGGTGCCCCGGGTGTCGAAGCCGGTGGTGACCAGCACCGTGCCGACGGCGGCGCTGAGGTCGGCGACGGCGGCCTCGAAGCGTTCGGCGACGGCGTCGGGGTCGCTGCCCGGGCGCAGGATGTCGTTGCCGCCGGCACAGAAGGTCACCAGGTCCGGGGCGAGCTCCCGGGCGCGCGGGACCTGCTCCGCGACGACCTGGTCGAGGAGCCGGCCCCGTACGGCGAGGTTGGCGTAGCGGAAGTCGTGCTCGGGCCTGCGGTCGGACAGCAACACGGCCAGCCGGTCCGCCCAGCCGACGAACGCGCCGTCGGGACCGGGGTCGCCGACGCCCTCGGTGAAGCTGTCGCCGATCGCCGCGTACGACCCGATGGTGCCGGTGGTGTGTGTCTTCGAATCGTCTGCCACAGCAGCACATCCTTCACCTCGTCAAGTGACCTACGCCACCGTAACCAAGGGTTGACGTACCGTGATCTATCCCACTCGGTCAGTTCTGCCGAAAGTGGAATACGGCGGCGTCAAGATCGCCCCGGAGCCCGGTGCGCAGTCCGTGGTGCAGCAGCACAGCGCCCCGGTGGACCTCGCCGGTCGCCACGTCGGTGTACGTCGCCGCCGGGTCGAGCCCGCGCAGCCGCAGCGCGGGCTGGGGCTCGCCGTGGCGCTGGTGGCGCAGCCAGGCCAGGACGACCGTCTCACCGTCGCGGACGTACTGGACGGCGCTGAGCTCCTCGCCGGGCGGCCGCAGCCGGTACAGCTCGCCGTGCTGCACGACCGGGCGGATCGTCTTGTAGCGGGCGATCCACGCGCGGGCCTCGGTGAGCTCGTCCTCGCTCCACTTCACCAGGTCGCCGCCGATGCCCAGGACGCCGGCCATGGACGACACGAAGCGATAGCGCAGGGAGCTGACCCGGTCGTTGAGCTGCTCGTTGGGGCTGTCGGTGACCCAGGCGGCCATCACGCGTGCCGGGTGGATCTGGCTGAATCCGTCCTGGATGGCCAGCCGGTCCAGCGGGTCGGTGTTGTCGGAGGTCCACACCTGGTCGGTACGGGACAGAATGCCGAGGTCGATGCGGCCGCCGCCGCCCGAGCAGGACTCGAAGGCGACGCCGGGGTGGGCGGCGCGCAGCCGGTCCAGGAGCGCGTACAGCCCGTGCACATGGTCGACCCACAGTCGCTGCGGGTAGGGCTCGCCGGGCCAGCCGGCGTCGGTGAAGCAGCGGTTGAAGTCCCACTTCACATAGTCGACGGGGGCGCTGTGCAGGAGGGCGTCCAGCTGCTGCCAGAGGTGGTCGCGGACGTCCTCGCGGGCGAGGTTGAGGATGAGCTGGTTGCGGAACTCGGTGCGGCGGCGCCCCGGCTGGTACTGCACCCAGTCGGGGTGGGCCCGGTAGAGGTCGCTGTCCGGGTTGACCATCTCCGGCTCGACCCAGATGCCGAACTGCATGCCGAGCGCGTGGACGTCGTCGGCGAGCGGCTTGAGGCCGTTGGGGAAGCGGTCGGGGTTGGGTGTCCAGTCGCCGAGCCCGGCCGCGTCGTGCGTACGGGTCCCGAACCAGCCGTCGTCCACGACGAACAGCTCGACGCCCATGTCGGCCGCGCGGCGGGCGAGCGCGCGCTGCCCGGCCTCGCTGACCTCGAAGTAGGTGGCCTCCCAGGAGTTGTAGAGCACCGGCCGGGACTGCTCGGCGCCGGGGATGACGTGTGCGAGCTGGTAGGCGTGCCAGGCGCGGCTGCTCGCACCGAAGCCGCCGTCGCTCCACAGGCCGGCGAAGACCGGGGTGGTGTACGACTCCCCCGGCGCCAGCAGCACCAGCCCGGCGTCGTCGTGTCCGGCGCCGCCGACGGCCTGCACCAGGCCGTCGGGCAGCAGCTGTACGGCGATCCGCCACGACCCGGACCAGGCCAGCGCGGCGGACCAGACCTCGCCGTGCTCCTCGCCCGCGTCACCGGCGTCGAGGGCGATCCAGGGCAGGTGAGCGTGACTGGTGTGGCCGCGCCGGCTGCCGATGACGTGCTCGCCGTGGCTGAGATCGGTGCGGGCGAGCTGGGACTCGGCGGCCCAGCGGCCGTGCAGATGCGACAGCCGCCAGTGGTCCCGTACCGGCAGCGACCAGGCGGCGGCGTCGGCGCGCAGCAGCTCGACGGGGGCGGTCCGGTCGCCGCCGCCATGGCTGACGGTGGCCCAGCGCTCGATGACGTCGGTGCCGGTGCGCAGCCGGTAGTGGAGGGCGATGTCGACGTGGTGGACGGCGTCGTGGAAGTGCAGCCGCAGCTCGTCGCCGCCGGCCTCGCCCACGTGGACCTCGTACTCCTCGAAGATCCACTCGGTGCCGCGCACGGCCTCCGTACGGGCGGTGAGCGCGGGCCGTACGAAGCGGGGGCCGCCCTCGACCGGGTACTCCTCACGGCCGTCGAGCACGGACTCGAACCCGCGGTGACCGGGCAGCGGTTCGGCGGCCAGCGCCTCGGCGTCGGCGAGGGTGATGCGCGGCCCCCAGTGGAGGTGCAGCAGCTCGTCCCGCTCCGTCAGCCGCAGCGCGTAGCTGCTGCCGGTGCCTGACAGCAGCCACACCCGTCCGTCGCCACCAACGTCAATCATCAAATTTCCCCTTTTCCGATCAGGCTCGAACATCATCGGATGGCGGGGGGCGAATGGCAATGACCTCAGGCACACATACCGCCCGGTACGGGATTCGCATGCTTGTCGTATGGTCAGCAGGAGTCCGACCCGATTCCAAGGAGCGCCGGTGACCCAGCAGAGTCCGCAGACCGCCTCGACCGAGCCCGAGCTCACCGGCGTACGCAACTTCCGCGACGTCGGCGGGCTCCCCACGGCCGACGGCCGCCGGGTACGGCACGGGCGGCTCTTCCGCAGCGGGCACCTGGCTCACACGACGGACACCGACGCCGAGTTCCTCGCCTCGCTCGGCCTGCACACCATCTTCGACTTCCGCAACGCCTCCGACATCAAGCTGGAGGGCCCCGACGTCGCGCTCCCGGGCGTACGCAACATCAACATGCCGCTCAGCGACCCGGCTTCCGGCGCGGAGTTCTGGGGCATCGTGCGCGACGGCGACCTCGACGCCCTGCGGAAGGTCCTGGGCGACGGCAAGGCGGTCCAGCGCATGGTCGGCGCATACGTACGGATCATCCTGGACCGCACCGAGGAGCACGGCCGGATGCTGGAGCTGCTCGCCGAGGAGGAGTCGGTGCCCGCCCTGCTGCACTGCGCCGCGGGCAAGGACCGGGCCGGCACCTCGATCGCGATCATCCTGCTCGCCCTCGGCGTCGAGCGCGCCGCCATCGAGGCCGACTACCTGGCCAGCAACGCCGCCCACCGCCGCTACCGCGTCAAGCGCGGCGACAACGCCGAGCCCGCCGCCACCCCGGAGGTCATGGAGCTGCTCAGCCCGCTCTTCGAGGCCAGGGCCGAGTACCTGGCGTCCGCCTTCGACACCATCGAGTCACACTGGGGCTCCGTCGACGCCTACCTCTCGGAGGGCCTGGGCCTGACCCCCGCCCGCCGCGAGCGGCTGCGCGAGCTGTTCCTGGAGGACGCGTCCTGACCGACCCGCCCAGCTGCTTCCGGGCCCCGGCTACCTGGCCCCGGCGAGGTGGAAGATCAGGAAGAAGAAGCCCGCGAAGAAGTGCACCCCCACCAGGTAGATGAACGCGCGGACCTTGAACCCCATGGGGGCCTTCTCCGACATCACGACGGTCTCCTTCCCTAGCGCCCGGCTCAGCCGATGCACAGATCGGCGATGCCGCTGCGCAGCAGCGTGTGGACGAACAGAAGGTCGACCCCGGCCGGCGACCCGGCGGCGATACGGTGCGGGGTCAGCGAGTCGAAGTGCGCGCTGTCGCCCGGCGCCAGCAGGTGCACGGCCTCGCCCAGGGTGAGCTTCAGGCCGCCCTTGAGGACGTACAGCCACTCCTCGCCGGGATGGACCCGTACCAGCGCCTCCTGCGGGCCCGCCGGCACATGCAGCCGCAGCGTCTGCATCGCCTTGCCCGGTCCGCCGGCCTGCCAGTACGTCCAGCCCCCGGCCTCGACCGGCTCCATCCTGGCCGCCCGCACCACCGGGTCGCGGTCGGCCGGCGTCTCCCCCAGCAGGTCGGACACGGTCGTTCCGTAGGCCCGCGCGAGGGCCAGCAGCATGGGCAGCGAGGGCTGCCGCCGCCCGGTCTCCAGGCGGGACAGGTGGGCGGGAGACAGCCCGACGCGGGCGGCCGCCGTCTCCAGGGTCAGACCGCCGTCGCGGCGCAGTTCACGCAGGCGGGGCGCGACCTCGGGCAGGGTTTCGCTCATACGCCAGGTATACAAAACGGGGGGCCTGAGAGGCAAAACTCTTGCCTCTCAGGCAAAATGCCTCAGCGGTTGGCCACCGCCTGCTTCACCAGTGTCTTCCCGAAGTCCCACATCAGTCCGCCGCCGCCGTGGGCGTCGTCCATCACCGCTGTGAACGCCTCCACGAAGCGGTCCACTTCCCGCTCCCCGATCACCAGCGGCGGGATCAGCTTGATCACCTCCAGGTGATCGCCGGACACCTGCGTGAGGATCCGGTGCCGCTGAAGCAGCGGCACCACCACCATCTGCGCGAACAGCCCCTTCCGGGCCGCCTGGAGCATCGTCCATCGACTGCGCAGCCCCAGTGACTTCGGCCGGCCGAACTCGATGCCGATCATCAGACCCCGGCCGCGCACCTCGTGCAGCAGCTCATAGCGGTCCACGAGCGCCGCGAGCCGGGTGCGCAGGAGGTCACCGGTGGCGCGGGCGTTGGCGACCACCTGCTCGTCCTCCATGACGGACAGCGTCGCCAGGCCCGCCGCCATGGCCTGCGCGTTCGAGCCGAAGCTCGCCGAGTGGACCAGGACCCGGTCCATGGACGAGTAGACCTTCTTGAAGATCCAGTCCTTGCCGAGCGTCGCCCCCACGGGCACATAACCGCCCGACAGCGACTTCGCCACGCACACCAGGTCCGGCTCGACGCCGTCGTCGTGCTGGTAGGCGAAGAAGTCGCCGGTCCTGCCGATTCCGGTCTGCACCTCGTCCGCGATCAGCAGGCCCTTGTGCCGGTGCAGCAGCTCCTGCGCCGCCAGCAGATAGCCGGGGGGCGCCTTCTGCACGCCCTTGCCCTGGATCGGCTCCACGATCAGCGCCGCGACATCGCCGCGCTTCAGCTCCCTGTCCAGTGCATCCAGATCGCCCAGCGGCACCGCGGTGTCCGGCAGCAGCGGGGCGAAGCCGTCGCGGAAGCCGTCCTCGCCGTTGACCGACAGCGAGCCGGCCGTCAGCCCGTGGAAGGCATGCCCGCAGTACAGCACCCGCGGCTTCCCGGTGGCGTACCGGGCGAACTTCAGAGCCGTCTCCACCGCTTCCGTACCGCTGTTCCCGAAGAACACCCGGTCCAGATGCGGGGCGTACGTCAGCAACTTCTCCGCCAGCAGCCCCGGCAGCGGCTGGCAGTCGAACCGCGTCAGGTCGGCCAGCCCGGCGTCCAATACGTCGTGCAGCGCCTTCCGTACCACCGGGTGGTGCCGGCCCAGGCCCATCACCCCGAAGCCGGCGAGCATGTCGAGGTAGTCCTGCCCCTCGTCGTCCCAGAAGTACGCGCCCTCCGCCCGCTCGTAGACCTTGTCGAAGCCGATCGTGTGGAGCATCCGCGGCAACTGATGGTTGAGGTACTTGGCATGCAGCTCGTACCGCTCGCCGCCGCGCTCGGCCAGCAGCCCCGCCAGATCAAAACCCTTCGGCTCCGCCGCTGTCATGGTGTGGACGTTCCCTTCGTGATTCGCGTCGATTCCGGGTTGTGGGTAGGCCGTCCGCCTGAGGCGGCGAAAGCGAGGTGGGGGTCCCCCCGGCCGAAGGCTGGAGGTGGGGGCAACCCGGGGTCTGGGGCGGCAGCCCCGGACGTGGCGCTCACGTCGGCCCGATTCGGGCGAGCGTCGCGCCGATGCGCCCCGCGATCTCGGAGGGCGTGAGCCCGATCTCGGCCAGGAGCTCACCCCGCTTGGCGTGCGCCAGGAACTGCTGCGGAATGCCGAAGTCCCGTACGGGGACGTCCACTTCCGCGTCGCGCAGGGCTTGGGCGACGGCTGAGCCGACGCCACCCGCGCGGCCGTTGTCCTCGACGACGGCGACCATGCGGTGGTCGGCCGCCAGCGGCGGGAGCGCCGGGTCGACGGGCTTGACCCAGCGGGGGTCGACGACGGTGGCGCCGATGCCGCGTTCGCGCAGAAGCGCGGCGGCGGCGAGGCAGACGGGGGCGAGGGCGCCGACGGAGACGAGGAGGACGTCGGGGGTGTCGCCGCGGGCCAGGACGTCGAGGCCGCCGATGCGGTCGATGGCGGGCAACGGCTCGCCGACCGTCTCCTTGGGGAAGCGGATGACGGTCGGGGCGTCGTCGACGTCGACCGCCTCCCGCAGCTGCGCGCGCAGCGCGTCCGCGTCGCGCGGGGCGGCGATCCGCAGGCCGGGGACGACCTGGAGGATCGACATGTCCCACATGCCGTTGTGCGAGGCGCCGTCGTCGCCGGTGATCCCGGCGCGGTCCAGGGCGAAGGTGACGCCGCACTTGTGCAGGGCGACGTCCATCAGGACCTGGTCGAAGGCGCGGTTCAGGAAGGTCGCGTAGACCGCGACCACCGGATGCAGCCCGCCCGTGGCGAGGCCGGCCGCCGAGACCGCCGCGTGCTGCTCGGCGATGCCCACGTCGTAGACCCGGTCCGGGAAGGCCTTGGCGAACTTGTCCAGGCCGACCGGCTGCAGCATCGCCGCCGTGATGGCGACGACGTCCGGCCGCTCGGCCCCGATCTTCAGCATCTCGTCGCCGAAGACCGAGGTCCACTTGGGCCCGTTGGACGGGGTGAGCGGTTCGCAGGTCAGCGGATCCATCGCGCCGACCGCATGGAAGCGGTCGGCCTCGTCCTGCTCGGCGAAGGCGTAGCCGCGCCCCTTCTCCGTGAGGCAGTGGATGAGGACGGGCCCGTGGAAGCGCTTGGCGCGACGCAGGGCCGACTCGACGGCCGGGATGTCGTGGCCGTCGATCGGGCCGACGTACTTCAGGCCGAGGTCCTCGAACATGCCCTGCGGGGCGAAGGCGTCCTTGAAGCCCTTTTTCGCGCCGTGCAGGGACTCGTAGAGCGGCTTGCCTATGACGGGGGTGTGCTGGAGCACCTGTTTGCCCCAGGCGAGGAAGTGCTCGTAGCCGTCGGTGGTGCGCAGCGTGGCCAGGTGGTTGGCGAGGCCGCCGATGGTCGGTGCGTACGAGCGCTCGTTGTCGTTGACGACGATGATCAGCGGCCGGTCCTTGGCGGCGGCGATGTTGTTGAGCGCCTCCCAGGCCATGCCGCCGGTGAGGGCGCCGTCACCGATGACGGCGACGACGTGATCGGACCGGCCGAGGACCTGGTTGGCCTTGGACAGGCCGTCGGCCCAGCCGAGGACGGTGGAGGCGTGGCTGTTCTCGATGACGTCGTGCTCGGACTCGGCCCGCGAGGGGTAGCCGGACAGGCCGCCCTTGATGCGCAGCTTGGAGAAGTCCTGACGACCGGTCAGGATCTTGTGTACGTAGGACTGGTGGCCGGTGTCCCACAGGATGCGGTCGGCCGGGGAGTCGAAGACCCGGTGGAGGGCGATGGTCAGTTCGACCACGCCGAGGTTCGGCCCCAGATGGCCGCCGGTGCGGGCGACGGCATGGACCAGGAAGTGGCGGAGTTCGTCGGCGAGTTCAGGCAGTAGCGTCTCTGGCAGCGCCTTCAGATCTCGCGGGCCTCGGATGTTCTCGAGCATCGACACGTTCGGACCTCGTTCCCCCTACCGGGATTGCTTCGTTCAGCTCACGCTGACCTGAGGCTCGCCGGACATCGCGCCGTCGGCCTCCATCTCCTCCGCGATCTTCATGGCCTCTTCGATGAGGGTCTCCACGATCTTCGACTCGGGCACCGTCTTGATGACCTCCCCCTTGACGAAGATCTGTCCCTTGCCGTTGCCCGAGGCGACGCCGAGGTCCGCCTCACGGGCCTCACCGGGACCGTTGACGACGCAGCCCATGACCGCGACGCGCAGCGGCACCTCCATGCCCTCCAGGCCCGCAGACACCTGGTCGGCGAGCTTGTAGACGTCGACCTGGGCCCGCCCGCAGGACGGGCAGGAGACGATCTCCAGCCGGCGCTGCCGCAGATTCAGCGACTCCAGGATCTGGATGCCGACCTTGACCTCCTCCGCCGGAGGCGCGGACAGCGAGACGCGGATCGTGTCACCGATCCCCTCGCTCAGCAGCGCCCCGAAGGCCACCGCCGACTTGATCGTGCCCTGGAAGGCCGGACCCGCCTCCGTCACCCCCAGGTGCAGCGGGTAGTCGCACTTCGCCGCGAGCTGCCGGTAGGCGTTGACCATCACCACCGGGTCGTTGTGCTTCACCGAGATCTTGATGTCCCGGAAGCCGTGCTCCTCGAACAGCGAGCACTCCCACAGCGCCGACTCCACCAGCGCCTCCGGCGTGGCCTTGCCGTACTTCTCCAGGAGCCGCCGGTCCAGCGAACCGGCGTTGACGCCGATCCGGATCGGCACCCCCGCCCCAGCCGCCGCCTTCGCGATCTCCTTCACCTTGTCGTCGAACTGCCGGATGTTGCCCGGGTTCACCCGGACCGCCGCACATCCGGCGTCGATCGCCGCGAAGACGTACTTGGGCTGGAAATGGATGTCCGCGATCACCGGGATCTGCGACTTCTTGGCGATCGCCGGCAGTGCGTCCGCGTCGTCCTGCGAAGGACAGGCGACGCGCACGATCTGGCAGCCCGAGGCCGTCAGCTCCGCGATCTGCTGCAGGGTGGCGTTGATATCCGCCGTCGGCGTCGTCGTCATCGACTGCACCGACACTGGAGCGTCGCCGCCCACCGCCACCGGCCCGACCTGGATCTGTCGGGACCGGCGGCGGGGGGCGAGCGTCGAGGGGACTGCGGGCAGCCCCAGATCGACCGGTTCCATGGCTACTTGGCCCGGTTACCGGAGACGGTCTCGCGGGCGGCCCGGATGGACTCCTTCAGCGAGCCCATGGTGGCCAGGACGGCGGTCGGCTCGTAGCCGCAGTGCGCCATGCAGTTGGCGCAGCGCGGGTCCTTGCCGCGGCCGTACTTGTCCCAGTCGGTCTCCTCGATGAGCTCCTTGTACGTCGTCACGTATCCGTCGCTCATCAGGTAGCAGGGGCGCTGCCAGCCGAAGAGCGAGTAGTTGGGGATGGCCCACGCGGTGCAGGGGAAGTCGGCCTTGCCCTCCAGGAAGTCCAGGAAGAGCGGCGAGTGGTTCAGCCGCCACTTCTTGCGGTTGCCGCCCGCGAAGGCCTTCTTGAACAGCTCGCGGGTCTGCTCGACGCCGAGGAAGTGCTCCTGGTCGGGCGCCTTCTCGTAGGCATACGCCGGGGAGATCATCATCTCGTCGACCTGAAGGTCGTCGTTGAGGTAGTTGAGCACCTCGATGATGGTCTGCGGGGTGTCGGTGTTGAAGAACGTCGAGTTGGTGGTGACCCGGAAGCCGCGCTTCTTGGCCTCCTTGATGGCCTCGACGGCCTCGTCGAAGACACCTTCCTCGGCGACCGACTCGTCGTGCCGCTCGCGCAGTCCGTCGATGTGCACGGCGAAGGCGAAGTACGGCGAGGGCGTGAACTTCTCGAGCTTCTTGCGCAGCAGCATGGCGTTGGTGCAGAGGAAGACGTACTTCCGCTTCGCCACCAACTGGCGCACGATCTCGTGGATCTGGGGGTGCATCAGCGGCTCGCCGCCGGCGATGGAGACCATCGGGGCGCCGGACTCCAGGACGGCGCCGACGGCCTGGGCGACCGGCATGCGCTGCTTGAGCACCCCGGCCGGATGCTGGATCTTTCCGCAGCCCTCGCACGCGAGGTTGCAGGCGAAGAGCGGTTCCAGCTCGACGATCAGCGGGAACTTCTCACGCTTGCGCAGCTTCTGTTCCATGAGATAGGTCCCGACCCGGATGGTCTGACGAAGCGGCATGGCCATCTAGCTCACCTCCAGGGGAGCGCAGTAGAGCGGTGCCAGTTGAGAAAGGCAGGAAGAAGATCCCTTAGCACGCGGAATGCGGTGATTCCGGTACGCAGAGTGCCGACACGCACCAGTTCGTACTCAGGGGTGTCGACGACTACGCGAGCTGCCGCTACGGGATGCGCGCCCAGGGCAAGGGCGGCGCGCATCATCGCGGCGGATTCCATGTCGACGGCGATGGCACCGGTGGTGCGGAGCGCAGCCCGCTCCGCACCGCGTACGACATGGTCGGACTGAGCCAGCCGGCCGATGTGCACCGTGTGTCCGGCCGCCTTGAGCGCGGCGGCCAGGGTGTCGCTGTCGCGGGCCTCGTCGGCGACCACGACGTCGCCGGGCCGCATTCCGGGAGCCAGCCCGGCGCAGAGGCCGGTGGTGAGAACCGCGGCGTTCTTCATCTCCGGGGTGCTGAGCGCGTCGGTGACGGCGCGCTCGGCGGCCTGTGCTCCCATGCCCGTACGGATCACACGCACCGGGCCGGCCGCCGCGTCCATGCGGCGGCGGCCTGCGCGCAGTGCGAACTGTTCGAAGCGCAGAGCGCAGACGATGAGCAGTGGTGGGCCGGACTGGCCCATCAGTCCCCCTTCCGTACGCCCCCGAAGGGCTCTCCGTGCACATAGCGCCCGAGGGCTGTGAGCGGGAAGACCATCCGGTAGAGGTGGTAGTTGATGGAGAAGTCCCGGGGGAAGCCCGTACCCGTGAAGTACGGCTCGTCCCAGGACCCGTCTTCGGCCTGCGTGTCGGCGAGCCAGTGCACGCCGCGTTCGACGGCCGCGTTGTCCCGCTCGCCGGCCGCCAGCAGGGCGAGCAGCGCCCAGGCGGTCTGCGAGGCCGTGGAGGCGCCGCGCCCGATCCATTCGACGGAGGAGTACGAACGCAGGTCCTCGCCCCAGCCGCCGTCCTCGTTCTGCACGGACTCCAGCCAGTTGACGGCCCGTCGGATCGCCGGGTGGCTGCCGGGCAGCCCGGCGGCGGTGAGTGCGGGGACGACGGAGCCGGTGCCGTAGACGTAGTTGACGCCCCAGCGCCCGAACCAGGCGCCGCTGTCCTCCTGTTCGGCGAGCAGCCAGTCGATGCCGCGCCGGGTGTGCTCGTCGTGCTCCAGGCCCAGGGCGGCCAGCATCTCGACGACGTGGGCGGTGACGTCGGCGGACGGCGGGTCGATGACCTCGCCGAAATCGCAGAAGGGCAGCCGGTTGGGGAACGGACTGGTGTTGTCGGCGTCGAAGGCACCCCAGGCGCCGTTCTTCGACTGCATGCCGATGTTCCAGCGGACCCCGCGCTCGACCGCGGACTTCACCCGGCCGGGGTCGGGGTGGTCGACGCGCAGCAGGGCGAGCACGACCTCGGCGGTGTCGTCGATGTCGGGGTAGCCGTCGTTCTCGAACTCGAAGGCCCAGCCGCCGGGCGGGAGCCCGGGCCGCTGCACGGCCCAGTCGCCGGACCTGGTGATCTGCTCGTCGAGCATCCAGTCGGCCGCCTTGACCAGCGCCGGGTGGTCGGCGGGCAGTCCTGCGTCGGCGAGGGCGATGGTGGCCAGACAGGTGTCCCAGACCGGGGACTGACAGGCCTCGATCATGCGGGTGTCCTCGTCGGGCCACACGGCGAACCGGTCCAGCGACTCCAGGCCGGCCCGCAGCACGGGGTGGTCGAGGTCGTAGCCGAGCAGATGCAGGGCGATGACCGAGTAGACGGCCGGGGGCTGGATGCCGCCCCAGCAGCCGTCGGCCTCCTGCCGTTCGATGATCCAGCGGGCGCCGGCCCTGAGTGCTGCCCGGCGCAGCGACTTCAACTGCACCTTGCGGTAGGCGTGCAGGGCCTTGTCCAGGCGCTGGAAGAAGCCGTCCCAGCTGCTGATCGGGGCCCGCGGGCGGGGCGGGCTGGGCCGGGCCGGGTCGGTGTGCAGCTCATCGAGGGCGAAGGGCCCGGGCCGTACGGGGCGGTGGGCCGCGACGATGGTGAGCGGCACGATGGTCTGCCGGGCCCACTGGGCGAAGTCGTAGATGTTGAGCGGGACCCATTTGGGCAGGAAGACCATCTCGGGCGGCAGCTCGGGCAGATCCTCCCAGCGCCACCAGCCGAAGAGCGCCAGCCAGATCCGGGTGAAGACCCTCGTGCGGGCGACGCCGCCCCGCTCGCGGACCCAGGCGGAGGCCGAGGCCATCCAGGGCGCGTCGGGTGTGTCGCCGGCCAGCCGCAGGGCGACGTAGGCCTCGACGGTGGCCGAGATGTCGCCCGGGCCGCCGTGGAAGGTGGGCCAGGCGCCGTCGTCACGCTGCTGGGAACGGATCCAGCGGGCGGCGGCCGCGGTCGTGCGGTCGTCCTGGATGCCGAGGAACTGACGCAGCAGCAGATCCTCTGCGTCCATGGTGACGTTGGTCTCCAGGTCGCCTTTCCACCACCCGTCCGGGTCCTGACGGGCCAGCAGGTGGTCGGCGGCGCGCTGTGCCGCGCGCTCCGCCGTCTCCCTGGTCGTCGGTGTGGTGCGTGCCGTGCCGGTTGTGCCGGTTGTGCCGGTTGCGCCTGTCTTACGGGTTGCGCTCGGTGCATCGGAGTCGGTTGCTGTCGTCGTGCTGGCCGAGGGTGTCCCTTGGGCCCCTGCCCCGGGACTGCCGTCGGTCGTCGCTGTCATGGCTTCCCCTTTGCACAGTCGTTGTGTCTGCGGTGTTGGGGCTGCCGTCGGCCGTCACACGTGCCCGGCCGGCGACGTACTGCGCTCCACTGCTGCTCTGTTTACTTCTCGCGAACCACCACAAAATCCGCCAGGCCCACGAGCTTACGGCGAACTTCGTCCCGCATGTCCACTTTGTCGAGCGCGGCGATAGCGGTGGCGTACTGTCGGCGGGCTTCCTGGGATGTCCACTCCCTGCCCCCCGCCGCTTCGATCAACGCCGCTCTCATCGCGAACTCTTCCTCGTCGAAGGACTCAATATCATTACGGTCCAACGAATCCGCGGCCTTCGCATCCGCTGCGAGAAGCTCCGCGAGCCGTTCCGAGGCCTCGCCGCCCGCCGCGAGGGCCGCGACCACGGGGAGGGACTTCTTGCGTTGCCGCAGGTCACTCCAGGTCTGCTTGCCCGTCGAGGCGGGGTCGCCCCAGATGCCGAGCAGGTCGTCGATGGCCTGGAAAGCCAGTCCCAAGTGGTAGCCGTATTCCTCGAGGGCGTCGGCGTCGGCCTCGGAGGCGCCGCCGAGCACCGCGCCGATCGAGGAGGCGCAGGCGAGAAGAGCGCCGGTCTTGTTGCCCTCCATCTCCAGGCACTCCTCGACGGTGACCCGCTCGCGGTGCTCGAAGGACATGTCCTGCGCCTGACCGTCGATCAGCTTGCGGGTGGCGGTGGTCAGTCGCCGGGTGGCCCGGCCGGCCTCGACGGTGCCCTGCTCCAGCAGAATCTCGTTGGCCAGGGCGAACAGCGCGTCGCCGACCAGGATGGCCTGGGCGGGGCCGTGCACCTTCCAGACGGTGTCGCGGTGCCGGCGCTGCTCGTCGCCGTCCATGAGGTCGTCGTGCAGCAGGGAGAAGTTGTGGACCAGCTCCACCGCGACCGCGCCGGGGATGCCGGTCTCGGGGGTGGCGCCGGCCGCCTCGGCGGACAGCAGGGCCAGGGCGGGGCGTACGGCCTTGCCGCCGTCACCGGCGGTCGGGTTGCCCGCCGCGTCGATCCACCCGAAGTGGTAGGCGGCCACGGTGTCCATCGGGGCTGCCAGTCGGTCCACGGCCGCCCGCAGCACGGGCGTGGACAGTGTGCGGCCGCGCTCCAGCAGCTCGGTCACGCTCGCCGAGTCGACGCCCGCGGTCGTCTGCTCCTTGGCAGCGGTCACGTTCTCTCCTTTGATTGCACTGGTGATGCTCATGCCGGCTCCAGACCTTCGATGTCGAAGGGATGAGGGTCGAAGGGGTGGCCTAGTGCGGTCAAAGCTGCTCGGGAGGCTTGCAAACCGCTGCGTACTGCACTTTCCATGGTCGCGGGCCAGCCGGTGGCGGTCCACGCGCCCGCCACGTACACCCCGGGCGCGCGGGTGCGCGGACCTGGGCGAAGGGCGCCGACCCCGGGCGTGGGGGCGAAGGTCGCCGTCCGCTCCCGGGTGACGAAGAAGTCCCGTACCGTCGCGCCGCGTGCCGCGGGCAGCAGGCGCTCCAGCTCGGGCAGATACCGCTGCCGCAGGGCGGCGACGGAGAGGTCGATCTCGTCCTGCGCGGCCGACTGGGACAGCGCGATGTACTGCCCGTCAGCGGCCGGCATCCCGGAGTGCTCCGTACGGTCGAAGACCCACTGCACGGGGCTGCCGATCGCCGCGAAGAAGGGCTGCCGCAGGACCTTGCGGTCGTAGACGACGTGAACGTTGAGAATGGGCGCCGTACCGATGCGCAGCAGCGCCTCCGGGTCCTCGAGGGCGCCCTCGGGGAGGAGGTCGTACGTCTCGCGCTGGGGCACGGCCAGTACGACGGCGTCGGCCGTGATCCGCTCGGTGCGGCCGGGGCCGGTCTCGGCGTCGACCTCCCAGGGCCCGTCACCCTCGCGTGCGACGCGGGACGCGCGGGCCCGCAGCACGGTCCGTACGCCTGCTTTGTCCAGGGCCTCGCGCGCCCGGCCGTCGTGCAGCTCGCCGAGCGGAGCCGAGGCCCAGCCGATGTCGGCGGCGCCGGGGTCGGACAGCAGGCCGGTCTTGAAGACCATGGCCGCCAGACCGAGGGAGGCGTCTGCGGCGGCGGCGTTGAGCGTGGCGATGCCGACCAGGTCCCAGAGGGCCTCCACGGTGCGCGGGGACTGGCCGTGGTCGCGCAGCCAGCTCCCGAAGTCCACCGCGTCCAGCGCGGGATCCCTGGGGTCCAGCCCGCGCAGCGCGAGGGCCGCCCGGCCGACGGAGGCACGTTCGGTGAGCGAGAGGTGGGGGTACGTGGCCAGGCTGGCCGCCAGATGCAGCGGCACCGGCAGCGCGGTGCGGCGGAGCCGTCCGAGCCGCAGGCCCTCGGCATCGAGCACGGGTACGTCGAGCCGGTCCTGGAGGGTGACGAGGTCGGCGGCGCCGATGCGGTCCAGGAACCGCAGGTAGGCGACGCAGCAGCGCAGGAAGACATGCTGACCGTTGTCCACGGTCAGGTCGCCGCGCTTGAAGGAGAAGGCGAGCCCGCCGAGGCGGGGGCGGCCTTCGAGAAGGGTGACCCGGAGGCCGGCGTCGGCGAGGGCGAGGGCGGCGGACGTGCCGGCCAGGCCGCCCCCCACCACCACAGCGGCCGCCCCCGGGGGACGGCCTGCGGCGTCGTGCACGTTCATGCGCCCTCCCTACCCAAGCGTCTGGCCTGGGGAACCCCACCGGCGGAAGCGCACGGGGCGCGGCGCGCCGATGCAGGCAGGGACGCGCGGGGGGCGGCGGCGGTTGCGTGGTCGCTGATTGTGACGGTCCGGGGCACCGGACGAGTGCCGCAGGACCCGGGGGCTCGGGCCGCCGGATGCGTACCGCAGGACTCCGGGGCTCGGCGCGCCGCACGCGTGCCGCAGGACCCGGGGGCTCGGCGCGCCGGACTGGTGCTGTCCTTCCTCTTTTTTTTAGGCGGCTTCGCCGCCGCTGCGCTCAGCCACTGTCGACGGTCGATCGTGCTCGCCCGCTCGTTCCTCTCGGACAGCGCGCGTTCTCCCCTTCGACAGCGGCCGCTCCGCTTTGGCTCAGCCGCCGACCCGGCACCGCAGATCCATGGCGGACGGGGACCGGTAGTGCGGGTTCTCATACTCGCCCCCTGGCTGCCCGGCGGGAGTCCAGGCCGGCGAGGCCGCGCGCGGCTACGTAGGCCTTCTCGCGACCCGGCAGGGAGACGCGGCCGCGGAGGACGGCTTCGGGGTCGGCGGCGATGCGGTCGAGGAGGCGGCGGTAGATGCCGGCCATGGCGGCGACGCAGGCGCCGCTGCGGCGGTCGAGCATGGGGAGGAGGCGGTAGCCGGTGGCGAAGAGGGCGCGGGCGCGGCGGACTTCGAACTCCATCAGGCCGGTGAAGTCCGCGCCGGAGGGCGGGGTGGAGCCGTGGAAGCCGGCCGAACAGCCGAACTTGGCGAGGTCGTTGGCGGGGAGGTAGGTGCGGCCGTTGTCGGCGTCCTCGCGGATGTCCCGGAGGATGTTGGTGAGTTGGAGGGCGAGGCCGAGGGTGTCGGCGTAGTCGTCGGCCTGCTCGGTGCCGGGTGCGCCGGGTACCGTACCGAAGACGCCGAGCGAGAGCCGGCCGATGGCGCCGGCGACGCAGCGGCAGTAGGCGGCGAGGTCGTCCCAGGTCTCGTAGGTGTCGCCGCGCAGGTCCATCTGGACGCCGTCGATGAGCTCGTCGAGCCCTTCGAGGGGGATGGGGAAGCGCCGTGCCGCATCGGAGAGGGCGACGGCCACCGGGTTGGTGTCGTCCTCGCTCACCTCGCCGGCCCGGACGCGGGCGAGGACTGTGCGGGTCTCGTCGAGGCGCTCCTGCTTGACGTCGGGGGCCAGGTCGCCGTCGCCGATGTCGTCGACGCGGCGGGAGAACGCGTACAGAGCCGACATGGCCTGGCGCTTGGCGGTCGGCAGGAGACGGATTCCGTAGGCGAAGTTGCGGGCCTCGTGGCCGGTGACGGTCTCGCAGTAGCGGTAGGCCGCGAGCACCGCGCCGGACGTGTGGTCGGAGCCGTTCACGTACGGCTCACCCCTCTCTTCGCAATGTCGACCCCACCTCGCGCAGCAGGCTGAATTTGGTGGCCTTCGGCGGTCCGGGCAGCACGTCGTGGCCGGCGTCCGCCACCGCCTTCAGGGCGGCGCGGCCTCCCCCCACGAAGCCGGCGAGCAGCAGCCTGAGCCTGCCGTGGACGCTACCCACCAGAGGGGTGCCTTCATTCAACAGGTCACGTGCGCGTTCCGCTTCGAATGCCACCAGCGCACGCACCTGTGTGCCGGCGGTCGGGGTGGTGAGATCGGTTTCGGAGACGCCGAAGCGCTTCATGTCCTCGGCGGGCAGATAAATGCGGTCGCGGCCGAGGTCCTCGGTCACGTCCTGGAGGTGCTCGACGATCTGCAGTGCGGTGCAGATCGCGTCGGAGCGGCGGATCCGCTCCGGGGTCGCGGTGCCGGTGATGCCGAGCACGAGCCGGCCGACCGGATTGGCGGACAGCTCGCAGTAAGCCAGCAGGTCGTCGTACGTGGAGTAGCGGCGTACGTGCTGGTCCTGGCGGTTTGCCTCGATCAGGCCGAGGAAGGGCGCGGGAGTGAGCCCGCAGCGCCGTACGGTGGGCTGCAGGGCGCGCAGCAGGGGGTGGCGGGGGCCGTCGGCTCCGTCGAAAACCCGCTGGAGGTCGGCCTCGAAGGCGTCGAGCATGGCGAGGCGGTCGCCGGCGGCTTCGGCGGGCAGGCCGAGGCGGAGCGCGTCGTCGCGGCCGCCGTTGGCGAGGTCGCCGTCGCCGATGTCGTCGACGAGCCGGGCGTATCCGTAGACGGCCATGAGGTCGCCGCGCCAGGCGCGGGGCACGAAGAACGGCGCGACGGGGAAGTTCTCACGCGCGGCCTTGTCGAGCACCGCACGCGACTGCGCGTCTGATGCCGCGGTCACCGCGTACTTCCCGGCACGCGAGCGGCGGACGCACCGTGTCTTTGAGGGGTCCACCCAGCCATTGCCGTCACATCCCCCGTTCTACACCGATTGGCCATAACACACTATTTCGGACACGCCGCTCGTTCGATCGACCGAACCGGGGCACGGACGTATCACCCGAGAAGCGGCGATTGAGTACCGACCCAGCTTACGGCGCAGAGGTGCTCCGGCGTGCGCCGGGGTGCGGATGATCTCCACTTGAGGGCTCCAACACCACACTGGCCCCGAATCTTCCCCTAAGGCAAAGGAATTCGGGGGGCGCACGGACCCGACGTGATCGAGGCCGACGATGCCGCACGCATGGACCGTTTCCAGGTGTGCCGCGTTACGGCTTCGTTCACACTCAGGCCATTCCTGCCGCCCAGGGTGCGGAACGAGTGATTCCGCAATCGTACGGAGGGGCCCCATGGCCGGGAACGGATCCGCCATCAATCGTCGGCGCTTTCTGCTCGCCTCCGGTGCCGCCATGGCCGGATCGGGGGCGGCACTGGGTCTGATCCCCGGGCAGCGCCAGGGCGGCGTTCCGCTGCCCGGCCCGAGCGCGACGCCGGTGGTGCGGCGGGCCGAGCCGTACGGGTTCACGACCCTGGAGACCGCGGCCCGGATCGGGGGCGGGGGCAGCGGCGGGAGCGGATACCGGCGGTTGGTGTCGGGGGCCGGGTGGCCGATGGCCGTGCGGGGTGAGATCGCGGCGCCCCGGTCGGGGCGGGAGGACCGGCGGAGCGCGCTGGCGTGCTTCGTCCAGTTCACCGACCTCCATCTGGCGGACGTGCAGAATCCGCTGCGTACGGAGTTCCTGCGGGCCCGGTCGACGGCCGCATGGCGGACGCAGGAGGCGCTCACCGTCGCGGGGGCGGTGTCACTGGTGGAGCAGGTGAACGCGCTCGGCGGCGGGCCGCACACGGGGAAGCGTCCGGCGTTCGTGATGACGACGGGCGACAACACGGACAACAACTCCGCCATCGAGCTGGAGTGGTTCCTGACCGCCATGAGCGGCGGCCTGATCACCCCCAACACCGGTGACCCCGCCGCGTACGAGGGCGCGCAGAACTCCGGCCTGCCCCTGTACTGGCATCCGGACGACGCCCTGCGCGACCTCGACAAGCAGCGCGGCCTGCCGCGGATACCGGGCTACCTCGACGCGGCCGTCCGCCCGGTCACCAGCCCCGGCCTGAACATCCCGTGGTACTCCACGCCCGGCAACCACGACGAGCTGCCCGGTGGCTGCCTGGCCCCGGCGGACCCGGCGCTGAGCGGCATCGTGACCGGCTCCCGCAAGCTGCTGTCGGTCCCGGACTCCGAGCTGGCGGCGTACGCGAACGCGCTGGGCACGGGCGACGACCCCAAGAGCGAGGTGCTCAAGGCCATCCTCACCAGGCACGCCGCCCAGGCGCGGACCGTCACGGCCGACGAGCGCCGCAGGCTGCTCACCCCGCACGAGCAGATCACCGCACACCTCGACCCGAAGTACGCCGGGGCCGGGCCGGTGGGCCACGGGTACACCCAGGACAGTCTGGACGGCGACCGGATGTACTACGCGTTCAAGGTGGCCGAGGAGGTCGTCGGCATCAGCATCGACACCACGTACCGAAGCGGCCACTACGAGGGCTCGCTCGGCTCCGACCAACTCGGCTGGCTGGAGCGGACGCTGGCCGCCCACAGCTCCCGCTCCTACGACGCGGACGGCCGCGAGGTGCGCAACCCTGGCGCCGACGACGCCCACATCCTGGTCTTCAGCCACCACAACAGCCCCACCATGACCCGGCGTCCGGACGCCGCCCGCTCCGACGAACCGCGGCACGACGGCCAGGAGCTGATCGCCCTGCTGAGCCGCTTCCCGAACGTCGTGGCGTGGATCAACGGCCACAGCCACATCAACCGCATCACCGCGCATGGCCACCCGACGCCGGCCCGCTCCTTCTGGGAGGTCAACACCGCCTCCCACGTGGACTATCCGCACCACGCGCGGGTGATCGAGCTGGTCGACAACCACGACGGGACCCTGTCACTGCTCACCACGCTCATCGAGTCCGCCGCCCCGCACCGCACGAACTTCGACGACCTGTCGCCGAACGGCCTCGCCTCCCTCTACCGGGAGCTCGCGTACAACTCCCCCGGTGTCGCCTCCGGGATGACGGGCGACGTCAACGCCGGCTGGGCGGGCGGCGCGGCGGACCGCAACACCGAACTCCTCGTCCACGGCGTGTGATCCGGCCTCGCGATACCCAGGCCGGAGGCCCGGCATTCTCCACACACACTGTGAATCCGTTGTGAATCTCTCAGTATTCGAGCGGTACCGGTCGGTAACGGACTGTTATGAACCCCTTGCGAACTCAAAGCATACGCAGAGTTATTGGGGGATCCGATGAGCCAGGCCGAGACCGATGGCGCGGTCATCCATCAGCATCGGGACGCGATGGACGCCTACGCACGGCTCTGCTGCCCCGGCCCCGAGGCGGCCTCCGACCTGGTGATGGAGGCGCTGACCCGCGCCGGGCTGGCGAGCGCCTACTACGGCGGGCGGCCGGAGACCGCCTGGCGGCCCTTCCTGCTGGCCGAAGTGCGCCGGACCGCCGGCGCCTGGGCGGCCGAAGAGGAACGGTCGGGCGCGCTCGCACCGGACTTCCGGGGCTGGTACGGCGAGTTGGTCGCCGTCTTCGGCCCGGACGACACGATGCGGCGGTGCGAAGAGGCCTCGCCCGTGCTGCAGGCCTTCAACGCCCTGCCGGACCGCGCCCGGCACACCGTCTGGCACCAGGTCGTCGAAGGTGATCCCGATCCGGCCGGAGAGGCGGAGGCCGCTATCGACGGCCTGCGCGACAGCTATCTGCGGCGCCTCACCGACCGGGCGCCCGGCCCGGACTGCCACCACTACAGCCGGATGCTCGGGGCGGTGCTCCGGGGCACCAACCAGCGCACCAGCGAGGATCTGGAGCAGCACCTCGCCGTCTGCCCCACCTGCTCCACGGCCCTGCGCGACCTCCAGCTGATCACCGGCGCCGACAACGGCCGCCGGGACGCGCTGGCCGCCCGGCTGCTGCTGTGGGGCCACACCGGCTATCTCGCCGAGTCCGCCCGGTTCCGTACGCCGCCGTACTCCACCGCCCTCGAGGTGTACGACGGCCCGGACGAGCCCGCCGCCGCGCCCCGGCGGCGGCGGTTCCCGGTGGGCGGCCTCGCCGTCGGGGCGGTGCTGGCCACGGCGGCCGTGGCGGGCGTGGCCGCCGCTATCGTGCCGGCGCTCACCACCGACAGCGGCGCCGGTGACGTGGGCGCCTCCGGCGCGCACAGCAGCGGTACGAGCGCCGGGCCGAGCGCGTCCGCCTCCGCGTCGCGGTCGAGCGCGTCCCCCGCCGAGAGCCCGTCGACCGCCACCGGGGACACGGCGATCACCCTGGCCGGCTCGGCCAACGGACGGTGCCTGGAGATAGCCGGCGGCTCCGCCGCGTTCGGCGCGAAGCCGGTCCAGGCCGGCTGCGACTCCTCCACCGCCCAGCAGTGGAAGGTCCTCGACGTCGAGGGCGACGCCGTGAAGCTGCGCAACGCGGCCAGCAGCATGTGCCTGGACATCGGCGGCAACCGGACCGCCGGCGCCGCGATCTCCCAACGCCCCTGCGCCATCGGCGAGCAGGACCAGATGTGGCTGCTGAAGGTCTACCGGCACTCGGGGTACGTCGTGGCCGTGTGCAAGACCAACCCGGGACTGCAGCTCGGTCTCCAGAACAAGGGCAAGGACAGCCCCGTCGTGCTCGTCCCCGCCACGGACGGCGCCACCGGTCACTTCGCCCTCGACGACGCGCTCAAGTGACGGATCACGTCAGGGCCGTCCGGCAGAAACCGCTTGCCCGCACCCCCTGCGGCACGTCAGGCTCGACCATATGGCCGCGATCGAAGCCCGGGGACTGACCAGAACCTTCTACACCACCAAGCGGCAACCCGGACTGAAAGGCGCGCTGCGCTCGCTCGTCGCGCCCCAGCGGGTGGCGGTCACGGCGGTCCAGGATGTCTCCTTCAGCGTCGCCAAGGGCGAACTCGTCGCCCTGCTCGGCCCCAACGGCGCCGGCAAGTCGACCACCATCAAGATGCTGACCGGCATCCTCACCCCCACCTCCGGTGAGGCGACGGTCGCCGGCAACGTCCCGTACCGCGAGCGGGAGCGCAACGCCCGCAACATCGGTGCCGTCTTCGGCCAGCGCTCCCAGCTGTGGTGGGACCTGCCCGCCCGCGAGTCCTTCACCGTCCTCCGCGACATCTACGGCGTCGATCCGGCCGAACACGCCAGGCGCCTGCGGGAGTTCGACGACCTTCTCGACCTGTCGGCCTTCTGGGACACCCGCGTCCGCCACCTCTCCCTCGGCCAGCGGGTGCGCTGCGACCTGGCGGCCGCCCTGCTGCACGACCCACCCGTCGTCTTCCTCGACGAGCCCACCATCGGCATGGACGTCGTCGTCAAGGAGCAGGTACGGCGCTTCCTCCGCCACCAGGTCGAGGAGCGCGGCCGCACCGTACTGCTCACCACCCACGACATGACCGAGGTCGAGCGGCTCGCCGAACGCGTCGTGCTGATCAACCACGGCCGGATCGTGCTCGACGGCACGCTGGACAGCATCCGCCGGCTGTTCGGCGGCGGCTGGCGGGTCCACGTCACCGTCCCCGAGTCCGTGCCCGGCGCCGGTGCCCTGTCCTGCCCGGAGGGGCTCAAACTGCTCCGCCAGGACGGCCCCCGGCTGGTCTTCGGCCCGGACGGTACGGCGGGCGGGCTCACCTCGCACGAGGCGCTGAAGCGGATCATCGAGCGCTACGACGTCGCGGACATCCGCGTCGAGGAGAGCGACCTGGAGGACGTCATGCGCGCCGCCTACCTGCGCGAGGCGGCATGACCGACCTCGCCCTGCCCCTCCCCCGCGCCTGGCGCACCGCCCGCATCACCCCGCTCGCCGAGATCCTCGCCCCCGGCCGGATCGCCGCCACCGCCATACGCCTGGCCGTACAGGTCTTCCTGGTCACCTGCCTGTGGCGGGCGCTGTACGCGAACACCGGCAGCAGCGCCGGCCTGGTGAAGGAACAGGCCGTCAGCTACGCGGTGCTGGCCGCCCTGGCCACCCGGATCCGCGGCCTGGACCGATACACCGCCCGCGACACCGTCATCCAGCACATCTACTACGGCACGATCGTCTACTGGTTCCTGCGCCCGCTGCCGCCCCGCCGCTACTACCTGTACCGCGCGCTCGGCGACCAGGCGTACGGCTTCGCCTGGGCGGTGGCCGCGTACGCGATCTGCCGCCTCGTCGGCGTGCTGGAGGCCCCCGCCTCGGCCGGGGCTGCCATCGCGTTCGTCGTGAGCCTGCTGCTGGGCCAGGCGGTGCTGTACTACCTGACGCTGCTGACGGATCTGCTCTGCTTCTGGACCATCCAGAACAGCTCCGCCCTGCTCATCCTCCAGTTCGCCCAGAATCTGCTCTCCGGCGCCTACGCGCCGCTGTGGTACTTCCCCGGCTGGTTCGTGGCGATGAGCGCGGTGCTGCCCTTCCAGTCGACGCTGAACGTCCCCCTCTCGTTCTACATCGGCCGTATCCCGCTCTCCGACCTGCCGGCGCAGGTCGCCGTGCAGGCCGGCTGGGTGTTCGTCCTCGCCCTGTGCACCCGCCTGCTGTGGCGCAAGGCGGCGGCCCGAGTCGTGTCGCAGGGAGGCTGAGCCGGCATGGGATCCGTGCGCGCGTTCTTCGCCGCCTGGGGGCTGGCCCGGCGCATCGTCGGGATGACCTTCCGCGCCCGCCTGGAGTACCGGGGCGAGTTCCTGATGGGCATCGGGATCGGCATCGTCTGGCAGGTCTCGATCATCGTCTTCGCGACGGTGCTGCTCGGCCGGTTCCCCGGCATGGGCGGCTGGCCGAGCGACGCGGTGCTGCTGATCGCGGCGATGCGGATGTTCAGCCACGGTCTGTTCGTGCTCTGCCTGGGCCGCGTCCACATGCTCGCGACCCTGGTCCAGGAGGGCCGGATCGACGGCTACCTGCTGCGGCCGATGCCGGTGTACCGGCAGGTCCAGCTGACGTACTTCCCGGCCAACGCGATCGGCGACCTGCTGGTGGGCGTCTCGATGTTCACCGGCGCGGTGTGGAGCATCGATCTGCACTGGACCCCGCTGCGGATCGCGTACGTGATCGCCGGGCTGCTCGGCGGGATGCTGACCGAAGCCGCTGTCTTCACCGCGATCTCCAGCCTGCACCTGCACTTCCCGGCCGCGAACGCCTGGAGCATCTGGACCGAGGAACTGCTCGCCACCTTCGGCAACTACCCGCTGAAGATCCTCCCCGGCGTCATCAGCGGCGCCCTCACCTTCCTGCTCCCCCTGGCCTTCATCGCCTACCTGCCCGCCGCCGTCCTCACCGGCCACACCTCCGGCCTGGGCGTGCCCGGCTTCGTCGCCGCGGTCTCGCCGCTGATCGGGCTGGTGGCCTTCATCGCCTCACGTCTGCTGTGGAACCGCAGCCTGCGCCACTACACCGGCGTCAACGGGTAGCTCTCGGAGGCGAACCGGGCCCTCGAAAAAGAGGCCCTCACTTGCCGGTGAACTCCTCGTACGCCTCGAGGACCTCTTCCGTGGGGCCGTCCATCCGGAGTTCGCCCTTTTCGAGCCAGAGGACGCGGTCGCAGGTGTCACGGATCGACTTGTTGTTGTGGCTGACGAGGAAGACCGTGCCGGCCTCCTTGCGGAGCTCGCGGATGCGTTCCTCGGAGCGCTTCTGGAACTTGCGGTCGCCGGTGGCGAGGGCCTCGTCGATCATGAGGACGTCGTGGTTCTTCGCCGCGGCGATGGAGAACCGCAGGCGGGCCCCCATGCCGGACGAATAGGTGCGCATGGGAAGGGAGATGAAGTCGCCCTTCTCATTGATGCCGGAGAAGTCGACGATGTCGTCGTAGCGGTCGCGGATCTCCTCCCGGGTCATGCCCATCGCGAGGCCGCCGAGGATGACGTTCCGCTCGCCCGTCAGGTCGTTCATCAGGGCCGCGTTCACGCCGAGCAGCGACGGCTGGCCCTCGGTGTAGACCTTGCCACTCTCGGCGGGCAGCAGGCCCGCGACGGCCCGCAGCAGCGTCGACTTGCCCGAGCCGTTCGAGCCGATGAGGCCGACGGCCTCGCCTCGGTACGCGGTGAAGGTGACCCCGCGTACCGCGTGCACCTTGCGGACGTTGGGGTTGCCCTGGCGGGTGACGATCCGCCGGAGCGCGGTGACCGCGCCGCCCTTGGCACCGCCGGCGCCATGGACCCGGTAGACGATGTGGAGGTCGTCGACGATGACGGTGGGGATCTTCTCGTTCGGGGACTCAGCCACGACCGTACTGCTCCTCGGCCTTCCAGAAGTAGACAAAGCCCCCGACACCCGCGACGAGCGCCCAGCCGATGGCCATGACCCAGATGTGCGGGGGAAGTTGGGCCGCCGTGTAGGTGCTGATGAGCGCGAAGCGCATCAGGTCGATGTAGACGGCGGCCGGATTCACGTCGAGCAGCAGCTTGACGAAGTACGGTGCGCCGGCCGCGAAGTGGCTGATGCTGTACATGACGCCGGACATGTACATCCAGGTGCGCAGGATGAACGGCATCAGCTGGGCCAGGTCGGTCATCTTGCTGCCGAGCCGGGCCACGACCAGGGCAAGACCGGCGTTGAAGACGCTCTGCAGGAACAGGGCGGGGATCGTGAGCAGCCAGGACCAGGTGGGGACCTCGCCGGTCATGAGCACGATGGAGAAGAGCACCAGCATCGACATCAGCAGCTGCTGGAGCTGCATCAGGGTGAACGCTATCGGCATCGACGCCCGGGGGAAGTGCAGCGCCCGGATCAGCCCGAGGTTGCCCGAGACGGCCTTCACGCCGGACATCACCGAGGTCTGGGTGAAGGTGAAGATGAAGACGCCGGTGACCAGGAAGGCGATGAAGTTGTCGACGCCCTTGTCGGTGTGGAGCAGCAGGCCGAAGATCAGGTAGTAGACGGCCGCGTTCAGCAGCGGCGTCATGACCTGCCACAGCTGACCCAGCTTGGCCTGGGTGTACTGGGCGGACACCTTGGCCCGCGCGAAGGCGGAGATGAAGTGCCGTCGCGCCCAAAGCTGCCGTACGTAGTCGCCCAGCCCCGGCCTGGCGCCGCTGACCGCGAGGCCGTACTTGGCGGCCAGCTCGGCCGACGACGGTCCGGTGTCGGCCGAGGGCGCCGGCTCGGCACCGACGGCGACCGCACCGTCGTGCGTTGTCTCGCTCACAGTTGACACTTTCGTCCTCTAGTGGCGCGTCCGGTACGGGCCCGGGTTCGCGCCGATGCTCTCTGATCGAGCTTGTCAGATGATCGGGGGTCGGCCCAGTCGGGTGAGGCGCCACACCGTACGCCACTTCATCGGCCGGCGAGGACCGCACGGGGTGGTCCATCCTTCCCGGAATCCGCCGAACCACGCCTTCAGAGCCGCTCTGGACGGGCGGCGGAGCAGGGTGAGCAGCATCCAGGTGCCGAGATAGGCCGGGACCAGCGGCCAGGGCAGGTTGCGGCGGGCCAGCCACACTCGGTTGCGGGCCACCATGCGGTGATAGACGGCGTGCCGGCTGGGGGCGGTTAGGGGGTGGTTCAGGACCATGTCCGACCGGTAGTCGATCAACCAGCCGGCGTCGAGGGCCCGCCAGGCCAGGTCGGTCTCCTCATGAGCGTAGAAGAACTCGTCCGGCAGGCCGCCGACCTGCGCGAAGACCGACGTACGGACTGCGTTGGCGCCGCCGAGGAAGGTGGTGACCCGCGAGGAGCGCATCGGGTCGGCGGCGCGCAGCCGGGGGACGTGCCGGCGCTGGGTGGTGCCGCTCTCCGGGTCGGCGATCCGGAAGCTGATGATGCCCAGCTCGGGGTCGGCGGCGAAGGCCTGGCGCACCAGCTCGCCGGTGTCCTCGTTGGGGAGCAGCCCGTCGTCGTCGAGGAAGAGCAGGATGTCGACGTCCCGTCCGCCGGGCCCGAAGGCCTCGATGCCTACGTTGCGGCCGCCGGGGATGCCCAGGTTCTCGGGCAGCTCCACGGTGCGGATGCCGGCCGGCAGCTCGGGCAGCGGGGAGCCGTTGCCGACCACGGCGATCTCGATCGCGGGTCCGTGCTGCTTGGCGACCGAGTCCAGCAGGTCACGAAGCTCCTCGGGACGGTTGCCCATGGTGATGATCACCGCCCCGAGCCTGAGCTGCTGGGTCCCCGACGGCGCGCTCACCGCAGCCTGCTCGATGCCAGGATGCTGACGAGGTGCAGCACGGTCTGCAGTACGGCGATCGCGGCCAGGGCGGTGACGGCGATCCGGGTGAAGAGCAGGTCGCCGTGGATCGTGTCGGCGATGGCGGCGACCAGGATCACCAGGGAGGCCTCGACGCCGCCCACCAGGCGGTGGAACTTCAGCGCGGCGGCGGCCTTGCGGGCCAGCGCCAGGCCGGAGGAGCGGGGCGCGGACGCCGCGTCCTCCACGGCGGGCAGACCGCTGCGGGAGCGGGCCACGTCCACCAGGTCGGTCTCGGCCTTGATCAGGATCGCCCCGAGCGCGGCGAGCGTGCCCAGGAAGGCCCAGCCCCAGTGGGTGGAGCCGCCGTCCTGGTGGAAGATGTCCGCCGCGCGCATGCCGAACCCGACCAGCAGAGCCGCCTCGGACAGGTAGTGGCCCACCCGGTCGAGATAGACGCCGGTGATCGAGGTCTGCTTGCGGTAGCGGGCCAGCTCGCCGTCCACGCAGTCCAGGAGCAGGTACAGCTGGATGAGCAGGGCGCCGAGCACCGCCCCCGCGAGGCCGGGGATCAGCAGTGCGGCGCCGGCCGCTATACCGGCGAGGATCATCAGGCCGGTGTACTGGTTGGCGCTGAGCGGGGAGTTCAACAGGTGCCGGGTGCACCGCAGCGAGATCTCTCGCATGTACAGGCGCCCGGCCCAGTGCTCACCGTTGCGCCGGTCCTTGATACCGCCGGGGTGAACGACCGGGCGCAGCTCAGCTACTGATGGTTTTGGCATAGTCGGCGTATGCGTCCCTGATCTCGTCGGTGGAAAGGTCCAGGTGCTCCAGGATGGTGAAGCGCCCTGGGCGGGTCTGTGGGGCGTACTCGACGGCCCTGACGAACTCGCCCTCGGTGAAGCCGATTTCGCCGGGCGTGGTCGGCAGCCCGTGGCGGTGCAGCACCTCGGCGAACAGGCCGGCCTCTTCCTTGGCGCCGCGCAGGAACATCGCGAAGGCCGCGCCGATGCCGACCTGCTCGCCGTGGGCGGCGGCCCGCTTGGGGTAGAGCAGGTCGAAGGCGTGGCTGATCTCGTGGCAGGCGCCGGACGAGGGGCGGCTGTCGCCACTGACCGACATCGCGATACCGGTGAGCACCAGGGCCTCGGCGAGCGTCGTGAGGAACGAGTCGTCGCCCACGCCGCCGGGGTGCCGGAGCACTGCCTCGCCTGCGCTGCGGGCCATGGCGGCGGCCAGGCCGTCGATGGGCTCCCCGTTCTCACGGTGGGACAGCTCCCAGTCCGCGATGGCCGAGATGTTGGAGATCGCGTCGCCGATGCCGGAGCGGATGAAGCGGACCGGTGCCTCGCGGATCACTTCCAGGTCGATGACCAGGCCGATCGGGCTCGGCACGCCGTAGGAGCCGCGCCCGTTGTCGTTGTCCAGGGTCGAGATCGGCGAACAGAGGCCGTCGTGTGCCAGGTTCGTCGCGACCGCGACCATGGGAAGGCCGACCCTGGCGGCAGCGTATTTCGTCGCGTCGATGATCTTGCCGCCGCCGAGCGCCACGACCGCGTCGTACCGCCGGCCCCTTATGGCGTCGGCGAGCTTGACCGCACCGTCGATCGTGCCGCCGGTGACCTCGAACCAGTCGGCGCCGGGCAGCGCGGGGGCGAGCCGCTCGCGCAGCTTGGCGCCGGAGCCGTTGCTGATCGCGATGGCGAGCTTGCCGGAGCTGGAGATCCGCTGGTCGGCCAGCAGGATGGCCAGTTCGTTCAGGGCCCCAGCCCGGATGTCGACGACCACCGGCGAGGGGATCAGCCTCGTCAGTACAGGCACGCGATCTCCCGGGCACGCTTGAGGTCGTCGTGGTTGTCGATCTCGACCCACGAGACCTCGCCGATGGGGGCGACGTCGACCTGGAAGCCGCGGTTGACCAGCTCCTGGTAGCCGTCCTCGTAGTAGAGCTGCGGGTCGCGCTCGTACGTGGCCTTCAGCGCGTCGGCGAGGTCGGCGGCGGCGTCGGCTTCGATGAGGGTCACACCGATGTACTCGCCGGTCGCGGTGGCCGGTTCCATGAGCTTGGTGATGCGCCGGACGCCCGCGCCGTCGGCGGTGATGACCTTCATCTCCTCGTCGGCGAGCTTCTTCGCCGTGTCGAGGGCGAGGATGATCTTCTGGCCCTGTCCCCGGGCGGCGACCAGCGTGTGCTCGACGGAGACCGGGTGGACGGTGTCGCCGTTGGCGAGGATGACGCCTTCCTTGATGACGTCCCGGGCGCACCACAGGGAGTACGCGTTGTTCCACTCCTCGGCCTTGTCGTTCTCGACGAGGTGGAGCTTGACGCCGTACTTGGCCTCCAGGGCCGCCTGGCGCTCGTACACGGCCTCCTTGCGGTAGCCCACGACGATCGCAGCGTCGGTCAGGCCGACCTCGGCGAAGTTGCCGAGGGTGAGGTCGAGGACGGTGGTGCTCCCCTGTCCCGCCGGGTCCACCGGCACCAGGGCCTTGGGCAGGGTGTCGGTGTAGGGGCGCAGACGCCGTCCGGCGCCGGCGGCCAGCACGAGGCCGATCATGCGGGTTCTCCTGTTTCGTCGTGTACTGCGGGTGCTTGCGAGGACACCCAGAAGCGGATGCTCTCGGTGAGCACCACCACCGTCAGCAGGACAGCCAGGGCTGTCAGGGCGACGGTGAGGCCCGAGCCGCCCGCCAGAGCGGCGGAGGCTGCGGTCACCACCAGCGCCCTGCCCTCTTGTCCGCCGACAAGGCGTACCAGAGCCCGAGGGGGCGCCCCGGTACCGCCGCGAATGCGGTACACCGTGTCGTAGTGATGGTAGGCGACGGCGGCCACCAGCCCGAAAGCGGCGGGCAACGCTTCGTTCACTTGGGAGACGGCCGCCAGTACCAGGATGGTGGCGTATTCGCCGGCGCGGAAGACCGGCGGGACCAGCCAGTCCAGCGGGCCCTTCAGGGGCCGGGCGACGGCCAGGCCCGAGGTGAGTACGTATCCGGCCGCGGCCAGGACCGGCCACCAGCTGCCGCGCGGGGCGAAGGCCGACGTGGCGATGATCACGCCGGCGCCGAGCAGCGCCACCGCCGGGGCCGTGAAGGCCGGCAGGCGCCGGGCGGGCCCCCGAAGCGCGGCTGCGACGCCCTCCGCCAGCGGCCCGGAGTCGGCCAGCTCGGCCAGTGCCAGGGCGGCGCGGTCGGTGCGCGTGGCCCTGCGGGCAAGGGAGCGCAGCAGGCGGCCGCCGGTGGTGTAGCAGGCCGCGAAGGCGCAGCCCACGATCAGGACGTAGAAGGTGATGCGCGGTGTGGTGGTCGCGGTGAGCACCGCTATCAGCGCCCAGCGCTCACCGATCGGCAGCACTATCATCCGGCGCAGCCAAACCGTCCAGCCGACGCTGTCGAGCCGGTCGGACAGTGCGGCGGTGGGGCTGGACCCCGCCGATTCACCGAGTGCCGTCGCGTCGTGGTTGGCCTCGTTGAAGGCGAAGTCCACTACATGGCGGCAGGTCTGCAGCACCATCGCGCCCAGCGCCAGGGCCCATACGTCGTCGCCGCAGCGGGCCGCGCCCAGCGCGAGGCCCGCGTAGTAGGCGTACTCCTTGGCCCGGTCGAAGGTCGCGTCGAGCCAGGCGCCGAGCGTCGAGTACTGCAGGGAGTAGCGGGCCAGCTGCCCGTCGGTGCAGTCGAGCACAAACGACGCGATGAGCAGCACGCCGGCGGCGACGAAGCCGGGGCGGGTACCGGTGGCCGCGCAGGCGGCGGCGACCAGGGCGACCAGCAGGGAGGCGGTGGTGACCTGGTTGGGGGTCAGGCCGTGCCGGGCGCACCAGCGGGCGAGGTAGCGGGAGTACGGGCTGATGAAGTGCGTGGTGAAGAAGCCGTCCCGGGACTTCACGGCGCTGCGCAGCCGTACGGCCTCGTCGTCGACGTCCGCCACCGCGGCCGCGGCCTTCTCGCGCTCGGCCTCACCGGTGGGCACCGCGGCGACCAGCACACCCAGCTCGGGCCGGTGGACGGGGGTGCCTTCGGCGTCCAGGCGTGCCGCGAGCTCGTCCACCGGGGCGTCACCCGGCAGGTCGGCCAGCACCCGCGCGAGGGCGAGGCGGGCGGCGGGCTGGGCGGACAGGGCTCCGGGGACGGCGGCGGCGTCGAAGCGGGGGTCGGTCAGTGCCAGCCGCAGGGCGTGGACATGGCCGACGAAGCGCGGGTCGACGAGCGCGACGCGCTCCCCTGCCGGGAGCGCGGCCAGCTGTGCTGCGACGGCGCCGGGGCCGTCCGCGTGAAGCACGTCGAAGCCGAGGGTGCGCAGGTCGCCCTCGATCGGCGACGCCGCGACCGGCGGCCCGGTGAGGATGGCGGTCGACAGACGGACTCACTCCCTGGAACTGCGAAGATTTTCCGCCAGATGGGCGGGCATGAGCGGGAAGGCTATCGGATTCCTGAGAACTTCTGTTCACCACCCGTTCGCTTCATCGTCGCGCGGTCGGCGTTGATCATCATGGGGGATCGGGAGCGTCCGGACAAACGATGCCTCACGCCCGCCGATAGGGTGACCGCATGACGTGGCTGATCACAGGCGGGGCCGGATTCATCGGGGGGCACGTGGTCCGGGCGATGACCCGGGCCGGAGAGCACGTGGTGGCGTACGACGACGGCTCGGCCGGCATCGCCGAGCGCATCCCGGCCGGAGTGCCCCTGGTCACAGGTTCCACACTCGACCGGGAGCGGCTCGACGCGGTGATCGCGGAGCACGGCGTGACCGGCGTCGTCCACCTCGCGGCGAGGAAGCAGGTCGGGGAGTCCGTCGAGCGGCCGCTGTACTACTACCGCGAGAACGTCGGCGGCCTCGGCACCCTGCTGGAGGCCGTCGCAGCGGCCGGCGTCCGCCGCTTCCTCTTCTCCTCCTCCGCCGCGGTCTACGGCATGCCCGACGTGTCCCTGGTCACCGAGGACACCCCCTGCCTTCCGCTCAGCCCGTACGGCGAGACCAAGCTGGCCGGCGAGTGGCTGGTCCGCGCCGCGGGCAGGGCGCACGGCATCTCCACGGCCTGCCTGCGCTACTTCAACGTGGCCGGCGCCGCCTCCCCCGAGCTGTCCGACACCGGGGTCTTCAACATCGTCCCGATCGTCTTCGACCGCCTAACCCGTGGCGAGGTCCCGCAGATCTTCGGCGACGACTACGCCACGCCCGACGGCACCTGCATCCGCGACTACATCCACGTCGAGGACCTCGCCGACGCCCATCTCGCCGCCGCCCGGAAGCTGACCGAGCAGGCCGAACCGGGTTCGGCCACCGACCTGACGGTCAACATCGGCAGCGGCGAGGGCGTGTCGGTGCGCGAACTGATCGACCTGATCCTCGACGTCACGGGGTACGCGGACGTGGAGCCGGCCGTCGCCCCCCGCCGTCCCGGCGATCCGGCGCGTGTCGTCGCCTCCTCCGAGCTGGTCCGCAAGGAGCTCGGCTGGTCCGCCGCGCGTGGCCCGCGCGACATGGTCGAGTCCGCCTGGCAGGGCTGGCTGCTCCACCACCCGCAGGCCCGCCGCGGCTGAGCCGGGCGACCGTTCATCACCGCAGGTCACCGCAGGTCACCGCACATGACAACGGTCTTCACTGCAGAGTTGCCTACGGCGAGTGACGGGGCTTAACTGGGACTCGCCCGGCCGGGTATCCGCCGGGACGGGACCGGAAGGGGCCAACAGGCATGGGGGCAGGGCACTCGCACACGCACGCACCGGCGCCCGACGTGACGGGGACGGCCGCGGCGGCGTACCGGGGGCGGCTGCGGGTGGCACTGGGCATCACTCTGCTGGTGCTGGTCACGGAGGTCGTCGGCAGTGTGGTCAGCGGCTCGCTGGCGCTGCTGGCGGACGCGGGTCACATGGCCACGGACGCGGCCGGCATCGCCATGTCGCTGGTGGCGATCCACTTCGCCAACCGCCCGCCCAGCGAGCGCCGCACCTTCGGGTTCGCCCGGGCGGAGATCCTCTCGGCGGTGCTCAACGCGGTGCTGCTGTTCGGTGTGGGCGCGTACATCTTCTACGAGGCGGTGCGCCGGCTGATCGCCCCCGCTGAGGTCCAGGGCGGGCTGACCATCGTCTTCGGACTGATCGGGCTGGTCGCGAACGGGGTGTCGCTGACCCTGCTGATGCGCGGCCAGAAGGAGAGCCTGAATGTCCGGGGCGCCTTCCTCGAGGTCATGGCCGACGCCCTCGGCTCGCTCGCGGTCGTCGTGGCGGCGGTGGTGATCATCACGACGGGCTGGCTGCAGGCCGACCCGGTGGCGTCGCTGCTGATCGGGCTGATGATCGTCCCGCGTACGTGGAAGCTGCTTCGCGAGGCGGTGGAGGTCCTGCTGGAGGCGGCGCCGAAGGACGTGGACATGGCCGAGGTGCGCTCGCACATCCTGGCGCTGCCGAGCGTGGAGGGGCTGCACGACCTGCATGTGTGGACGATCACCTCGGGAATGCCGGTGCTGTCGGCGCACGTGGTGGTGCGGCAGGACGCACTGGATTCGGTCGGGCACGAGAAGATGCTGCACGACCTGCAGGGCTGCCTCGGCGATCATTTCGACGTGGAGCACTGCACCTTCCAGCTGGAGCCGGCCGGGCACGCGGAGCACGAGGCGCGGCTGTGCCATTGACAGCGGGTGCGTGAGGCAGACTGAGGACTTGTCGTCGATTCAAAGGATGGCCATGCCAACCAGTCCCGCCACCGGCCGGCCCGGTACCCCCGCGGCAGACCCCTCCGCCAACGGCTCTTCCGCCCCGATCCTGCTCGAACTGGTCGATGAGACCGGCGTGACGATCGGTACGGCCGAGAAGCTGTCGGCACACCAGGCACCTGGGCGGTTGCACCGCGCGTTCTCGGTCTTCCTCTTCGACGACGAGGGCAGACTGCTGCTGCAACGCCGGGCGCTGGGCAAGTACCACTCCCCCGGGGTCTGGTCCAACACCTGCTGCGGTCATCCCTACCCCGGCGAGCCGCCCTTCGCCGCCGCCGCCCGCCGTACCGCCGAGGAGCTGGGCGCTCCGCCCGCGCTGCTGCGCGAGGCCGGTACGGTCCGCTACAACCACCCGGACCCGGCGTCGGGCCTGGTGGAGCAGGAGTACAACCACCTCTTCGTCGGCCTGGTGCGCGAGCAGTTGCGGCCCGACCCGGGTGAGATCGGCGAGACCGCCTTCGTCACGCCGGTCGACCTGGAGGAGCTGCGCGAGACCGGGCCGTTCTCGGCCTGGTTCCCGACCGTGCTGGAGGCCGCGCTGCCCGGGATCCGGGAGCTGACGGTGGACGCGGGCTGGTAGTCCGGCCGGCCCTACGGGGTCGCGCTCGCCGGTAGCGGGAGCGCGGCCCAGACCACCTTGCCGCCGGATGCGATGTGCTCGACGTCGCACATCCCGCCCGCCTCGGCGGTGATCGCCTTGACCAGCAGCAGCCCCCGGCCGCCGGTGTCGGCACTGTCGGCCTGCAGGGCCTTGGGGCGGTAGGGGTGGTTGTCCTCGACGGCGACCCGCACCCAGTCGGTGCCGACGGCCACCTCGACGACGATCTCCGGGGAGAGCAGGGCCGCGTGCCGTACTGCGTTGGTGACCAGCTCCGACACGATGAGCAGCAGGCCGTGCATGAGCACCTCGTCGACCGGGACCTCCCGGTCGGTGATCAGATCCCGTACGGCATGCCGGGCCTGCGGCACCGAGGAGTCCAGCGCGGGGGCGGTGAAACGCCACGCACCCTCGTACGGGCGCGGGTTGGCCGGGGCCGCAGTCGGCACCGGTTCGGGCGGGACGCTCCCGCGGACCTCCATGGCGGCATTCACCCTCGCATTCGCGCGATGCTCCCCGCAGTCCCCGCGCGCGCCCCTCCGGGCGACGACAGGATCCGCCTCACAGATCGAGTGTCGGCAGCGAAGGGGACATCCCCGAGCCCCTAACCGGAAATCCGCAAGTTTCGACCGGCTTTGGTCTCATCCGAGCGAACCTGTCACTCCACCGATCGCCGATGGTGCCCTTGTTCCGTGTGCAAGGACCCTTCCTCGGTGGCTGTGCGCGCCTCGGTCACCATGCTCACGATCCGCCGTCCGCCGATTCCGGCCGAGATCAGCCCGAGCCCGTCGAAGAGCAGCGTGAGGGACACGAACGTCCCGATGACGTACAGGCTGCTGCTCGGCCAGTGGGCCAGCACGAGCACCGCCAGCAGGATGCCGATCGCGCCCTGCACGATCGTCCACACCATCTGCGGCCCCCGCACCACCAGGCCGCCGAAGAGCCGGAAGATCCCGCCGGTGAGGAAGAGCAGCGCGATGAACATGGTGAGCGCGGCCGCCGTGACCTCGGGGAACCGGATGACGATGACGCCGGCCGCGATGTTGAGGGCCGCCACCACCAGGGCCAGCCAGAAGAAGTTCGAGTGGCGGTTCTGCACGGCCTGGAACAGGCCGACGATGCCGCCGACCAGCAGCAGCCAGCCGAAAAGGATCATGGTGGTCAAGGTGGCGAACCCCACGTACAGCAGGCCGACCACACCGCCGATGACCAGGATCACGCCCAGCGCGGCCACCCAGCCGAAGCTGCGGCTGAGCTGGGCCTCCGGCCGCTTGGGATGCCTGTAATGCGCCCTCAACGTGGCCATGCCCGTCTCCTTGCCTTGTTTATGGTGATATACCCCGATTCACTCAGCTAAGCCCCTGCTCACCCCCTTATCGGCCCCTCGCAGGCCCCTCATCGGCCCCTCATCGGCCCTCCAAGATCGCCCGATAGGATTCGGGCATGCCTCTGCTGCTGGATGTGACCGGATCCACCGCGACGATCACCATCAGCAATCCGGCGAAGCGCAATGCCATGTCCCTGGACATGTGGCGCGACCTGCCCGGCCTGCTCAACTCGCTCGCGGCCGACCCCGCTGTGCGGGTGCTCGTACTCACCGGCGCCGGGGACACCTTCTGCGCGGGCGCCGACATCACGGACCTGCGGGACTCGGCGAGCTCCGCCCTCGCGCAGGGCGCGGCCGTCGAGGCCGAGGAGGCGCTCGCCGCCTTCCCCAAGCCCACGGTCGCGGCCATCCGGGGCTTCTGCGTCGGTGGCGGCTGCCAGCTCGCCGCCGCCTGCGATCTGCGCTTCGCCGCCGAGGGCTCCCGGTTCGGGGTCACCCCGGCCAGACTCGGCATCGTCTACGCGGCGTCCTCCACCCGGCGGCTGGTCGCCCTGGTGGGTCCCGCCGCCGCCAAGTACCTGCTGTTCTCCGCCGAGTTGATCGGCCACGAGCGGGCACTGCGCACGGGCCTGGTGGACGAGGTCCTGCCGGACGGCGCTCTCGGCAACCGCGTCGAGGAGTTCACCGGGGTGCTGGCCTCGCGGTCCCTGCTCACCCAGGCCGCCGCCAAGGAGTTCGCCGCGCCGGACCTCGATCCGGCCCGCGTCGAACACTGGGCCCGCCAGGCGGACGGCACAAAGGACACGGCGGAGGGAGTGGCCGCCTACCTGGAGCGGCGCGAGGCGCGCTTCACGTGGACGGTGCGGTAGCAACACCCACGCCCACGCCCCGGGACCGCAGCGCCTCCACCCCCGTACGGACCCGCCCGGCCACCGGCGGGAGGAGAAGCGAGCCCGCCGTGGCCGCCGTGGCCGCCCCCAGGGCGATGGTCCAGGCGACCGGGCCCAGCGGAGTGCAGCCGAAGAACTGGCTGACGCCGGGCGTCTGGATCACCGCCGCCAGCGCGGCCATCGAGCCGACCGACGCGGCCGGCACCGCCGGGCTGCGACCGCCGACCAGCAGGGTCTGGCCGAGCTGGGAACCGACCAGGGCGGCCAGCGCGACGGTGCGGGCCCGGACCGCCCGACCGGTGACGCGGGCGGCGATCCAGCCCAGGCCGGCTCCGAGGGCGGTCGCGAGGGCCCGTACGGTGATCTCGTCGGTGAGCGCGGTGCCGAGAGAGGCCTCGGGGCCCTCCCGCAGCAGGCGCTCGGCCGCGCCCTCGGCAGGCGGGCGCAGGGCGACGGCGATGGCCGGGGCGAGGTCGGTGAAGAGGTTGACCAGCAGGAGTTGACGGGCCGTCAGTGGCGAGGTGCCGGTGACGGTGGCGCCCAGTACCGTGAAGCCGATCTCGCCCAGGTTGCCGCCCACCAGGATCGCCAGCGCCTCCCGTACCGAGGCCCACATCGCCCGGCCCTCGGTCAGCGCGGCCAGGATGGTCTCCAGCCGGTCGTCGGTCACCACCAGGTCCGCCGCCGCGCGGGCGGCCGGTGCGCCGCGTCCGCCGAGCGCGATCCCGACGTCGGCGAGGCGGATGGCGGGCGCGTCGTTGGCGCCGTCGCCGGTCATCGCGACGGTGCGGCCGAGCCGCTGGAAGGCCTGCACCACGCGGACCTTGTGGGTGGGGGTGCCGCGGGCCACGACGCCGACGCGCGGCAGCAGTTCGTCCAGGGCGTCGTCGTCCAGGGCGTCGAGTTCGGCGCCGGTGACCACCTGGCCGCCGTCGAGGACGTCCAGCTCGCGGGCGATCGACTCGGCGGTCTGCGGGTGGTCCCCGGTGATCATGACGATGTGCACGCCCGCCTCGGCGAGTTGGCGCACCGAGCGGGCGGCGGTGCCCCGCACCTGGTCGGTGAGGGCGAGGAAGCCGAGGAAGTCCAGGCCGTCCACGGCGTCGTCGGTGAGCTTGCCGCCGGGTGCGCCTTCGCGCTCGGCGACCGCCAGGACCCGGTGGCCTTCGGCGGCGAGCTTCTCGCCCTCGACCAGGATCCGGTCCTTGGCCGCCCGGTCCAGCGGCCCGCCGCCGCGGGTCGCGCAGCGCTCGACCACCTCCTCCGGCGCGCCCTTCACCGACAGCAGCGACCTCTTGCCGCCGCGGCCCCGGGTGGCGTGGAAGCCGCGGCTCGGCTCGAAGGGCAGGCTGGTGCTGCGCCGCCAGCCCCGTGCCCCCGCGTCACGGGCCACGCCCGCGGTCTCGGCGCCGGCGACCACGGCGCGGTCGGTGAAGTGCGACAGCTTGGCGTTGCCGCGCGGCCGTGGGGTGGCCCGCAGGCCCGCCGCCAGTACTGCCCGCTCCTGCGGTCCGAGCCGGTCGAGGGGGACGCTGCGGCCGTCCACCGCCACGGCGCCGAGATCGATACGGCCCTTGGTGAGGGTTCCGGTCTTGTCGAAGCACAGCACGTCCGCGCGGCCCGCCGCCTCGATGGTGCGCGGGTCCCGTACGAGTACGCCCTGCTCGGACAGGCGCCGGGCGGCGGCCAGTTGGGCGGCCGAGACGAGGAAGGGCAGCCCCTCGGGGACGCTGGCCACGGCCAGGCCGACGCCCGCGCCGACGGTCTCCCGGGCCGGACGCCCACGCAGCAGCCCCGCCACCACCACCGCGCCGGCCGAGCCGAGCGCGACCGGCACCGTGGACCGGGAGATCTGCGCGAGCCGGCGTTCCACGCCGACCTGCGGGGGCGCGCCCCGGCCGGCCCGAGCGCCCCGGCCCGCTTCGGTGGCCTCGCCGGTCGCGACCACGACCGCGCGGGCCCGGCCGGCGGCCAGCGACGTGCCTTCGTAGACCATGGACGTACGGTCGGCGAGGTCGGCGGCCAGGACCGGTTCGACGGCCTTGGCGACCGGCATCGACTCGCCGGTCAGTGCGGACTCGTCCGCTTCGACACCGTGGCTCTCCAGCAGCCGGCAGTCGGCCGGCACGACGTCCCCGGTGGCCAGGTTGACGATGTCGCCCACGACGAGGTCCTCAGCCGCGGCGGTGCGCCCCTGCCCGTCGCGGACGACCCGGGCCGACACCGCCGAGCGCTGGTGCAGCCGTTCGACGGCGCGGTCGGTCACATGCCGCTGGGTGCCGCCGATGAGCCCGGACAGGCCGGTCACCGCGAGGATGATGCCGGCGTCCAGGACACCGCCCACCGCCGCGGACAGGGCGGCGCCGCCGGCCAGGATCGGGGTGAGCGGATTGGCCAGCTCCTTCACCACCGCGCGGGCGAAGGAGGGATGGCGGTCCCGGTCGTCCGACGGGCCGGTGCGGTCGTCGGCCTGACGGTCGGTCAGGCCCCGTTCGGTGCTGCCGGTTCTGGCGAGTACGGTCTCCGGGGTCATCGTGTGCCAGGGCTGCTGCGCCGAAGGCCGCTCCGGGGGGCGCCGCAGCAGCTCCGCCGCCGACCAGGCGCCGTAGGCCAGGCCCAGCCCGGCGGCAGCGTTGACTGCGGTGAGGCTGCGCGCGGACAGCCGGGGCGAACGCCGGGCGAGGGTGGCCGCGCTGCCGAGCCCCGCCGCCCCCTGGGCGAGCCGGACGCCGCGGCGGGCGACGGTGCGGGCCGTGCCGCAGGCCTCGACGACCACCACCGCCCTGGCCGGATCGTCCCCGGCGTACAGGTCGGCGCCCCAGGGCGGAGCCCCGTTCGCCGCGCTGACGCCGATCCCGACGTCGGCCGCCGCGAGGGCCGCCCGGTGCCGGGACAGCAGCAGGACCCCGGTGCCGTCCTTCTGCAGCCGCCGTACGGACACGGCCAGTTCGGGCCCGCCGGGCACGACGTCATCGGCTCCGGGCACCAGGGCGGCGGCAGCATCGGCGGGCCCGGCCGCCAGTACCCGCAGTCGGGCCCGGTGGCCGGCGGCGACCAGTGCCTCGGCGGCGTCGTGCACCTCCGGGACCACGCTGACCACCGCCAGCAGCCGGTTGCCCTCCGCCAGGCCGAGCACGTGGGCGGCGCCCTCGCGCTCCAGCCGGGCCCGGGCCCGGGCGCCGGTGCGGCCGCGCAGCCCGAGCCGGCCGACCGGGCCGAGCGCCCAGTCGCCGTCCCCGCTCACGCGGTCCGGGCGGCCCGGGTCGAAGAGCCGGTGGGCGGTGGCGGCGAGGCGGCCGCCGGGGGCGTCCTCGTCGAGGGCCACCAGGTCGGCGAGGACGTACGAGCCCGTGGTGAGCGCCGCCGAGTCGAGGACGGCGACGCCGATGCGGTCCAGGCGGCGCAGTGCTTCGGGGTCGTGGACGATCGTGCCGCTGTGCGCGAGGGCTCCGCCCAGGGTGGCGCTGAAGCCTTCGCGGGCGAGCCCGGGGGCCTTGGGGATCGCGGCGAGGGCCGCGCTCAGGGCGCCGGCCGGGCGCCGGGTGACGGCCAGGGCCCCGGCGAACGCCGCCGCCGCCACGAGGGCCGCCCGGTCCGCGTACCGCTCGATCGGGCCGTCCCGCAGCGGGGTCTCGCGGGGCGGCGGCTCCTCCCAGGCGGCGCCGGCGTGGTGCGGGGCGCCCGCGAGGTCCGGTTCCGCGGCACTCCAGGCGGTGCGGTGGGCGCCGAGTTCGGCGGTGTTCACGGCGTGCCGGACGGCGTCCACGCCGAGCCCGAGGAAGCCGCCGGAGCTTGCCTGGGCGGCCGCGTTGAGACCGGCGATCACCAGGCCGGCGTTCCGCTTGCCGACGGCGTTCTCCACGAGGCGCACCAGTCTGGGCTGGGTGTCGATGACGGTGATGAGGGAGGCGAGTTCGACAGGGAGCGGGGACATGCTGACCAGTCGCCCGGCGACGGCGAAGGGCAGGGCCGCGGCCTGGGTCGCCAGGGCCCAGGCGGCCCGCCCGGCCGGTGCGGGGGACACCGGGTGGGAGGGCAGCGGGCCCTCCGCCCCGTGCGCCTCCTCGACCGCCTCGACGACGTCGATCAGCGCTTGCAGCGTGTCCTCGTCGGCCGGCTCGCCCTCGGTGGCGACCACGACGACGCCGAGAACGGCGTTCACGGCCGCCCAGCGGACACCGGACAGCTCCTTGAGGCGCTGCTCGACGGCCTCGGCGGCAGCGGCGGCCCTGGTCCCGCCGTCCGCGCCCAGCCCGCGCATCGCGACATGCGCGCGCCCCTCGAAGGTCCGTACACGTGCCCGACCCTCGGGCGCCGGCCCGGCCAGGAGTCCGATCACACCCATCGCGGGCCGTGCCGCGGCCCGCAGCAATCCGACTCCCGGGACTCGCACCGCCTCACCACCGCTCCTGGTTCGTGGCAGAGCTGTCCGGCTACCCCAGTTTTGGGAGTAAATGCCTGATATCTGGGGTTTATTGCACTTCACGTGCGGTAGGCGGAGCCCATCGGACCGCATACCGCCCTCCGTGAGGCAGCAACGAGGAGGCGACATGTCCAGCACCGCAGAGACCGGGCGGAGGACCGCTTCGGGTCGTTCGGCCCAGACGACACAGCGCAGCCAGACGACACAGCGCAGGAAGACGGCCGCCCGGAAGGCGTCCACAGCCCGCCGGACGGAGCGCTCGCAGTCCGGCGGCACCCCTGCCGTCCGGATGCACACCGCCCACACCGACGTGCCGATCCCCTACTTCACCCCCGGCGACCTCACCGCCAACGCCCATGTGATCACCTCCCACCTGCCGCCCCTGCCGCCGCCGAGGCAGCTCGCCTTCTACGGTGGTCTGGGTGCGCTGGCGCTGGCCGGTGCGGTCGACTGGCCGGTCGCGCTGGCCATCGGCGCGGCCACCGTCGTGGCCCGGGGCAAGGGGCGGGGCGACGGGGCGCAGAGGGCGTAGAGGGCGTAGAGCAGGTGCCGCGCCGGGTCAGGCGGCGGCCGTGGTGGCGCGCTGCGAGCGCGCGTAGGCGGTCCAGAGCTGCATGAGGAGGCGCAGGACGAGCGCTTCCAGGAGCGCCAGGGCGGCCTTGCCGAGCATCGCAGTGAAGAAGTCCGCCATCGGGGACCACCTCCTTTTCGCTGTTGTTCCGTTCTCCTCCTTTCTGCGCTCTGCCGGCGTCCGCCGTACCGATACCGGGCCACGCCCCGGTGAACGCTCGGTGACAAGCGGCCCGGTCCGGCAGGATGGCAGTCGTGGAGATGCTGACCGCCGCCGACGTACGGGCCATGCGGCTGCGGGCCCAAGGACTCGCCGGTCCACGCCCACGCGATGCCGCCGAGGCCACGCGCCGGGCCGCGGCCTTCCAGGCGCAGGACGCCAAGGCCTGCCGGCTGCAACTGCGGGTCCGCAGCGCCGGGCTCACCGCCGCCGCCATGGATGCCGCCTGCGCGGCCGGACCCGACGGCCCGGCCGTCGTACGGACCTGGCTGATGCGCGGCACCCTGCACGCCGTCCCTGCGCAGGACGCGCGCTGGATGACCGGGCTGCTCGGGCGGCGCGTCGCCGACTCGCAGCGCGGCAGGCGGCAGCAGCTCGGCCTGGACGACGAGACCTGCGCACGCGCGCTTCCCGCCCTGGAGAAGGCGCTGGCCGGGCAGCCGCCCATGCTCCGGGACGAACTGGTTGCCCGGCTCGGCGAGTTCGGGATCGTCCTCGACCCGCGCAGCCAGGCGCCCGCCCACCTGCTGCTGTACGCGGCCGGGTCGGGCCTGGTGTGCCGGGGCCCGGAGGCGGCCGGCGACAAGGCGACGTACGTACTGCGGGAGGAGTGGCTGCGCGGGGTCGGCGGTCCGGACCTGGCCGGCGACGAGGCCCTCGCGGAGCTGGCGGCGCGGCATGCGGCGGCGTACGGGCCGGTCGGCGAGGGCGACTTCGCGCGCTGGTCCGGACTGCCCCTCGGCCAGGCCCGGCGCGGTGTCCGGGCGGCCGCCGGGGACGGGCGGCTGACCCCGGTGCACGGGCCCGGCGGCGAGCCGCTGTGGGCCGGCGCCGGCTCGGCCCCGCCGGACGGCCCGCTCCCGGTCCGGCTGACCGGCCACTTCGACCCCTACCTGCTCGGCTACCGGGACCGCGACCTGCTGCTCTCGCCGTCCTTCGCCACCCGGATCGCGACGGGCGGCGGCCTGCTCATGCCCTGCGTGCTGGCGGACGGCGCCGTGGCCGCGACCTGGCGGCACGAATGGCGCGGCGCGAGCCGCATGGAGGTGCGGGTGGAGCCGCTGGGCGGGCGGTTGTCCGCCGCCACGCGGGCGGGGGTGGACGAGGAGGTCGCCGACCTCGCGCGGTTCCTGGGGGTCGACGCGACGTGGCGGCTGGTCGACCACGTCTGAGCCGGCCACGTCCGGGTCGACCACGTCACGACGTCGCCACGGCACCACGTCCGGGCGAAGCAACCTTTCGGCGACCGGCGGCGACCTGGGGGCGTAAGTCACCGAACCGAAAGGCCACCCCATGCCTGCCCCCGCCGGACGTCACCGGGTCACCCGTAAGCGCTTCACCGCCGCCGCAGTCGCCCTCGCCGCGCTGGGCGGCGGGACGGTGTACGCGATCGACTCGTCCGCCGACAGCGCCCAGGCCGCGAGCGGCTGCGCGGCGTACGAGTCGATCACCATGGGCAAGTACTGGATCAACAACAACACATGGGGCTCGGACAAGGGCACCGGCTGGTCCTGCGTGTGGGACTCGTACCGCTCGGGGAACACCATCGGCTGGGGCACAAATTACGAGTGGTCGGGCCAGAGCAACGCCGTGAAGTCGTACGCGAGCAGCGTGCTGGGCTGGCACTGGGGGTGGAAGTCGAAGGACACCGGTCTCCCGGTGAAGCTGTCGGCGAGGACTCCGGTGAAGAGCACGTGGGCCTTCAAGGTCACCGATTCCACGGACAGCGTCTACAACGTCGCGTACGACCTGTGGCTGCACGACACCGCCGACACGGACTGGCAGAGCACGCCGAAGCACGAGGTGATGGTCTGGCTGGACAAGAACGGCGGCGCGGGCCCACTCGGCACGAAGAAGCAGCGGGTGAAGATCGCGGGCGCCTACTGGGACCTGTACGTCGGCAACATCGGCTGGAACGTGTACTCGTTCGTACGGGTCGGCAACACCACGTCCGTCGACTTCAACCTGGACGACTTCCTTCAGGCGCTGGTGCGCCGGAGTCTGGTCTCGAAGACCGACTACCTGAGCAGCGTGGAGGCGGGCACCGAAGTCTTCACGGGGAAGGCGCAGTTGGACACGACGGCGTACTCGACGAACGTCGGCTGACCTCACGGCCTCCGGTGGACCGGCTCCCGCCCCGGGCGGCGCCGATGCCGGCGGTGACGACGAGGGCGGTGCCGACGGCCTGGAGGGCGGTCGGGGTCTGGGAGACCAGGACCATGGCGGCGAGGAGGCTGACGGCGGGCTCGAGGCCGGCGAGGGTGCCGTAGGCGGTCTTGCCGATGCGCTGGAGGGCCTGCATCTCCAGCAGGAAGGGCACCAGGGGCATCAGGACGGCGATGCCGGCCACCGCGGCGATCACCCCCCACTTCGGGTCGGCGACGACACCCGCCGCGCCGAAGGGCGCCGTGAAGACGGCGGCGACGGTGAGGGAGAGCGCCAGGCCGTGCTGGGCCTTGAAGCGGCTGCCGACGTGCTGGGTGCCGATCACGTAGAGCGCCCAGCAGGCGCCGGAGCCGATGCCGAAGAGAATGCCGGCGACATTGGCGCCGCTCTGCCACGGCGAGGTCAGGCAGAGCACGCCGCCGACGGCAAGGAGCAGCCAGGCGAGTTCGCGGCGGCGGCTCAGGGAGGCGACGGCGACGACCAGCGGGCCGAGGAACTCCAGGGCGGTCGCGGTGCCGAGCGGTATGCGGGCGGCGGCCTCGGAGAACAGCAGCATCATGCCGCCGCTGACCGCGCCGAGCAGCACCACCGCGATCACGTCCCGGTGCGGCGCGGCCCGCAGCGCCCGCCACAGGGAGCGGCCGGTGAAGGCGAGCAGCAGGAGCGCGGCGAAGGTCACCCGGAGCCAGGTGGTGCCGGCCGCGCCGATGTCGTCGAAGAGCTCGGTGGTCAGGGCGCTGCCGGTGTGCAGGACGGTCATGGCGGCGAGGACGAGCACCGCCGCGGGCATCCTGCGCGCGGCGTTCGGGGAGGTCACAGCGGTGCTTGTCGTCGTCACCGGGCCATTGGATCGCCTGGTGTCCATGTCTGTCCACGCGTCATTGGCGGATGCAATGTCTACTATTGGTGGATGATTGAGGATCAGCTCCCCGACCTCGGCCGGCTGCGTCTGCTGGTCGAGCTCAGCCGGCTCGGCACGATGGCGGCCGTCGCCGAGCGCACCGGCTACGGCACGTCGGCGGTCTCCAAGCATCTCGCCGTCCTGGAGCAGGAGGTCGGCGCCCGGCTGCTCGCCCCGGTGGGCCGGCGGGTCCGGCTGACCCCGGCCGGGGAGCGGCTGGTGGAGCACGCGGTGGGCATTCTGGCCCGCGTGGAGGAGGCTCGCGCAGAGCTGAGCGGCGGCGGCACGGCCGGGCCCGCCGGGCGGGTGCGGCTGGCCAGCTTCGCGAGCGCCGCCGAGCCGCTGGTCGTACCGGCTCTCGTACGGCTGCGCCGGCAGCACCCGGCCCTGGACGTGCGGATGTACGAGCACGAGCCCGAGCAGATCCTGGAGCTGCTGCTCGCCGGGGAACTGGACCTCGGCCTGGTCTACGACTACAGCCTGGTGCCGCGCGCCGTGCCCACCGGGCTGAGCGTCCGGCAGATCGCCGAGCAGCCGATGCTGCTGACGCTGCCCGCCGGGCATCCGTACGACCCGGGGCCCGACGCGACCGTCGCCCTCGCGCGGCTGCGGCGGCTCGCGGACGCCGGATGGATCACCAACTCCCGGGGAAGCGACGACGACGAGCTGGTCCAGCGGGTGTGCGCGCTGGCCGGCTTCACACCCCGTATCGTCCACCGGGTGGACAGCCTGCACCTGGTCAATCTGCTGGTCGGCGCTGGTCTCGGGGTCGCGCTGCTGGCCGAGTCGGGGGTCGAGCGGTCCCGCGAGGACGTGGTGTTCCGGCCGCTGGATCCGCTGGTGGGGCGGCGGCGGCACTTCCTGGTGGCGCGTGACGGCCAGTGGGCCTGGCCGCCGATCGCGACGGTCGTACGCGCCCTGGCATGACGGGCCCTGCGCCCGCTCAGCCGGCCACGGCCACCGCATGGCCGACACCCGGTGCACCGGGCGGCCCCGGCGGGGCGTACCCGGTCGGCGGCGGCACCAGGCCGAGGCCGGCCAGCAGTCCCTCGGCAGGGATCATCCCGTCCCACTGCCGCGCGCAGAGCGGGCATTCGCGGGTGTGGCGGGCGATCCGCTTGCGCCACAGGGCGGACGGCACGCCGTTCCAGGAACTGAGCAGCCCCGCCAGCGCACCGCAGCGCGGAGTCGCGGCGAGCGCCCGTACGACGCTGCGGGCCGCGTCGAGGCGGGCCTTCATGCGCTGGACGCGCACGGCGGCGTGCTGCGGGGTGACGCCACAACCGGCGGCGAGTTCGGAGCGGCTGAGCTCGCCCGTGGCCTCCAGCCACCACAGGGACAGGACGTCGCGGTCCGCGAGCTCCAGCCAGCGGGTGGCCACGGCGACCTCGGCGCACTGCCCGGACAGGCCGAGCCGCAGAATCGTCAGGTCCACGAAGTCTCTCCCGGCGCCGGCCGGGCCGGCCGGCGTCCCGGTGAGTTCGAAGACCGGCTGGGCCTGCCGAGCGCGCCAGCGGTCGCGGATCTGCTGCATGGCGATGCCGACCAGCCAGGGGCGGAAGCCCGCCGGGTCGCGGAGTCCGCCCAGGCCTCGGACGACCCGCAGCATCGTCTCCTGGACCACGTCGTCCACCTCGGGGCGCCCGTCCAGCGCCCGCCCGACCACGTTGTAGACCAGCGGCAGGCTCTCGGCGATCAGGGTGTCCCCTGCCTGCCGGTCCCCCTCGCGGGCCGCCTCGACCGTCGCGGCGGCGGGTCGTACGTCCCTGCGCATGCCGTCACCCTCTCCCGTGCACCTGGGCCCGCCCCTGATGAACCGGCCCCGAGTCGGAGACGAACAGGGCGTGGAGTGGATAACAGAAAGTGCGTCGGCAACCTCGCGGGCGGTGCACCCGCGGCGCCGGACAGGCTCTAGGGTCTGTCTTGTGGATCTCCGTGGGAGAAGGAGCGGGGTCTGGCGCCTGTGATCGCAAGGCGGAGGAGGGAAGCGACGCGGTGGGGGCACCTCCCAGCCGCCAGGCTGGGGGACGTCGTTGACTGACGACAACGCCGCGAGCTCCCCCAGCCCTGGGGGCTGG
>NZ_JBHYXC010000036.1:0-71074 GCF_042751495.1 Streptomyces sp. NPDC059373 | reverse complement strand
ACGACAACGCCGCGAGCTCCCCCAGCCCTGGGGGCTGGGAGGTGCCCCCAGTGCCAGGGCACGCGACGCCGCGGAGATCCACAAGACAGGCCCTAATCGCCGACCGGGACGCCGGCTTCGAGGTTGAGGACGGTGGCGCGCTCGCGGGCTCGCAGGGCCCAGCGCAGGCGTGAGAGGCGTACCGGGGGGAGCATCGAGGCGGCCTCGTCCTCGGTGGCGAAGCGCCAGCCACGCAGTTCGGCACCGGGCAGCAGGAGGCGTTCGGCGTCGGCGGCGCGCAGCCGGCCGCCGTCGAAGAGCAGGCGGAGGCCGCCGTAGCCGGGCGGATTGGGCGGTTCCCAGTCGACGACCAGGAGCCGGGGGACGGTGGGGAGTTCGAGGCCGAGCTCCTCGGCGACCTCGCGCATGCCGGCCCGCGCCGGGGGCTCCCCCCGCTCGACGACACCGCCGGGGAACTCCCAGCCGGGCTTGTAGGTCGGGTCGACCAGGAGCACGCGGTCGTGCTCGTCGAAGAGCAGCACGCCGGCCGCCAGCGTCTCGGCGGTCGGCTCGGGGGTCTGCACAATGTCGCAGGCCCCCTCCCCCGCCCGTACCGCCTCGGCGATCCGCTCGGCGGTCCGGCGCGAGTCGAGGGCGCCCGTGTCGATGGTGTGCGCGTCGGCGGTGATCCAGGGCAGCGCCTCCGCGTAGGCGGCGAGGTGGCCCAGACACCAGGTGCGTACGGAGGCGCTGGCCTCGGGGTCGCCGGGGAACTCCTCGCGCTGCGCGATGCGCTCGCGCAGGATCGTTTCCTCGGCGTGCAGCAGCACATGCCGCACCGGTATCCGCCGGGAGGACAGGCCGCCGAAGATCTCGTCGCGGTAGTCCTGCCGCAGCAGCGTCATCGGCACGATGAGCGGGCCGCCGACCTCGCTCAGCAGAGCGGCCGCCGTGTCGACGACGAGCCGCCGCCAGGACGGCAGGTCCTGGTAGTCCGAGACCTCCCCGAGCCGTTTCTCCGGTAGCAGCAGCCGCAGCCCGCTGCCGATGAGTTCCGGGTCGTAGAGCAGGCTGCCCGGTATCAGGTCGAGCAGTTCGCGTGCCGCGCTGGTCTTGCCCGCGCCGAAGGTGCCGTTGAGCCAGACGATCACGGTGCCCCCTCTTCCGTAGCCCCCTACGAATTGCCCGGATCATCGCCTTCGGCAAACGCGGCGGCCTTGTCGCAGGGTCAGCCGGGGGTCAGCCGGGCCAAACCCAACTGCACACAAACGAACGCTAGCGAAGCGCTCTCACCCCCAACAGTGCAGGTTGTCAAGGGTCCTGACGGCATATCGAACAGTTGCCACCGACCCCTTCCAACAACCTCAAACAGCATCTACCGTAAACGATCGTATACGCATGACAGGGACATGACGTTCCGTAATCCTGCGAGGACGGAGGCACCGGAACCATGCGCGATCTGCATATCCGCATTCCAGGTCCACGAGCCGCTCGAAGAGTCACCGGAATCCTGGCCGCCGCACTGCTCTGCACGGCGGCCTTGGTGGTCCCCGCCACCGCCGCGACCGCCACCACGGCCGCGACCGCCGGCACATCCGATGACGCGACCCCCCTGCTCGACAACGGGCTCGCGCTCACACCGCCGATGGGCTTCAACAACTGGAACTCGACCAACTGCCGCGCCGAGTTCAACGAGACGATGGTCGAGGGCATCGCCGACCTCTTCGTCGACAAGGGCCTCAAGGCCGCCGGCTACCAGTACGTCAACCTGGACGACTGCTGGGCCCTCCCGCAGCGCGACAGCGACGGCAAGCTGGTCCCCGACCCCGTGCGATTCCCCAACGGCATCAAGGCCGTTGCCGACTACGTCCACTCCAAAGGCCTGAAGCTGGGCATCTACACCAGCGCCGGCACCAAGACCTGCAACGACGCCGGCTTCCCCGGCGCCCTCGGCCACGAGTACAGCGACGCCCAGCAGTTCGCCGACTGGGGTGTCGACTACCTCAAGTACGACAACTGCAACAACCAGGGCGTGGACGCCGTCCAGCGCTACACCACCATGCGCGACGCGCTCGCCGCCGCCTCCAGGACAACGGGCCGGCCCATCGTCTACAGCATCTGCGAATGGGGCTCGAACTCCCCGTGGACCTGGGCCTCCGACGTCGGCAACCTGTGGCGCACCACCGGCGACATCAGCGACAACTGGTCCAGCATGCTGTCGATCTTCAAGCAGAACGCCCCGCTCGCCCCCTACGCCGGCCCCGGCCACTGGAACGACCCCGACATGCTGGAGGTCGGCAACGGCGGTATGACCGACACCGAGTACCGCAGCCACTTCAGCCTCTGGTCGATCATGGCGGCACCGCTGCTCATCGGCTCCGATCTGCGCAGCGCCACCCAGGCGACGTACGACATCATCGGCAACCGCGACGTCATCGCGGTCGACCAGGACACCCTGGGCAAGCAGGGCACAGTCGTCTCGTCCGAGGACGGCCGCTGGGTGATCAGCAAGGAGCTGGCCGACGGCAGCCGTGCCGTCGCGCTCTTCAACGAGACCAGCCGGCCGCAGCACATCGCGACCACCGCATCGGCCGTCGGGCTGCCCGGCAGGTCCGCCTACCAGCTCCGCGACCTGTGGCAGCACAAGAACTACAACACCGCGGGCGCAGTCTCCGCGACCGTCCCGGCTCACGGCACCGTGCTCTACCGGATCTCGGCCGACCGCCACTGGGCCTCCTACCCGCCGGCCGTCGAAGCCGGGGTCAGCGAGGCACCGTTGGTCGAGGCCGGGACTCCGGCGCCCCTGACGACGACGGCCACCAACCTGGGCCGCACGCCGGCGACGTCCGTCAACGTCACCCTCAGCGGCCCCCAGGGGTGGCGGGTCAAGGCCACCTCGCCCACGAAGGCCGCCGCCCTGGCCACCGGCAGAGAGCTGACCACCTCCTGGACTGTCACCGCACCGGACGGCACCGCGAGCGGCGCATACGATCTCACCCTCACCGCCGCCTACCGCTCACCCACCGGCGTCGCGGCCCGGTCCGAACTCGCCACCGTCGCCTACGTGGTCGTACCGCCTCCTGGCGGCACCTCGTACGTCAGCGACCTGACCTGGATGAGCGCGACGAACGGATGGGGACCGGTCGAGAAGGACACCAGCGTCGGCGAGAGCGACGCAGGCGACGGCCATCCGATCACCATCGGCGGCACGGTCTACGCCAAGGGCCTCGGGGCGCACGCGCTCAGCACGATCGAGTACTACGCCGGGGCCCGCTGCGACACCTTCTCCGCGCAGGTCGGCGTCGACGACGAGAAGGGCGCCAACGGCACCGTCGCCTTCCAGGTCTGGGCCGACGACACGCTGGTCGCCTCGACCGGCGTGCTGACCAACGCCGATCCGGCGCAGGCCCTCACCGCCGACCTGACCGGGGCGAAGACCTTCCGGCTCGTCGTCACCGACGGCGGCGACGGCCTCGACAGCGACCACGCGGACTGGGCGGACGCCAAGATCACCTGCGCGGCCTGAGACCGTCCATCACCACCTCCAGGGCGCGGGCCCGCACCAGCGGGTCCGCGCCCGCCTGCTCCGCCCCGAGCGAGGCTCCGACGAGGACCGCCATCAGCTCGGGCAGCCCGATGTCGTCCCGTACGGCGCCCGCCTCCTGGGCCCGTCGCAGCAGCAGCTCCAGCGCCTCCCGCAGCCCGGCCGCGCCTTCCGTGTGGGCCCGGCCAACGTCGACTCCGGCGTCGGTGAGGGCGTTCGCGAAGGCCCGTTTCGCGCCGGACTGCTCGACGATCAGGGCGAAGAAGCCGAAGAAGGCCTCACCGGGGTCCTTGGCCTCCGACAACGCCTCGGCCTGCTCCGCGAGGCGGCGCAGATGCGCGGTGAACACCGCTTCCAGGAGCGCTTCCTTGGTCGGGAAGTGCCGGAACACGGTGCCGATGCCCACGCCCGCCGCCTTGGCGATCTCCTCGGTCGAGGCCGAGGTGCCGCGCTCGGCGAAGACCGCGTCGGCGACGTCGAGGATGCGGGCACGGTTGCGGGCGGCGTCGGCGCGCAGCGGCTTGGTGTCGGTCATCGGTCACCCTTGACAAACGGAGTGGTCAGTCCGAATCTGATTACCGGAGTCATGACTCCGATTCTATCCCGGACTCTGGAGGTCAGCCATGCCCGCAACCCTGTCACCCCGCGAGGTCCTCGACCAGCTCCACCAGCGCATCTCCGAAGGACGTTGGACGGAGCTCTACGAGTTGTACGCCGAGGACGTCGTCGTCGACATCCCCCTCGCCAAGCCGGAAGCCGAACACGTCGAGGGACGGGAGACGATCCGTAAGCACTTCGGGGCGGCCGAAGGGTTCTTCGCCTTGCAGGTCGCCGGCGACCGGATCGTCCACGAGACCACCGACCCCGAGGTGGTGATCGCCGAGTTCGACTACGAGGGCCGGGTCGTGGCGACCGGGCGGACCTTCCGCGCCTCGAATGTGCAGGTGGTGCGGGTCCGCGACGGCGTCATCGTCGAATCGCGCGACTACCACGACCACTTCGCCATGGCGGCGGCCACCGGCCAACTGCCCGAGCTGGTGGCGGCGCTCAGCCCCCAGGAGTGAACGCGGTCAGCCCCAGCGCCTGCGCCGCAGCGGCGGCCGCGCCGACCAGGCCCGCGTCCGTGCCGAGTTCGGCCGGTGCGACCTTCAAGCCCGAGGCGAAGGACAGCGTGGCGTAGCGGGCGAGGTGGGCGCGCAGCGGGTCGAAGAGCAGCGGGCCCGCCCCGGCGGCCACGCCGCCGCCTATGACGACCACGCCGAGCTCCACCAGGGTCGCCGTCGCGGCGATCCCGGCGGCGAGTGCCTGGGCGGCGCGGTCGAAGGAGGCGAGGGCCAGCGGGTCGCCGGCCCGGGCCGCGTCGGCCACGGCGGCGGCGGTCGGCTCGGTGCCCGGGGCGGGCCGCCAGCCCGAATCCAGCGCGCGGCGGGCGATGTTGGGCCCGCTGGCCAGCCGTTCCACGCAGCCGCGCGAGCCGCAGGGGCAGAGGTCGCCGTCGAGGTCGACGCTGATGTGGCCGATGTGCCCGGCGTTGCCCGTCGGCCCGGGATGCACGGTCCCGCCGAGCACCAGGCCGCCGCCGACGCCCGTCGAGACGACCATGCACAGGGCGTTGTCGTAGCCACGGGCAGCGCCGAGCCAGTGCTCGGCGGCGGCGATGGCCACCCCGTCGCCGGTGAGGACGACGGGCAGCGTTCCGGCCGCTTCCGTCACCCCGCCGACCAGCGGGTAGCCGCGCCACCCGGGTACGTTCACCGGGCTGACCGTGCCCACCGACGCGTCCACCGGGCCGGCGCTCCCGATGCCGACCGCCACGACCGCCGCCCACCGGGGGTCGGCGCGCAGCTCGGCGACCACCTCGCCGACGGCCCGCATCACGGTGTCCCCGTCCTCCCGGGCCGGGGTCGGCCGCAGGGCCCGTACGAGCAGCCGGCCGCCGGGGTCCACCAGCGCACCGGCGATCTTCGTGCCGCCGATGTCCAGGGCGGCGATCAGCGGTCGGGACGTGACGGACGGCCGGGACGCGGCAGGCGTCTCGGCGGTGGATTCGGTACGCATGGCGGTAGTCTCACCCTTTGTTGACAACGTTGTCCAGCCCCTAGGATCCGCCCGTGACCGATATCGCGCGGACTGCCCGCCCCACCATGAAGGACGTCGCGGCCCGGGCCGGCGTCGGCCTCAAGACCGTATCGCGCGTCGTCAACGAGGAACCCGGCGTCACCGACGACACCATCGCCCGCGTCCAGGCCGCGATCGACGCGCTCGGCTTCCGCCGCAACGACAGCGCGCGGTTGCTCCGCAAAGGCCGTACGGCCAGCATCGGACTCGTCCTCGAGGACCTGGCCGACCCCTTCTACGCCCCCCTCAGCCGGGCCGTCGAGGACCTGGCCCGCGCCCACTCGACCCTGCTGTTCACCGGCTCCAGCGCGGAGAACGCCGAACGCGAGCAGGAGCTGACACTGGCCTTCTGCGCCCGGCGCGTCGACGGTTTGGTGATCGTCCCGGCCAGCGACGACCACCGCTACCTGGAGCCCGAGATCGCGGCCGGCGTCGCCACCGTCTTCGTGGACCGTCCCGCGGGCGGCATCGACGCGGACGTCGTCCTCAGCGACAACGCGGGCGGTACGCGGGACGGCGTCGCGCACCTCATCGCCCACGGGCACCGCCGCATCGGCTTCATCGGCGACCAGCCCCACATCCACACCGCCGCCCAACGGCTGCGCGGCTACCGCGAGGCGATGGCGGCCGCGGGCCTGCCGGTGCACGACGGCTGGATCTCGTCCGGGTCGACCGCCCCCGAGCACGTGCGGGCGGAGGTCGAGCGGATGCTGTCGGGGCCCGAGCCGGTGACCGCGCTCTTCGCGGGCAACAACCGGATCACGGTGACCGCGGTCCGCGTTCTCGCCGACCGGCCCGGGCACCCCGTCGCCCTGGTCGGCTTCGACGACTTCGAACTGGCGGATCTGCTGCGCCCCGCGGTCACCGTCGTCGCCCAGGATCCCGGCGAGCTCGGCCGTACGGCCGCCCGCCTTCTGTTCCGGCGCCTCGACGGCTCGGCCGGGCCCCCCAGCCGCGTCGAGCTGCCCTGCCGGCTCATCGCGCGCGGCTCCGGCGAGATCCCGCCCGCGGCGTGAGGGGGTGCGCCCCACCGGCCGGTAGGGCTTGGCCGGGGCGTTGACATCTGGTTGGTGCAACGATTCGATGCGTTCTGATCAAGAGGGACCAAGAGGGGACACATCATGGCGCTGACCGACATGCCGCTGGACGATCTGCGCGCCTACCGGCCTGCGATAGCCGAGCCCGAGGACTTCGACAGCTTCTGGTCCAAGACCCTCGCCACCGCCCGCGACGCGGCCGCCGGGCCGGCCGAGTACCGGCTCGTCGAGGACTCGCCGCTCAGCACGGTGGATGTCTACGACGTACGGTTCCCGGGCTGGGGCGGCCAGCCCATCGCGGCCTGGCTGCTGTTGCCGCGCGGGGCGTCGGCGCCGCTGCCCGCCGTGGTCAACTACATCGGTTACAGCGGCGGCCGGGGCCTGCACCACGAGAACCTGCTGTGGAGCGCCGCCGGCTACGCCCATCTCATCGTCGACAGCCGTGGCCAGGGCCACGACACCCCCGACCCGGATCCGATGCCCGGCCCGCAGTACGTCGGCGGCTTCATGACGCGCGGGGTGGAGGATCCCGAGCACTACTACTACCGCCGCCTGATGACCGACTGCGTACGTGCCGTGGAGGTGCTGCGCGAGCACCCCGCCGTCGACCCGGCCCGCGTCGTCGTCGCCGGAGGCAGCCAGGGCGGCGGCCTGGCCCTCTCGGTGGCGGCCCTCGCCGGGGATGCGGTGGCGGCCGCCCTGATCGACGTGCCCTTCCTGTGCCACTTCCGGCGCGGTGCCGATTCCGCCGACATGGGCCCGTACCCGGAGCTCGCGACCTATCTGAGCGTCCACAAGCGCATCGACCCGGACCTGGTCTTCGCCACGCTCAACTACTTCGACGGCGTCCACTTCGCCCCCCGGGCGACCGCCCCCGCGCTGTTCAGCGTCGGCCTCATGGATCCGATCTGCCCGCCGTCCACCGTCTACGCGGCGTACAACCGCTATGCGGGCCAGAAGGACATCCGCGTCTGGCAGTTCGGCGACCACGGCGGCGGCCGGGGCTCCCAGGACCACGAACAGCTGCTGTGGCTGCGGGAGCGCGGACTGGCACCGTCGGCCTAGGCCCCGGACAGGGCCTTGCCGCCCAGCGGGTCCCCGGCCGGGCGCGGGAGTCAGCAGACCGGCAGGCCGGGGACGGGCTGGTCGTTGTCGCCGCCCTTGATGTAGACGTCGCTGAACCACACGTTGGTGTTGCCGCTGTCGTCGTCGGTCTTGGCCCACCAGACGTTCGTCCACTGGCTGTAGGTCTCCCTAGACCGGCGCGCGTTCCGTTTCGTGGTGGGTCGGTGCCTCCGCAGGCGGCACGGCAGTGGTCAGCCGGCCGCCGGCCGTCCCGCCAGGGAGTCCAGTTCGGGGCGGGCGAGGCCGGTGGCGGCGGTGACTTCGGCGGGGTCGAGGGCGCCGGAGTCGAGGCCGCGGAGCAGGTAGCCGCTGAGGGCCTTGGCGGTGGCCGGCTCGTCCATGACGTCGCCGCCGGCCTTGGCAACGTAGGCGGCCAGGCGGGCGGCGGCGACGGCGAAGCCGTCCCGGTAGAAGGCGTAGACGGCGGCGTAGCGGGTGGGGAGGTGCGCGGGGTGCATGTCCCAGCCCTGGTAGTACGCGCGGGCGAGTGAGCGCCGGACGAGTCCGTAGTGGAGCCGCCAGGCGTCGTGGACCTGAGAAGTGGGCCCGACGGGGAGGACGTTGGTGGCGCCGTCCGAGAGACGGACGCCGGTGCCGGCGGCGGCGACCTGCATGACGGCCTTGGCGTGGTCGGCGACGGGGTGGTCCATGGACTGGTAGGCAGGGCTCACGCCGCAGGACGCGCTGTAGTCGAAGGTGCCGTAGTGCAGCCCGGTGACGCGGCCGTCGGCGGCGTCGATGAGGCGGGCGACGGTGGCGGTGCCGTCGGGGCCGAGGATGGACTGGGTGGTCTCGATCTGGATTTCGAAACCGATCCGGCCGTCGGCGAGCCCGCCCGCCTTCTCGAACTCCTCGCAGAGCCGGACCATCGCCCTGACCTGCTGCGGGAAGGTCACCTTGGGAAGGGTCAGGACCAGCCCGTCGGGCAGGCCCCCCGCGTCGAGGAGTCCGGTCAGGAAGACGTCCAGCGTGCGGATGCCCCGGTCGCGGACGGCCGCCTCCATGCACTTCATGCGGATGCCGACGAACGGGGGCGCGCTCCCCGCTGCGACCGCGGCGGAGACGATCCGGGCGGCCGCGAGGGCCGCGGTGTCCTCCTCGGCGTCGGGGCGCGGTCCGTAGCCGTCCTCGAAGTCGATGCGGAGGTCTTCGATCGGCTCGCGCTCCAGCTTGGCGCGTACGCGGTCGTGGACCGGCCCGGCGAGTTCCTCGGTGAGGCCGAGGACCCGGGCCAGGGTCTCCGCGTCCGGGGCGTGCTCGTCGAGCGCGGCCAGCGCCTGGTCGCCCCAGCTACGTACGGTGTCGGCGGCGAAGGCGTCGGCGGGTACGTAGACGGTGTGCACGGGCTGGCGGGTGCCGGGGTCCCCGGGGTAGCGGTGGGCGAGTTCCGCGTCGACGCCGGCGAGCGAGGCGCCGATGTCGACCCGGATCGCGTCGCCCAGCGATGTGCCGACCGCGTCACCCTGCGCCATGTGCCATCCTCCAGATCTTCAACAAAACGTTGAAGCGAAGCTAGCGCCCGCGTCGGGCGGCCGTCAACGGACCGTCCCCACCCACAGGTGGCTGAACGGCACGACATAGACCGTGATCGCGAGCAGCACCCGGTCCCCTGCCACAGCCAGCCTACGATGCCGTGGCCAGGGGATACGGCGACTGACGGACGCGACTCCCACCCCGAACGAACCGGCCGCCCGGGTCCGGAGCGGGCCGTCGGCGGTGACGGCCAGAAGCAGCGCGGCCCGACCTGTGAGGCTGAGGGCGCGCGGCTGCTCCGCGGGCAGGTCGTCCGGATCCTGGGCGGCGGCCGGGCGGGCGGCGTAGCGCTCCAGGTAGAGGTGCCAGCGCCGCTCCCACTCGTTGGTGAGCGGCGGGACGGCGTCCTCGTCGCGCTGCTCGCGGGCGCGGTCCAAAGCGGCCTGGGCAGCCAGGTCCTCGCGCAGGAGCGCGGCGATGCGGGCCGGATCGGCGCCGGCCAGCGCGGTGACGGACATCGCGTCGACGCGGGACGGCCAGGCGCGGGTCCTGCCCAGGTCCAGGGCGATGTCGGAGGGCCCGTCCACGGCCGTCGTGGCGAACTGCTGCTCCAGGCGCTGCGCCGTCGCGAGCCCTGCGTCGGCGAAGGCGCGCAGGTCGTCGGTGGTGATCCGCAGTTCGTCCGGGATCGCGCCGGGCCGCCCGGGGAGCGCGGGCGCGGTCACGCCGATGGTCCCGGCGATCCGGTCGAGAAGGGCCCGCTGGCGCTCGCGTTCGTCCTCGTCGTGGGGGTCGTCCGGGTCGTCGAAGGCTTCGAGTTCGAGGACGAAGGCCGCGTTGTCGTCGTGCAGCAGCAGGCAGTCCCCGGCCCAGGTTTCGCCCTGTTCCTCGTCCGGCTCCCCGTCCTCCTCGTCCTCCGGTTCGTCGGCGCCCACGAGTTGCAGCACCTTCGGGTCGGATCCGGCCGCCATCAGCAGATTCGCCGCTGCCCGCAGCGCGGCCGCGGAGCGCACCGGGTCGAGTACGGTTCCGCCCTCCGCGCCGACCTCGGTCGCCACGACCGGGCCGTCCGGGTCCCTGACGGGGCGTATGAGGCGTACGGCGGACTTGGCGCGCTCCACCCACGCGCCGTCATCGCTCGGCCGCGCACTGCGGCGCCGCAACGGCCAGGCGGCGAGAGCGAGTACGCCGGAGGTGAGGGAGGCGGCGGCGCCCCAGACCGGGGTGGCGGCGGTGAGGAGGACCTGTCCGCCGATCAGGATCATCGCCAGGACAAAGCGCGGCGCCGTGGTGGAACTTCCGGTGCCGGGGTCCGACCAGACCTCGGCGGCGCGCGGCAACCAGGTGTACAGCGGCAGCCGCCCGCGGCTTCCCGCAGGCTCGTTCGTCACCCGCGAATCCTCACATGTGATCCTGTGCGCGCAAAGGCCCCCGCCCTTGCGGGCAGAGGCCTTTCGCAGGTCGTACGTCCTACGTCGTACGGGGAGCCGGATCAGCCCTTGCGGGCCTTGATCTCCTCGGTGAGCTGGGGGACGACCTGGAAGAGGTCGCCGACGACGCCGTAGTCGACCAGGTCGAAGATCGGGGCCTCGGCGTCCTTGTTGACCGCCACGATGGTCTTGGAGGTCTGCATCCCGGCCCGGTGCTGGATGGCGCCGGAGATTCCGTTGGCGATGTAGAGCTGCGGGGAGACCGACTTGCCGGTCTGGCCGACCTGGTTGGTGTGCGGGTACCAGCCGGCGTCCACGGCGGCGCGGGAGGCGCCGACGGCCGCGCCGAGGGAGTCGGCCAGCTCCTCGATGATGTGGAAGTTCTCGGAGCCGTTGACGCCACGGCCGCCGGAGACCACGATCGCGGCCTCGGTCAGCTCCGGACGCCCGGTCGACTCGCGCGGGGTGCGGGCGGTGACCTTCGTACCGGTGGCCAGCGCGCCGAACTCGACCGCCAGCTGCTCGACCGCACCGGCGGCCGGAGCGGACTCCACCGGGGCGGAGTTGGGCTTGACCGTGATGACCGGAACGCCCTTGCTGACCCGGGACTTGGTGGTGAACCCGGCCGCGAACGCCGACTGCGTGGCCACCGGGCCCGCGTCGGACGCCTCGACGTCCACGGCGTCGGTGATGATGCCGGCGCCGAGCCGCAGCGCCAGGCGGGCCGCGATCTCCTTGCCCTCACCGGAGGACGGTACGAGCACCGCGACCGGCGAGACGGCCTTGGCGGCGGCTTCGAGCGCGTCGACCTTCGGCACGACCAGGTAGTCGGCGAACTCGCTCGCGTCGGCGGTCAGGACCCGGGTCGCGCCGTGCTCGGCCAGCACCGGCGCGGCGGTGTCGGCGCCCGGGCCGAGGTGGACGGCGACGGGCTCGCCCAGGCGGCGGGCCAGGGTCAGCAGTTCAAGGGTCGGCTTGCGGACGGCACCGTCCACGTGGTCGACGTAGACGAGGACTTCACCCATGTGAATCGATCTCCTGCGGAAAGTGTGAGGGGGCGGCGGGCACAGCCGAGGGCCAGTGCCGTGACCGGCGATGTTTGCCCGTCAAGGAGCGTCGTCCGGTGCGTGCGATCGCAAGGCGGCCGGAAGTCTTTGATGGGGGTCCCCCCTGCTCGAGCGAAGCCGAGAGCTTGGGGGTGGGGGTACCTCCCGGCCGAAGGCTGGGGGGAGAGCTACCAGGGCTTTTGGCCAACGCCGCGAGCGTGCGTGCTGGGCGGTGCGACAGGGCAAAGCTTGCCGGGAGGGGCACTAGATGAACTTCTGCGAAGCCAGGAACTCCGCGAGCTGCTTGCCGCCCTCGCCCTCGTCCTTGACGATCGTGCCGGCGGTGCGCGGCGGGCGGGCCGTCGCGTCCTCGACCTTGGTCCAGGCGCCCTCGAGACCGACCTCGGCCTCGTCGATGCCCAGGTCGGACAGGTCCAGGGCCTCGACCGGCTTCTTCTTGGCCGCCATGATGCCCTTGAACGACGGGTAACGGGCCTCGCCCGACTGGTCGGTGACCGAGACCAGCGCCGGCAGCGACGCCTCCAGGGTCTCGCTCGCCGCGTCGCCGTCGCGGCGGCCGGTCACCTTGCCGTCCTCGACCTTGACCTCGGACAGCAGGGTCACCTGCGGGATGCCCAGGCGCTCGGCCAGCAGCGCCGGCACGACACCGGCGGTGCCGTCGGTCGAGGCCATACCGGTGACGACCAGGTCGTATCCGGCGTGCTCGATCGCCTTGGCCAGCACCAGCGAGGTGCCGATGATGTCGGTGCCGTGCAGGCCGTCGTCCTCGACGTGGATGGCCTTGTCCGCGCCCATGGACAGCGCCTTGCGCAGCGCGTCCTTGGCGTCCTCCGGACCCACCGTCAGCACGGTGATCTCGGCGTCGTCCGCGGCGTCGGCGATCTGCAGGGCCTGCTCGACCGCGTACTCGTCGAGCTCGGACAGCAGGCCGTCGACCGCGTCCCGGTCGGTGGTCAGGTCCTCGGCGAAGTGGCGGTCGCCCGTGGCATCGGGCACGTACTTCACTGCGACTACGATCCTCAAGCTCACGCCTGCACTCCTACTGCATCGGCTTCGTCGGCGACTGCCCTCTGAAAGGCAGCATAGGCGCCTACGGCTGCGGCTCCCGGTGGGGACGCTGTGGCGGGCCCCGACGGATATATTACTCGCCAGTACACCCAGTTGTTTCCCCGTATGCAAGCGCGGCGAACTGTGACGTACCCGACGCCGGGCAGCGGCGACGCTTCAGTGACGCAGCGCGTTGAAACCACCCTGGTGGTAAAGAAGGGGACGTCCGGGACCCTCGGGGTCGCCGGCGATCGCCTGGGCCACGACGATGCGGTGGTCGCCGGCGGGTATGCGGGCGACGACGCGCGCGACCAGCCAGGCGGAGACATCGTCGAGCAGCGGCACGCCATGTGCGCCGGTACGCCACGCCGTCTGCGGCCCGAAGCGGTCGGCGCCGCTGCGGGCGAAGGTCGCGGCCACGTCCTGCTGGTGCTCGCCGAGTATGTGGATGCCGACGAACGGCGCCTCGGAGACGGTGGGCCAGGCGGACGCCCCGGTGCTGATCCCGAAGGACAGCAGCGGTGGTTCCGCCGAAACGGACGTGAGAGAGGTCGCGGTGAAGCCGACCGGCTGGGCGCCGGGTGCGGTGATGACGGCGACGCCGGCGGCGTGGCGGCGGAAGACGGACCGGAAGGTGGCCGAGTCGAAGAGGGTGGTCGTGCCGATGTCGGTCGAGGCAGTCATGGAATTGTCCTTCTGGAGCGGCGGTGCCGGAGGCGGCGTGCTGTCGTCTGGGGCGCTCACTGGCCCGGACAGCGCGCGCTGGCGTGCCGACCGAGGTCGACATCCGCTCGTGCGTACAGAAGGGGGTCTCGCGACATAACGTCAGACTGACGATCCAGTCCGTACTCCGTCAAGACCGGCCCGGAATGTGGGATCACGGTCATACGGCTCATACAGCGGCTCCCAGTGCCGCGATGACATCCGCCTTCCGCGGCTGTCCGGCGGCACGCCGCACAACCGCGCCGTCGCCGTCGAGGACCAGCACGGTCGGGGTCTTGAGGATCGCGAGCCGTCGCACGAGGTCCAGGTGCGCCTCGGCGTCGATCTCCACATGCCGTACGCCGTCGACCATTCCGGCGACCTCGTCGAGGGTCCGCCGGGTCGCCCGGCACGGCGAGCAGAAGGCGCTGGAGAACTGCACGAGCGTCGCCCGCTCCCCCAACGGCCCGCCGATATCGGCTGCCGTGAGCCGCTCGGCGCTGTCCTTGGCCCGCACCCGGATCCTCCCCTGCCGCCGCTGGTGCAGCAGGCCGTAGAGCCCCGACGCCGCGAGCACCACGACGCACACCACCAGTCCAGTCATCTCGTCTCTTTCCTCCCGCCCCGGTGCAGCGTTCATCCGACCGCAATGATTCCCGCGGGTCCTTCCTACCCAGGGATCCGCAATCATTGCCGGTATGAACATCGATGCCCGGGGCCCGCGTTTCGCCGCGACCCTGACCGCAGTCGTCCTGGCCGTCGTCCTGATCACCGGCAGCGGCTGGCTGCTGGCCGTGCAGGCGCTGGTCTTCGCCGTCGGCGCCTCCGCCGGGGTCCAGAAGTCACCGTACGGTCTGCTCTACCGCACGGTCGTACGTCCCCGTCTCGGGCCGCCGACCGAGACCGAGGACCCGGCGCCGCCGCGCTTCGCCCAGGCCGTGGGTCTGGTCTTCGCCCTGCTCGGCCTGATCGGCTACTTCGCGGGGCCGCAGTGGCTGGGCATGGCGGCGACCGGAGCCGCGTTGGCGGCCGCCTTCCTGAACGCGGCGTTCGGCTACTGCCTGGGGTGCGAGATGTATCTGCTGCTGCGCCGCGTCACGCCGTCGAGTTGAGGGAAGTGATGAGAATCTCGGTCAATGTCGGGCACGCCAGGTGACAGGGCAGTCGTTTACGGGGCACGATCACCCCGCGACCTGAAACCTACGGCCGCGTAACTTCCGCCGGGGCACCATCCCCAAGAGAGAGCAGGGACCCCGACATGGCCGAACTGGTCTACCCACCTGTCATCGGACTTGCCCGCACCATGTTCAAGGTGCAGGGACTGCGGTTCGACATCGGCGGCACGGAGAACGTCCCCCGCAAGGGCGGCGCGCTGCTGGTGAGCAACCACATCGGTTATCTGGACTTCATCTTCGCCGGTCTGACCGTACTGCCCGCCAAGCGGCTGGTGCGCTTCATGGCTAAGGAGTCGGTCTTCCGGCACAGGATCTCGGGCCCGCTGATGCGCGGCATGAAGCACATTCCGGTGGACCGCTCCGAGGGCATGCACGCCTACGCGCACGCGTTGGACGCGTTGCGCTCCGGTGAGATCATCGGTGTCTTCCCCGAGGCCACGATCTCCCAGTCGTTCACGCTCAAGTCCTTCAAGTCCGGCGCCGCCCGGCTCGCCATGGACGCCGGGGTGCCGCTGCTGCCCATGGCCCTGTGGGGCACCCAGCGGCTGTGGACCAAGGGCCACCCCCGCAACCTGGGCCGCAGCCGCACCCCCATCACCATCCGGGTCGGCGAGCAGATGAACCCGCTGGAGAACGAGAAGCCGGGCGCGCTCACCCGCCGCCTGCGGCTGCGCGTCCAGGAGTTGCTGGAGGACGCGCAGCGCGCCTACAGCGGCCGCCCGAGCGGCCCCGACGACACCTGGTGGCTGCCCACCCACCTCGGCGGCACCGCGCCCACCCCGGAGGAAGCGGCGGCCCGGGACCGCGAAGCGGCTCACTGAGCCGGTTCGTACACCGTCACCTCGGCCCCCGGGCTGACCACGCGCAGGCCGCCGGCGAGTTGTCGGCGGCCGCGCGCGGTGTGTCGAGCGGCATGGGGCCGAGCCGCTCCGGCAGGAACAGGGCGTTGGCCGACTCCTCGTTGAGCCGGGTGCGTACGCCCTGCCGCCAGTTCCAGCGGCGGCAGGTGACCCCGGCCGCGTCCTACCCATCGTGGGCCTTCGCGATTCGGAGCCGGGTTCAGAGCTTGGTGGGCAGCGTCCGCCACAAGTGCGGCCGGTCGGTGGCCTGCTGGAGGCATTCCAGCACGGGCGGCGGGGTGGCCGCGTACAGGGTCGGGAAGTCGAACTCGCCCTCGGCCGGATCCGGCACCCAGGCCAGCCGCTCCTCGCCGAGCGAGAACTGCGCGTCCACGCCGGGCTTGTTGCCGCGCGGATCCTGCCGGGCCCAGCGGTCGTGCCCGGGGAGCCTGACCGCCACAAGGCCGTGGACCACCCCGAGGAACTGGTAGCACAGGCCCGTCGGGATGCCTTCGGCTCGCAGCAGGGCCGCCAGGGCGTGGGACTTGGCGTAGCAGATGCCGGTGCGGGCGGCCAGGACGTCCGAGGCGCGCCAGGTGACCCGCAGGTCTCCGGAGTCGTCGGAGTGCGGGATGGTGTCGCGTACGAACTCGAAGGCGGCCTTGGCATAGTCATGCAGCTCGGGTGCCCCGGCGCGCAGCGTGGCTGCGGTCTCGCGGACCAGTGGGTGGTGGTGGTCGATGACGCTGTCGGCCGCCAGATATGCGGTCAGGTCGGAGGTCTCGGGTTTCGGCTCCATGTGACGGATACTAGGAAGACGTAAAGCCAGCGTGCAATTCTTTTTCTGGGTCTCGCATATCTATGCACAACTGGGACGGTTGGCATGGCCAGAGGCAGGCACTGGAGCAGGTGGGCGGCGATCCTGGCCGTCGTGGTGATCGCGGCGGCCCTCGTGGTCACTCATCGCGGCCGCGACCGGGGCGCGAGCCCGCTCCCCTCGGGCACCACGTCCCCGTCGGCAGCGACTTCGCCCTTCACGGGGCTGCCGCAGCGGGCGCCCGCACCGGTGCTGGCGGTGAAGATCGACAATGTGGCGGCCGCGCGGCCGCACACCGGCCTGACCAAGGCCGACCTGGTGTACGTCGAGGAGGTCGAGTCCGGCCTCAGCCGCATCCTCGCCGTCTTCTCGTCCCACCTCCCGCCCCGGGTCGGCCCGGTGCGCAGTGCCCGCGAGTCCGACCTCGAGCTCCTGCGCCAGTTCGGCCGCCCGGCGCTCGCCTACTCCGGCGCCCAGGGCAAGCTGCTCCCCGTCATAGCCCGTGCCGCCGTCGACGACGTCTCCCCCGCCCACGCCCCGCAGGCCTACACCCGCGACTCCGCCCGCCAGGCACCGCACAACCTCTACGCCGCCCCCGCCGAGCTCCTGGCCGCCGCCCCGTCAGCCTCCGCCTCCCACGACATCGGCTTCCGCTTCGGCCCCGCCCCGGCCTCCGGCACCCCCACCACGGACAGGACGGTGCGCTTCCCCTCGGCCCGCGTCGCCTTCCACTGGTCCGCCCAGCAGTCGCGCTGGCTGGCGTCCTTCGACGGCCGCCCCGAGACCGCCACGGAGGGCGGTCAGCTCGGGCCGCCGACGGTCGTCATCCAGTACGTGAACGTACGGGCCTCCGGCTACCACGACCGCTGGGGCAACTCGTCGCCGTACAGCGAGACCGTGGGCTCCGGCCGTGCGGTCGTGCTCCGCGACGGCCGCGCGTACGACGGCAGATGGTCGCGGCCCTCGGCCACCGGTGGGACGGCCTTCACCACGACCGGCGGCCGGCCGCTGAACTTCGCGAAGGGCCAGGTGTGGGTCGTCCTCGCGCCGAAGTCCGGCTAGCCCCGGCAGGACGCCGGCCCGGCACGACGCTAGCCCGGCAGGACGACCAGATCCCGCGCCGTCAGGTTGAGCCGCTCGCCGCCTTCCGCCGTGCAGACCGCGATGTCCTCGATGCGGGCGCCGAAGCGGCCGGGCAGGTAGATGCCGGGCTCGACGGAGAAGGCCATACCGGGCTCCAGGGGGCGGGCGCTGCCGGAGACGATGTAGGGCTCCTCGTGGGTCTCCAGGCCGATGCCGTGCCCGGTGCGGTGGATGAAGTGCTGGCCGTATCCGGCGGCGGTGATGATGTCGCGCCCGACGGCGTCCAGTTGCTCGGCGGTGATGCCGGGGCGGACGGCCTCGATCTGGGCGCTCTGGGCGCGTCGCAGCACCTCGTACAGCTCGCGGAACTCGGCGGGCGGCTCGCCGACGGCGTACGTACGCGTGGAGTCCGAACAGTAGCCGTCGTCCGTCGTGCCGCCGATGTCGACGACGACCGGGTCGCCGGAGCGGATGACCCGGTCGGAGACCTCGTGGTGCGGGCTGGCGCCGTTGGGGCCGGAGCCGACGATGACGAAGTCCACGGTCGCGTGGCCGGCCTGGATGATGGCGTCGGCGATGTCGCGGGCGGCCTCGCGTTCGGTGCGGCCGGCCCGGACCCACTCTCCGATGCGGCGGTGGACGCGGTCGATGGCGGCGCCGGCCCGGCGCAGGGCCTCGATCTCGGCTGGGGTCTTGCGCATGCGCAGCTCCATCAGCACCTGGCCGGCCAGGCTCTGCTCGGCCCGGGGCAGGGCGGCGCGGAAGGCGAGGACCTTCTCGGCCCACATGTGGTTGTCGACGGCGACCCGCTCCACGCCGCCGGGAAGCCGGCCGGCGACGAGCGCGTACGGGTCGTCGGTCTCGCCCCAGCCGATGATGTCGATGCCGAGCCCGCCCAGCGGCGAAGCCTCCGCCCCGGGCTTCTCCAGCTCGGGCACCACGAGGAACGGCTCGCCCAGCACCGGGACGGCCAGGCACACGAGGCGCTCGGTGAGGTGGGCGCGGTAGCCGGTGAGGTAGCGCAGATCGGCGCCGGGGGCGACGAGGAGGGCGTCCAGGCCCGCGCCTGCGGCGGCCTTGCGGGCGAGTTCGAGCCGCTCGGCGGGGTAGAGCGGGGCGGCGGGGGCGGGGGCGGAGTCGGTCATAGGCCTCACCGTACGCGTCGTACGCTGGGCCGCGATGGATCTGGAGGAGCTGGCGCAGCGGTTGCGCGCGCTGCCGCCGTCGTGCGGCCCGGTGCGGCTGGTCGCGGTCGACGGCCACGCGGGGGCCGGCAAGACGACGTTCGCGGCCGTGCTGTCGCGGGCGCTGGGCGGCGCACCCGTCGTGCATCTCGACGATCTCGCCACGCACGACGAGCTGTTCGGCTGGACCGCCCGCCTCCGGGACGAGGTCCTGGAACCGCTCCGGAAGGGCGCCACGGCCCGGCACCGCGTCTACGACTGGACCGCCCGCCGCTTCGACGGCTTCGCCGACATCCCCCCGGCGCCGGTCGTGCTGCTGGAGGGCGTCGGCGCGGGCCGCCGTGCGCTGCGCCCCTGGCTGGCCCGGTTGCTCTGGCTCGACGTGCCCCGCGACACGGCCCGGTCGCGCGGGGAACTGCGCGACGGCCCGGACCTCGCCGGCTTCTGGAACGGCTGGATGCGGGCGCAGGAAGCGCACTTCGCCGGGGACCCGTCACGACCTTTCGCGGATCTGCTGGTGCAGCAGCGACCGTACGGATACGAGGTGCACACGATGCCGATGGGACAGCCTTGAAACGTCTTAGGCGTCACTGAACGTGACCGTCCGCAGCCGGTCCGCTGTGGCCCCAGAGAGGCTCCAGGACAGTGCTTCAAGGTGGCTTGACCCAGGGGCCGTACAGGACTTACGTTCTGAATGCGCGGTCGGAAGCGACCGCCGCCCTGACGCGAAGCCCCCGGTTGTTCCCCCGTGACCGGGGGCTTCGTTCTGCCCCGCGATGGACAAATGGGCTTCTTGCGGGCCGTTTTCCTAACACACTGTCACCGAAGCCACCACTCTTCGGCGCGGCCGGTCACCCGGGTACCATGCGAACGGGGCGCGGTCGCAGGTATATGTGTATGGCACGCCAGGCGCCAACTCCCGCTCTCGGTGGGCTGGTTGGGGCAGGCCGACGGCGACGGCCATGGGGGAACGGTTGGTGGGGGCCTGATGGACTTCGGTACGGAACGCTCGGGTTCCCCCGCCGACCTCGCCTGGTCGCGCGCGGTCGACGCCTACACCGTCGGCGCCTATCCGCACGCCGAGGAGGAGTTCCGCACCGCGGTCCGGCACGACCCGGGCATGGCCGACGCCTGGCTCGGCCTGCACGCGCTGCGCGCCGACACCTCCACCGCGCTGCTGCAGATGTTCCGGCACCGGGACCGCTTCGGGGAGCAGCGCAACCGCCATCGCCGCTCCATGAACTCCTGGTTCTGGCTGGGCTGGTGGGTGCAGCCGGTCCTGGAGACCGACCGCGACCTGCTGCTCGCGCACGCCTCGCACTGGCTCGACGGACGGCATGTCGCCGAGCTGGACCGGGCCCTTGCGGAGTGCCCGCCCATCGACACCGATCCGCAGGTGCGCTTCCTGCACGCCTGCCGCGCCTACCTGGTCAAGGACTGGGAGCAGTTGGTCCGGCACACCGAGCCACTGCTCGGCGATCCCGTGCTCGGCATCGAGGCCGGCCTCTTCGGCGGCATGGCCCGGGTCCGGATGGAGCTGTGCGGGCAGGCCGAGCCGCTGCTGGCCGCCGCGCTGATGCGGTGCCGCAGCGAGCAGCCGCAGCGCAAGGAGCTCCGCTACTGGCTGGCCCGCGCCTACGAGGGCACCGGGCGTACGGCCGCCGCACTGCCGCTGTACCGGGCGGTCCACCGGGTCGACCCGTCCTTCATGGACACCGCCGCCCGGCTCGCCGCCATCAACGACACCGACGACTTCGGCGACGAGGGTGCCGACCTCGCCACCGTCACCACGGCGGGCCTCGGCCAGCTGGTCCCCGACGCCCTCACCGACCCCGATCCCGTGCCGCCGCCGCCCGGTACCGCGGCGCCGGGGCAGTTCCTCGACGACCCGCTCACCGGTTCGGGCCCCTTCGACGACAACGTACGCGACCGGGCCATCCTCCCCGTCACCCCCATACCGCCCGACGTCCCGGTGACCGCCCCCGACCCGGTCCTGCTCGCCGAGGCGCTGGCCGAACTCGACCGCATGGTCGGCCTCGAACCCGTCAAGCGCCAGGTGCGCGCCCTCTCCGCCCAACTGCGGATGGCCCGGCTCCGCGCCCACCAGGGCCTGCCCGTCCAGCCGCCCAAGCGGCACTTCGTCTTCTCCGGCCCCTCCGGCACCGGCAAGACCACGGTGGCCCGCATCCTCGGCCGGGTCTTCTACGCCCTCGGCCTGCTCGGCGGCGACCACCTCGTCGAGGCCCAACGGTCCGACCTGGTCGGTGAGTTCCTGGGCCAGACCGCCGTCAAGGCCAACGAGCTCATCGACTCCGCGCTCGGCGGCGTCCTCTTCGTCGACGAGGCGTACGCGCTCTCCAACTCCGGCTACAGCAAGGGCGACGCGTACGGCGACGAGGCCCTCCAGGTGCTGCTGAAACGCGCCGAGGACAACCGCGACCGCCTCGTCGTCATCCTCGCCGGCTACCCCGAGGGCATGGACCGCCTCCTCGCCGCGAACCCCGGACTCAGCTCCCGCTTCACCACCCGCGTCGACTTCCCCAGCTACCGGCCGCTGGAACTCACCAGCATCGGCGGGGTCCTCGCCGCGGACAACGGCGACCGCTGGGACGACGAGGCGCTCGAGGAACTTCTGGCCATCTCCGGCCACGTCGTCGACCAGGGGTGGATCGACGAGCTCGGCAACGGCCGCTTCCTGCGCACCCTCTACGAGAAGAGCTGCGCCTACCGGGATCTCCGCCTCTCCGGCTACTCCGGTCCCCCGAGCCGTGACGACCTCTCCACCCTCCGCCTCCCCGACCTCATGCAGGCCTACGGCGAAGTCCTCTCCGGCCGCGGCCCCGGCCTCCCCCCACCGGAGCCGGCCGACTGACCAGGGGCGGTGCCCCTGGAACCCTGGCACCCCCCCGGGTTGGGGGTAGGCCGTCCGCCTGAGGCGGGACGGGCTGGCCCAACCCGGCCGCGCTCGGCGACGGACGCGCACCACGACGGTGGGTGTCCGGAGGTGCGTCGGCGGCCTCGCGTCCGTGGCCGGGTTGTGCCAGCCCGTTCCGCCTTGCGGAACGTACTCCCACAACCCGGTGGGAACTGCGCGCCCCGCTACCCCGCCAGGGCCCGCGGCGCAGCCGCGACGTGGGAGGGGTCGCGGACTTCGCCGACGAGCATTTCGAGGACGTCCTCCAGCGCGACGAGGCCGAGGACACGACCGCCCGCGTCGGAGACGGCGGCGAGATGGGACGCGGCGCGCCGCATCTGGGTGAGGGCGTCGTCGAGGGGGAGCTCGGCGCGGAGGGTGGCCATGGGCCGGAAGAGCCGGGCCGGGACGGGGCGGTCGGTGTCCTCGAGGTCGAGGACGTCCTTGACGTGGAGGTAGCCGAGGTAGGCGCCGTCGGACCCGGCGACGGGGAAGCGGGAGTAACCCGTGCTCACCGTCAGCTCCTCCACCCGGCGCGGCGTGACGGAGGCGTCCACCGTGACCAGCTCGGCCGGCCGCAGCAGGACCTCTGTGACCGGGCGGCTGCCCAGCTCGAGGGCGTCCTCCAGCCGCTCCTGCGCGCCGTCGTCGAGGAGTCCGGCCTGCCGGGCGTCCTCGACCAGCAGGGTCAGCTCCTCGCTGGTGAAGACCGAGTCGACCTCGTCCTTGGGCTCGACCCGGAACAGCCGCAGCACGAGCTTGGCGCATGCGCCGAGCACGGCGATGACCGGCCGGAAGACCCGGGCGAAGCCCACCAGTCCCGGGCTGAGCCACATCGCGGTCTTCTCGGGCGCGGCCATCGCGAGGTTCTTCGGCACCATCTCGCCGATCACGAGGTGGAAGAAGACCACGACCGCGAGGGCGATGACATACCCGGCCGGGTGGATCAGCTCGTCCGGCAGATGCACCGCCTGGAAGACCGGCTCCAGCAGGTGCGCCACCGTCGGCTCGGCGACCGCACCCAGCGTCAGCGAGCAGACGGTGATGCCGAACTGGGCCGCCGCCATCATCTGCGGCAGATTCTCCAGGCCGTGCAGGACCGTGCGGGCCCGCCGGTGCTTGGCGGCCAGCGGTTCGATCTGGCTGCGGCGTACGGAGACCAGCGCGAACTCGGCGCCGACGAAGAAGCCGTTGGCCAGCACCAGCAGCGCCGCGAAGAACAGCTGAAGGACGCTCATCGCTCGGCCACCTCCCCGGCACGGACCAGACGAACCCTTTCAGCACGGTGGTGCGCGACGTCCCGCACCCGTAGCTCCCAGCCCGGCAGCCGGGCCGTGTCGCCGGGGGCGGGGATCCGGCCGAGCAGGTCGGCGACCAGCCCGGCGACGGTCTCGTACGGGCCCTCGGGGGCCTGCAGGCCGATCCGGGCGAGCGAGTCGACCCGGCAGGCCCCGTCGGCGTCCCAGGCGGCGGCGCGGCCGGGGGCGTCGGGGGCGGGCGCGAGCTCGGGGATGTCGGCGGTGTCGTGCTCGTCGCGGACCTCGCCGACGAGCTCCTCGATGATGTCCTCGAGAGTGACGACCCCGGCGGTGCCGCCGTACTCGTCGACGACGACCGCGATCGGCTGCTGGCTGCGCAGCCGCTCCAGGAGCTGCTGCACCGGCAGCGTCTCGGGGACGAGCAGCGGGGTAATGGCGATCCGCCCGGCCGGCGTGCGGTCCCGCAGGTGCGCGGGGACGGCCAGCGCGTCCTTGAGGCTGACCATGCCTATCGTGTCGTCGAGCCGCTCCCGGTAGACGGGGAAGCGGGACAGCCCGGTCGCCCGGGTGAGGTTGAGGACGTCGGCGGCGGTGGCGGTGTCCTCCAGGGCACTGACCCGTACGCGCGGCGTCATCACGTTCTCGGCGGTGAGGTCGCCGAGCGACAGGGTGCGTACGAACAGATCGGCCGTGTCCTGCTCGATGACCCCGGCCCGGGCCGAGTGCCGGGCCAGTGAGACCAGCTCGGTGGGCGTACGGGCCGAGGCCAGCTCGTCGGCGGGTTCCACGCCGAGGGCGCGGACCAGCCGGTTGGCGGCGGTGTTGAGGAATTCGATGACGGGCCGGAAGACCGCGGAGAAGACCCGCTGCGGGCCGGCCACCATACGGGCCACCTGCAGCGGCCGGGAGACGGCCCAGTTCTTGGGGACGAGCTCACCGATGACCATCTGGACGGCCGAGGCGAGCATCATGCCGACGACGACGGCGATCGTGGGGGCCGCGCCCTGGGGGATGCCGATCGCGGTGAAGGGGCCGGTGAGGAGGTCGCGGAGGGCCGGCTCGGCGAGCATGCCCACCACCAGCGAGGTGATGGTGATGCCGAGCTGGGTGCCGGAGAGCTGGAAGGACAGCTTGCGCAGGGCCGCGACCACACTGCGGGCCCGGCGGTCGCCCTCGGCGGCGGCGCGCTCGGCGGCCGGGCGCTCCACGGTCACCAGGCCGAATTCAGCGGCGACGAAGAAGCCGTTCGCGAGGATCAGGACAAAGGCTGCCGCGAGGAGCAGCAACGAGGTGCTCATGCCACCGCTCCGGGATGTCGGAAGAAAGCGGCGGCGCAGGTACTACCGGACGGTCCGTCCATCGAACTTGGTTGTCACTCCTTGGGTCGTCACGGGCCGCTGTCGCGGGGGTTCCAGGGTAGTCAAGAACCGGGCCCGCGCGGCAGAGCTGCTGTGTTACGGACTCGGTTCGCCGGCCGAGGCGCCATGCTGCTCGGCCAGTGCGCGCAGGGCGCGGGCGTCGCGCAGGGCCTGGTCGCGGCCGATGCCGGGCTGGATGCCCATGGCGGCGAGGCTGGTGCCGTCGGCGAGGTCGAGGTGGACCCAGGCGTCGCCGGGGCGCAGATTCACCCGTACGATCTCGGCCCAGTCCAGGCGCCGCCGGGTGACCAGGTTGACCACGGTGACGCCGGCCGGGTCGGCGACGACCTTGGGGCGGCTGAGCCAGGTCAGTACGGCGGCGATGAGCGCACCGGTGCAGGCGAAGGCCAGCCGGTCGCCGAACCCCCAGGGCCGGGCGCCGTCGGCCGGCAGCAGCCCGGCGACCAGCGTGAACATGCCGAGCGCCACGGTGCCCGCCACCAGCAGCACCGCACGGGTGCGGGTGGGCCGGAAGGTGACGGGCAGCGCGGGCGTCGCTGGGGCGGCGGGGTCGGTCACAGCCGGCATGCGTGGATGCCGGTGGTGAGGATGCCCCGGGCGCCGAGGTCGAAGAGCTCGTCCATGATCCGCTGGGCCTCACGGCTGGGGACCATGGCGCGGACGGCGACCCAGCCCTCCCGGTGCAGCGGGGAGACGGTGGGCGACTCCAGGCCGGGGGTGAGGGCGACGGCCTTGTCGACGTGCTCGGCGCGGATGTCGTAGTCCATCATCACGTACCGGCGCGCGACCAGGACGCCGTGCAGGCGGCGCAGGAACTGCTGCACCTTGGGCTCGTCGGCGTCCGCGCCGGAGCGGCGGATGACGAGGGCCTCGGACTGCATGATCGGCTCGCCGATCACCTCGAGGCCCGCATTGCGCAGCGAGGTGCCGGTCTCGACGACGTCCGCGATGACCTGGGCGACGCCGAGCTGGATCGCGGTCTCCACCGCGCCGTCCAGGCGGACGACGGAGGCGTCGACGGCGTTCTCGAGCAGGTGCCGCTTGACGACCTCGGGGTAGGAGGTGGCGATGGTCAGGCCGCCGAACTCCTTGACGTCCGTGACCGTGCCCGGCACGGTCGCGTACCGGAAGGTGGAGCGGGCGAAACCGAGCTGGAGGATCTCCTCGGCGTTGGCGGCCGAGTCGAGGAGCAGGTCGCGGCCGGTGATGCCGATGTCGAGGCGTCCGGAGCCGACGTAGATCGCGATGTCCCGAGGACGGAGGTAGAAGAACTCCACCTCGTTCTCGGGGTCGACGAGGACCAGTTCCTTGCTGTCCTTGCGCTGCCGGTAGCCGGCCTCATGGAGCATGTCCGCCGCGGGTCCCGAGAGTTGGCCCTTGTTGGGAACGGCGATGCGCAGCATGGGAGCGGATTCCTTTTCGGCTGGTGCTTCGGCTGATGCGGCTCTGGTCACAGGTGAGCGTATACGTCGTCGAGCGAGATGCCCCGGGCGACCATCATCACCTGCAGGTGGTACAGCAGCTGGGAGATCTCCTCGGCGGTGCGGTCGGCGCCTTCGTACTCGGCGGCCATCCACACCTCGGCGGCCTCCTCGACCACCTTCTTGCCGATCGTATGGACGCCCTTGCCGACCAGTTCGGCGGTGCGGGAGGTACTGGGGTCGCCGGTGGCGGCCTTGTGCTGGAGCTCGGTGAAGAGCTCCTCGAATGTCTTCTTGGCCATGGTGGTCATCAGCCTACGCGGAAGTCCCTTCCGCTCAGCGCCACGGTTCGGATACTGAACGCAGGACGGTCGCCGTGGCCACCGCGGCGGTCACCGCCTCGTGCCCCTTGTCCTCGTTGGAGCCGGGGAGTCCGGCCCGGTCCAGGGCCTGCTCCTCGGTGTCGCAGGTGAGGACGCCGAAGCCGATCGGCACGCCGGTGTCCACGGAGACCCTGGTCAGGCCCTCGGTGACGCCCTGGCAGACGTACTCGAAGTGCGGCGTGCCGCCGCGGATGACCACGCCGAGGGCGACGATGGCGTCGTAGCCGCGGCTGGCCAGCACCTTGGCGGCCACCGGCAGCTCGAAGCTGCCGGGCACGCGCAGCAGGGTCGGCTCGTCGATGCCCAGCTGGTGCAGGGCGCGCAGTGCGCCGTCGACCAGTCCGTCCATCACCTGGACGTGCCACTGCGCCGCGATCACGGCCACGCGCAGGTCGCCGCAGTTCTTCACGGTCAGCTCGGGGGCGCCCTTACCGCTCACGTGCGTTCTCTCCTTGATTCGTTCCGGGTCGTTCTGGTTTTTCGGGACTACTGGTTGCGGCAGGCGCCGGCGGGTTCGGCGTCGAGCCAGGGCAGGTCATGGCCCATGCGGTCCCGCTTGGTGCGCAGGTACCGCAGATTGTGCTCGCCGGCCTGGACCGGCATCGCCTCGCGGCTCGTGACCTTCAGGCCGTGCCGGGTGAGGGCGGCGACCTTGTCGGGGTTGTTGGTCATCAGGCGTACGGACCGCACACCGAGGTCGGTGAGGATCTGTGCGCCGGCGGCGTAGTCGCGGGCGTCGGCGGGCAGGCCGAGTTCGAGGTTGGCGTCGAGGGTGTCGCGGCCGCGTTCCTGGAGTTCGTACGCGCGCAGCTTGGACAGCAGCCCGATGCCGCGCCCCTCGTGGCCGCGCAGGTATATGACGATGCCCCGGCCCTCAGAAGCCACCCTTTCGAGTGACGCCTGCAACTGCGGTCCGCAGTCGCAGCGCAGGGAATGGAAGATGTCGCCGGTCAGGCATTCGGAGTGGACGCGTACGAGCAGGTCCTCGCCGTCGCCGATGTCACCCTGCTCGCCCGCCACCAGCGCGATGTGCTCGACGCCGTCGACGATGCTGCGGTAGCCGTACGCGCGGAAGTCGCCGTACGTGGTGGGCAGCCGGGTCTCGGCCTCGCGGCGGACGGTCGGCTCGGACGAGCGGCGGTAGGCGACCAGGTCCTCGATCGAGATGATGGCCAGCCCGTGCTTGCGGGCGAAAACCATCAGCTCGGGGAGCCGGGCCATGGTGCCGTCCTCGTTGGCGATCTCCACGATGGCGGCGGCCGGGCGCAGCCCCGCGAGCCGGGCCAGGTCGGCCCCGGCCTCGGTGTGGCCGGCGCGGACCAGTACGCCGCCGGGGCGGGCGCGCAGCGGGAAGACGTGGCCGGGGCGGACGAAGTCACCGGCCTGCGACTCGCCGGAGGCGAGCAGGCGGATGGTGGTGGCCCGGTCGGCGGCGGAGATGCCGGTGCTGACGCCGTGGGCGGCACTCGCGTCGACCGAGACGGTGAAGGCCGTGCCCATGGACTCGGTGTTCGTGTCGACCATCTGCGGCAGGTCGAGGCGCTGGATGTCGCCCTCTTCCAGCGGTACGCAGATCAGGCCGCGGCACTCGGTCATCATGAACGCGACGATCTCGGGGGTCGCCAGCTCGGCCGCGACGATGAGGTCGCCCTCGTTCTCGCGGCTCTCGTCGTCCACGACCACGACGGGGCGTCCGGCGGCGATGTCGGCGATGGCGCGCTCGACCGGGTCGAGGACGACCGGCGCGTCCTCGTCCTCGTACCAGCTCTGCAGTGCGGTCATGCCGCCGCTCCTTCCAGTGCGGGCCCCCGCTGGGGGACGCGGGTCTGCTGCCACCAGGCGTACATGCCGGCGATCACCAGGACGAAGTAGATGACGTAGACGAGGCCGGAGAAGGGCAGTCCGCTGGTGAACGCGAGCGGGACGCCGACCAGGTCGACGGCGAGCCACGCGAACCAGAACTCGACCCAGCCCCGGGCCATGGCGACCATCGCTGCGACCGTGCCGACGAAGATGTACGCGTCGGGCCACGGGTTCCAGGACAGCGACGGGTAGAGCGTGAACAGGCCGACCACGGCCAGCGTGCCGACGGCAGTGCCGCCCACCAGCCAGCCGCGCTCGCGCCAGGTGGCGAAGCGGATCTCGATCCGCCCGGAACCGGAGTCCAGGCGGCCCTGCCGCCACTGGAACCAGCCCCACACCGCGACGCCGATCACCAGCAACTGCTTGCCGACGCCGCCGCTGAGCTGCGCGGACCAGTACGCCGCGACCAGCACCACACCGGAGAACAGCTGCACGGGCCAGGCCCACACCGAACGCCGCCAGCCCAGCGCCAGGCCGCCGAGGCCGAGCAGGTTGCCCGCCATGTCGGACCAGATGACGTGCTGGCCGAAGGCCGTGAAGGCCCCGCTGTTGAGCCAGTCGAGGGCGCTCACCTGGCTGCCTCCGTCTCGGTCTTCGGCTTGGTGCGGTCGGCGTCGCCGAGCATCCGCTCGACGTACTTGGCGATGACGTCCACCTCGAGGTTCACCGGGTCGCCGGCCTGCTTGGCGCCGAGGGTGGTGAGGGCGAGGGTGGTCGGGATGAGGCTGACGGTGAAGTAGTCGGGTCCCGCGTCCACGACGGTGAGACTGATGCCGTCGACGGTGATGGAGCCCTTTTCGACCACGTACCGGGTGAGGTCCGCCGGGAGGCTGACCTTCACGATCTCCCAGTGCTCGGACGGCTTGCGCTCGACGATGGTGCCCGTGCCGTCGACATGGCCCTGGACGAGGTGTCCGCCGAGGCGGCCGCCGAGTGCCATGGGCCGCTCCAGGTTGACCTTCGAGCCGACGGCGAGGGCGCCGAGGCTGGAGCGGTCGAGGGTCTCGGCCATGACGTCGGCGGTGAACTCGCCGTCGCCGAAGTCGACGACGGTCAGGCATACGCCGTTGACGGCGATCGAGTCACCGTGCCTGGCCCCTTCCGTGACGACCGGGCCCCGCAGACGGAAGCGTGACGCGTCGCCCAGCTCCTCGATGGCAACCACGTCGCCCAGCTCTTCGACGATTCCGGTGAACACTCAGATCTCCTCACGGCGGGTGTAAGCGGTGATACGGACGTCGGGGCCGATTCGTTCGACTTCGGCGACGTCGAGGCGCAACGCCTGCGCGATGGTGGTGATTCCGGCGTCGCGCAGCGCGGCCGGGCCGGCTCCCAGCAGAGCGGGTGCGAGATAGCCGACGACCTTGTCGACGGCGCCGGCCCGTACGAAGGCACCGGCCAGGGTGGGGCCGCCTTCCAGCAGGACCGAGCGCACGTCACGCTCGTACAGCGCGGCCAGCAGCGCGGGGACGCCCAAGCCGCCCTCGGCGCGCGGCAGCCGTACGACGACGTCCTCGGGCAGGTGCGCGGTGTCGGCGTCCTCGGCGACGGCGATCAGGGTGGGCGCGGCGTCGTCCAGCACGCGGGCGCCGGGCTTGACGGTGGCGTTGGTGTCGACGACGACGCGCAGCGGCTGGGTGAACGCGACGGTGACGTCGTCGCGGACTCCCCGTACGGCGAGCTGCGGGTCGTCGGCCCGCAGGGTGCCGGAGCCGACCACGACCGCGTCGGCCTCGGCCCGCAGCCGGTGGACGTCGGCGCGGGATTCGGCGGAGCTGATCCAGCGGCTGGTGCCGTCGGCGGCCGCGATGCGGCCGTCCAGCGTGCTCGCGTACTTCCAGAGCACGAAGGGGCGGCGGAGCCGTACGGAGGTCAGCCAGGCCTCGTTGCCACGGGCGGCCTCGTCGGTGAGCAGGCCGCCCTCGACCTCGACTCCGGCGGCGGACAAGGTGACCGCGCCGCCGGTGGCGGCGGGGTTGGGGTCGGCGACGGCGTAGACGACCCGGGCGATGCCGGCCTCGATCAGCGCCTGGGAGCAGGGGCCGGTCCGGCCGGTGTGGTTGCAGGGCTCGAGGGTGACGAGGGCGGTGCCGCCCCGGGCCCTTTCGCCTGCCGCGCGCAGGGCGTGGATCTCGGCGTGCGGGCCGCCCGCCTGCTGGTGCCAGCCCTCGCCGACGGTGTGTCCGGCGGCGTCGAGGACGACGCAGCCGACGACCGGGTTGGGGCTGGTGGAGCCGAGTCCGCGGGCGGCGAGCGTGATCGCCCGGCGCATCGCGTCGGCTTCCATGGCGGTGGCCACCGGGTCCTCCTGCCTCTTCGGGCACGGACTCCGGGGCTTTGAAGAGACATGAGCGGACGCCGGGCACCGGGGAACGCCGAGGTCGGGCGGACGGCTCCATACGCGGGGCGCGTACGGCGGCCGCCGACGGCGGCGTACCGGTGCTTGGACCGCCGCGCACTGCCTCCCATCCGGACTTTAACCGTCGGTCCAGGAATTTCACCTGGTCAACCGCCCGCTGGATGCGGACGGGTCGCGGACTGTAACCGCCGGTTCGGAGTTTCACCGACCCCGGAGTGCGCTGAACGTCACTGGTACGGACAACAGTCTGCCACAACAGGTCGATGCGTATGCATCCGAATACCTGTGGGCTGGCTCACGTGACTCCTCCCCCTCGTGAACGAGGGGGCTTCTCACTTGGGCCGTGATGACCCGCATGACGGCCAAGCCCTGACCGCTACCGAGGTAGAGAGGAAGCGTACTACGCCGCTTCGCGGCTCCGTATACAAGGATGCGTTTCCCGCCCGGCATGAAGGCCGGGATTCCCACGCGAGACCAGGAATGCCTATGCCCCCGGCTCGAACAGCGCATCCTGGGCGGCGTCCATCGCGGTCAGGACCGCGCCGCGCAGCACAGCGCTGCCAGTGATCTCGCCCGGGCGGACCTCGGTGCGCAGCGGCGACATGCCGGCCAGCCGGTCCGCGACGCGGATGGCGAGGGCGGCGCCGCCGGCCCGGCCGACCTCGCCGGCCAGGACGACACAGCCGGGGTCGAGTACCGAGCAGACCGCCGCCGCGCCGATGGCGATGCGGGCGGCGAGCGCGTCGAGGAAGACCTCGCCGTGCTTGCCGTCGCCCGGGGCCCGCGCGACGACGGCCTCAGCCGCGGCCGCGTCGTCCCCGGTGACCGTCATGCCGTGGGCCCGGGCCAGGGCGCACACCGCGGCGCTGCCCGCCAGGGTGTGGAAACCGCCTTCGCAGCCGGTCGCGTTGGGCAGCTGGAAGGTGCCGGGGACGGGCAGGAAGCCGATCTCGCCCGCGCCGCCGGAGGATCCGCGCCGCAGCACGCCGTCGAGCATCACCGCCGCGCCGACGCCGTGGCCGAGCCAGAACAGTACGAAGGTGTCCTTGTCCCGCACGGCCCCGAGCCGTTGCTCGGCGACGGCGGCGAGGTTGACCTCGTTCTCCAGGATCACCGGCACGCCGATCCGCCGCCGCAGTTCGGCGACGAGCGCGGAATGCCAGGCGGGCAGCTGGCCGGTCGCGCGGAGTTCACCCGTGGCGGGGTCGACGAGGCCGGGGGCGCCGACGGCGATGGTGTGCAGGGAGGGGACGTGCGCGTCGTGCGCGGTGCGCTCCAGCAGGGCGACCGACCGTTTCACCGTGCGGCCCGGGTCGCCCTGCGGGTCGACGGGGAGCACGGCGCTGCCGACGGTCCGGCCGAGCAGGTCGGCGACCTCTATGGCGACGCTGTGGGTGCGTACGTCGACGGCTGCCAGGTGGGCGAGGTCGGCGACGATGCCGTACAGGCGGGCGTTGGGGCCGCGCCGGTCGGCGCCGGACTCACCGACGACCGCGATCAGCCCGGCGTCCTGGAGGCGTTCGACGAGATCGGCGACGCTGGGGCGTGACAGCCCGGTGAGGCCCTTGAGCTGTGTCGCGGTCAACGGGCCCTCGCGCTGCAGGAATTCCAGCGCCAGCCGGTCATTGATCGCACGTGCCGTGCGCGGTGAGGCGGTACGGCCGGAGTAGGCCCGCGGGGCGGTCATGGGCGGGATCCTCCCAGAGGTTTCTATCAGGCAACCTGCCTGATAGTTTATAGGACGCATCAGGTCACGCGTTACCGGGGAGGGGACCCGCAGAATGACGACATTGAAGGCCGACCCCCGGGTGCGGCGGGCGCATCGCGCGGTCGCGACGGTGTTCGCCGTGCACGGCGCCGTCACCGGCAGCTTCGCCACCCGTATCCCCTGGATCCAGGAGCACTTGGGGCTGACCACCGGCCGCCTCGGCCTCGCCCTGATGTTCGCCGCGCTCGGCGCGTCCCTGGCGATGCCGCTGGCCGCGCGGATCGTCCACCGGCTCGGCATGCGTACGGCGCTGCGCGCGCTGCTCGCCCTGTGGTGCGCGTCGCTGGCGCTGCCCGCGCTGGCCCCCGGGGCGGTGTGGCTGGGCCTGGCGATGTTCCTGTACGGCGCGAGCGCCGGCATGGCCGACGTGGTGATGAACGCCGAGGGCGTCGAGGTCGAGCAGCGGCTCGGCCGGTCCGTCATGTCGGGGCTGCACGGCATGTGGAGCGCGGGCGCGCTGCTCGGCTCGCTGGTCGGCGTGGTCGCCGCCCACTTCGACCTGGACGCGCGGATTCACCTGTCGCTGATGGCCGTGACGCTGATCGCGCTGGGCATCTACGTCTGCGGCGGCGTCCTCGACATCCGGCCCGCCCCGGAGGAGGCGGCCCCGGCGCGCTTCGCGCTTCCGCCGAGGTCCGCGCTGGTCATCGGCGCCATCGGCTTCTGCGCGGTCTTCGCGGAGGGCGCCAGCATGGACTGGAGCGCGGTGTACCTGCGGGACATCACCAACGCCTCGCACGGCGTCGCCGCCGCCTCCTACACCGCCTTCGCCTGCACCATGGCCGCCGCCCGGCTCGTCGGCGACGTGGTGGTCCGCCGCTTCGGCCCGGTCCGTACGGTGCGGGCGGGCGGTGTCCTGGCCACGGCGGGGGGTGTCCTCGTGGTCACGGCGGCCTCCCAGCTCGCCGCGATCGCCGGGTTCGCCCTGATCGGCGTCGGCGTGGCCGTCGTGGTCCCGCTCTGCTTCGCCGCCGCCGGGCACAGCGGCCCGGTGCCGAGTCAGGCCATCGCGGGCGTCGCCACCGTCACGTACACCTCGGGCCTGGTCGCCCCGGCGGCGATCGGTTCCATCGCCCAGGCGACGTCTCTCACGGTCTCCTTCGGCCTCGTGACCGCCCTTGCGGCGGGCCTGGCCCTCGGTGCGGGGGTTCTCCGGCCCGCGGCGCCGGCCGCCCCGTCAGATGCCCCGGCGCCAGGCCGCCTCGCGGAGCAGCCGTAGCCCGTTGAGGCCGACGACGACCGTGGAGCCCTCGTGCCCGGCGACGCCGAGCGGCAGGGGGAGGTGGCCGGCGAGGTCCCACACCGCGAGGGCGGTGATGAAGACCGAGGCGATGACGAGGTTCTGGACGACGAGCCGGCGGGCGCGGCGGGAGAGGGCCACCACGGCGGGAACGGTGCCCAGTTCGTCGCGTACGACGACGGCGTCGGCGGTCTCCAGGGCCAGGTCGGATCCGGCGCGGCCCATGGCGATGCCGGTGTGGGCGGCCGCGAGCGCGGGGGCGTCGTTGACGCCGTCCCCGACCACCAGGACCTTGCGGCCGGCGGCCTCCAGCTCCCGTACGGCGGCGACCTTGTCCTGCGGCAGCAGTCCCGCCCGCACGTCGGTGATCCCCGCCTCGGCGGCGAGCCGGGCGGCGGCGCGCGGATTGTCCCCGGTGAGCAGGACCGGGGCGGCGCCGGTGAGCCGGTGCAGGGCGGCGACGGCCGCGGGGGCGCCGTCGCGGAGCCGGTCGGCGATGCCGAGCACGGCGACGGGCGTGCCGTCGGCCAGCACGGCGACGGCGGTGTGCCCGGCGTCCTCCAGCTCGGCCACGGCGCGCTGCGCGGCGGCGCCGGGCTCGAGGAGCCGCGCCGGGCTGCCGATCTCGACCCGGCGGCCGCCGACGACCGCGCTGACCCCGCGGCCGGGCTCGGACGTGAAGTCCCGCGCGGGGGCGATCCGCAGGCCACGGGCCCGGGCCGCGTCGACCACGGCCCGCCCGAGGGGATGCTCGCTGGCGTGCTCGGCGGCGGCGGCCAGGGCCAGTACGCCGTCCTCGTCCAGGTCGGAGGCCAGGCCGTAGGACGGCCCGGAGGCCGGTTCGGTGGCCGGCGCGCGGACCTCGGCGACGCGCGGCGCGCCCTCCGTGAGGGTGCCGGTCTTGTCCATGGCGACGGCGTCGACCTGGCCGAGCCGCTCCATCACCACGGCGGACTTCACCAGCACGCCGTGCCGCCCGGCGTTGGCGATCGCCGACAGCAGCGGCGGCATGGTGGCCAGGACAACGGCGCACGGCGACGCGACGATCATGAAGGTCATCGCCCGCAGCAGCGTGGCCGTCAGCTCCGCCCCGAAGGCGAGCGGCACCGCGAAGAGCGCGAGGGTCGCCACGACGACGCCCACCGAGTAGCGCTGCTCCGCCTTCTCGATGAACAGCTGCGTCGGAGCCTTGGTGCGTGAGGCCTCGGCGACCATGGTCACGATCCGCGCGATGACGCTGTCGGAGGCGTCCCGCCCGACCCGTACGGTCAGCGCCCCGGTGCCGTTGAGCGTCCCGGCGAACACCTCGTCCCCCCGCTCCTTCGCGGCAGGCAGCGGTTCGCCGGTGATGGTCGCCTGGTCGACCTCGCTCGCCCCGTCCAGGACCGTGCCGTCGGCGCCGATCCGCTCCCCCGGCCGTACGAGGATCGTGTCGCCGACCCGCAGCTCGGCGGTCGGCACGGTCTCCTCGCTGCCGGCGCAGACCCGCGTGGCGGTGGCGGGTGCCAGGTCCAGAAGGCCGCGTACGGAGTCCTCGGTGCGGGCGGTGGCCAGCGCCTCCAGCGCGCCTGAGGTGGCGAAGATGACGATCAGCAGGCCGCCGTCCATGACCTGCCCGATGGAGGCGGCGCCGATGGCCGCGACGATCATCAGCAGATCCACGTCCAGGGTCTTCTCGCGCAGCGCGCACAGCCCCGCCCAGCCGGGCTCCCAGCCGCCGGCCACGTAGCAGACCGCGTACAGCACGCCCCAGGACCAGCCGGGGGCACCGGCCCACTGGAGCGTCAGCGCGACGAGGAAGGCCGCGAGGGATCCCGCCGCCCAGCGGGCCTCGGGCAGGGCGAGCACCCGGGTCCGGCGAGGGGGCGCGGCGGCCTCGGCGTGGGAGGGGGGTGCGGGCCGTTCGGCGGTCAGCGTGGAGGCGGAGGACATGGTCGCCACTGTACCGGAACACATGAAGAGGTCTTCATTCGTACGCTGACGATACGATTCACCCCATGGGACATGGAGTCGACGGCAACGAAGCACCCGCGGCGCGTCTTGACGCGGAGTCCGCCGCGACCGTCGCCGCGACCCTGCAGGCCCTCGCGACCCCGTCCCGCCTGCTGATCCTCACCCGGCTGCGGCAGGGCCCCCTGCCGGTCAACGACCTCGCCGAGGCCGTCGGGATGGAACAGTCCGCCGTCTCCCACCAGTTGCGGCTGCTGCGCGCCCTGGGTCTGGTCACCGGCCGCCGCGACGGCCGCCGGATCGTCTACAGCCTCTACGACAACCACGTCGCCCAACTCCTCGACGAGGCCGTCTACCACGTGGAGCACCTACGGCTCGGAGTCCGGGACCGGACAACCCCTGTCGAAACGGCCTGAACCTCGCATTCCGCGTAACGTGTGTCCATGAAGCGCATGGGCCCGGACCTCGGCGTGGGCTGGAAACTGCACGGCGACGGGCGCACCCCCGCTCCCGGAGCCGTCGTCAGACCCGACGAACGGCTCTCCTGGCCCCGCACCGCCGGGCTCGGCGCACAGCATGTCGTGGCGATGTTCGGCGCGTCCTTCGTCGCCCCGGTGCTGATGGGGCTCGACCCCAACCTCGCGATCATGATGTCGGGGGTCGCGACCATCCTCTTCCTGCTGGCCACGCGCGGCCGGGTGCCGAGCTATCTGGGCTGCAGCCTGTCCTTCGTCGGTGTCGCGGCCGTGATCCGCGCCCAGGGCGGCGGCAGTGCGGGCGTGACCGGCGCGATTTTCGTGGTCGGCGGGGTGCTGCTGCTCGCGGGCCTGGTGGTGCGGAGGTTCGGGGCGGGGGTGGTCCACGCCGTGATGCCGCCGGTGGTGACCGGCGCCGTCGTCATGCTGATCGGCTTCAACCTCGCGCCGGTCACGGCGGAGGTGTACTGGCCCCAGGACCAGTGGGCGGCTCTGCTGACCATGGCGTTCACCGGCTTCGCCGTCGTGGCGTTCCGCGGCTTCTGGTCACGCATCGCGATCTTCCTGGGGCTGCTCTTCGGCTACGGCATCTCGTGGCTCTTCGACCGCCTCTTCGGCAGGATCCACTCCGTCAACGGCGGCCCACGGCCCGTCGACCACTGGCGGCTCGACCTGTCCGGCCTGTCCAAGGTGGACTGGGTCGGCCTGCCGCCCTTCCACGCCCCCGCCTTCACCTGGTCGGCGGTGCTGGTCGCCCTGCCCGTCGTCATCGCCCTCATCGCCGAGAACGCCGGCCACGTCAAAGCCGTCGGCGAGATGACCGGCGACCCCCTGGACGACCAGCTCGGCACCGCCATCGCGGCCGACGGCGCCGCCACCATGCTCTCCACCGCCGTCGGCGGCCCCGCCACCACGACCTATTCCGAGAACATCGGCGTCATGGCCGCCACCCGCGTCTACTCCACCGCCGCCTACTGGGCCGCCGCCTTCTTCGCGCTGCTGTTCGGCCTCTGCCCCAAGTTCGGCGCGATCGTCGCAGCGGTGCCCGGCGCCGTCCTCGGCGGCATCACCGTCATCCTCTACGGCATGATCGGCCTGCTGGGCGCCCAGATCTGGGTCCACAACCGCGTCGACCTCCGCAACCCGCTGAACCTCGTCCCCGTCGCGGCGGGCGTCGTCATCGGCGTCGGCGGCGTCAGCCTCGACATCAGCGACAACTTCAAGCTCAGCGGCATCGCCCTCGGCACCATCGTCGTGCTGGCCGGCTACCACCTGCTGCGCGCCGCCGCCCCGGCGTACCTGAAGCCGCAGGAGCCTCCTAGCGGGTCGGCGTGAGGTTCTGCAGCCCGACCACCCGCAGCAGGCGCAGCTTCTCGTACGACTCGCTGCCGGGGCGGGCGGTGAAGAGGATGAGCCGCTGGTCGTGGTCGGAGCTGAGCAGCACCTCGCAGTCCAGCTCCAGGTCGCCGACGACGGGGTGGCGGAAACGCTTGACGTCCGAGCGCCGCACGGCGACCTCGTGGGCGGCCCACAACTGCCCGAACTCCTCGCTTCCGGCGCGGAGTTCGGCAACGAGGGCGGCCGTGCGCGGGTCGTCGGGGCGGGCGGCGAGGAGGGCGCGGAGGGAGGCGACGTGGCTGCGGGCGAGCGTGGGGCGGTCGTCGGGCGGGATGAGGTCGCGGCCGGCGGGGTTGAGGAAGAACCCGCGGATGATGTTGCGGTGGGCGGGCGGGCGGGCCGAGATGTCGCCGAAGAGGGCCGCCGACATCGGGTTCTGCGCGAGCACGTCACCGTGGTCGCTGATCACCTGGGCGGGGGTGTCGTCGAGCCGGTCCAGTACGAGCAGCAGCCCCGGCCGCACATGGCCGGTGCCGTGCCGGTCGCGGGGCGGCTCCTCCCCCGCGAGGTGGAAGAGGTGGTCGCGCTCGTCGTCGGTGAGCCGCAGCGCCCGCGCCAGCGAGGCGAGGATCTGCCGCGACGGGCGCGGGCCGCGGGCCTGCTCGAGCCGCGTGTAGTAGTCCACCGACATCCCGGCGAGCTGGGCGACCTCTTCCCGGCGCAGCCCCGGCGTGCGGCGCCTCGCCCCTTCCGCGAGGCCCACGTCCGTAGGGGCGAGGCGAGCGCGGCTGCGGCGCAGGAAGTCGGCGAGTTCGGCTCGGTCCAGGTCAAGGTCCACCCTGCCAGCATCGCGCTCCCGAGCGGCGGTATCCAGGGAGTGCTGGTCCCCTGATCGGGAGGTCTCTCCCGCCCGTCGCCCGGCCGCCCGAAGCTGGTCCCGTCACGAGGTCTCACGACGGAAGAAGGTCGACATGCTGGTTCTGGTGACGGGTGCGACGGGCGAGGTCGGGCGGCGGTTCGTGCCACGGCTGCTGCAGCACAGCGGCGGCCCCGGCGACGCCGTACGGGTGCTGGTGCGGGACGGGACGCGCGGCGAGCCCTTCGCGGCGCTGGGCGCGCAGGTCGCGGTGGGCGAGCTGCGCGACCCCGAGGCGGTACGCAAGGCCGTCGCCGGGGCGGACGCGGTGGTGAACATCGCCGCCGCCTTCCGGCACGGCGAGGCCGCCGACGAGGTGTGGGCGGTCAACCGGGACGCGGCCCTGGGTCTTGCGCGGGCCGCGCTGGACGCAGGCGCGGGACGGTTCGTACAGGTCAGTACGAATCTGGTCTACGGGCCCGGACACGGACGCCCCGCGACCGAGGACGACCTGCCCGACCCGGACCCGGCCTGGGGCGCCTACCCGGCGTCGAAGGCGGCGGCCGAACAGGAGCTGCTGGCACTCCACCGCGAGCAGGGGCTCGACCTGCGCATCGGGCGGCTGGCCTACGTCTACGGCGAGGGCGACCCGCACCTCGCGCAGTCGCTGCGCTTCGCGGCCTCGTGGGCGGCCCACAAGCCGATGCAGCTGGTGCACCACGCGGACGTGGCGCAGGGCCTGCTGCGGCTGCTGCGGGCGCCGGGCGTGGCCGGGCGTACGTACAACATCGCGGACGACGCGCCGGCGAGCGCGGCCGTGCTGCTCGCCCTGAACGGCGCCGAACTTCCGGAGGGGATGGCGGACCGGCCGCTGCCCGACCCCTGGGAGGGTGTCGTGTCCACGCTGCGGATCCGCGACGAGCTGGGCTTCCGGCCGATCCACCCCTCGGTGTGGACGGCGCGGGACGCGGGCGCGCTGTGAAGGCACCCGCAACCGGGTAACCGTTTCACCCGAATCGGGGACGCCACGGCGCGCGGCCGCCAAATCGACAAATCGCCTGGGACTCTGGGCGCATGACGACGGTACGCCGGCTCCCCACAGCCGATGTGGACGAGGTCCTGACCCGGATGCGCGACCTCGACGCGGCACTCCCGCCGCGCGACGGCGTCGCGGTCTTCAACCGCGTCTACCTCTCCGTGACCGAGGAGTTGCGCCGGCGGCTCGAAGCCCGGGCCTTCGCCGACCGCACCGCGGCCGCCGAACTGGGCGCCCGCTTCGCCGGCCGCTACCTGGCCGCCGTCGCCGCCGCCGAGCCGCGCGACGCCCCCGCCTGCTGGCGCCCGCTGCTCCAGTTGCGCGGCCACCGGGGCATCCGGCCCCTGCAGTTCGCCCTGGCCGGCATCAATGCCCACGTCGGCCACGACCTGGCCCTCGCCGTGATCGACACCGCCCGCGCCCTGGAGCTCGAACCGCCGGACCTGGAGCGGGACTTCGACCGCGTCGGCGAGCTGCTGACGGCCATCGAGGAACGCGTACGCGAGGAGCTCATGCCGGGCCCCGACCTCCTCGACATCGCCGATCCCCTCACCCACCTCGCCGGCTCCTGGAGCCTGGACCGCGCGCGGGACGCCGCCTGGGCCGCGTCCCGCGTGCTGTGGTCCCTGCGGCGGATGCCGGAGATGTACGAGGAGTTCACCGAGAAGCTCGACACCGGCGTCGGGCTGATCGGCCGCTTCCTGCTGACGCCTCTGGACCGGTGATCAGTCCGGTGATCAGTCCTCTTCGAGCGCGACCGGGGCGATCTCGTCGTACACGTCGCCCGGGCCCGGGTTCGAGGCATCCGTCCCGCCGCCGAAGTGGTGCATCACGCCCCACACCGCGTTGAGCGCGGTCTGCACGGCGCCCTCCGCCCAGCCCGCCGTCCACGAGATGTCGTCGCCGGCCAGGAAGATGCCGCGCTTGTCCTCGGGCAGCGCGTCCTGCATGAAGTGCGTGAACAGCCGCCGCTGGTAGCGGTAGTGGCCGGGCAGGTTGGCCTTGAAGGCGCCCATGAAGTAGGGCTCGTTCTCCCAGGACACCGTCACCGGGTTGCCGATGACGTGCTTGCGGATGTCGACCTTGGGATAGATCTCGCCGAGCGACTTGAGCATGACCTCCATCCGCTCGTTCGCGCTCAGCGGCAGCCACTTCAGGCTGTCGTCGCACCAGGTGTACGAGAGGCAGATGGTGGCCGGCCGGTCCGGGCCGTCGTCCAGCAGATAGGTGCCCCGGGTCATCCGGTCGGTGAGGGTCATCGACATCACGTCACGCCCGGTCTCCTCGTCCTTGTCCAGCCAGAAGGGCCGGTCGACGGGCACGAAGAGCTTGCTGGACTCCATGTAGTGGGTGCGCTCGATCGCCGTCCAGTGGTCGATCGGGAAGAGCGAGTCGTCGCAGGCGATCTTGCTCAGCAGCATCCAGCTCTGCGCGGTGAAGACCGCGGCGGCGTACGTACGGATGTCGCCGGAGGCGTCGGTGACCGTGATCCGGTGCCCGGCGGTGCGGTGCATCCGGGTGACGGCGGGGCGGGGCTCACCGTCGTGCAGGGACTTCAGGGAGGTGCCGTACGGGTGGTGGACGATCTTCTCCGGCTCGCGCTCCCACAGACGGAGCGGGAGCTGCTGGCTGCCGCCGACGATGCCGCGGTGGTCGTCGTCGGCGCCGGTGTAGACGACGCGGAGGATCTCCAGGATCGAGTTGGGAAAGTCGGTGTCCCAGCCGCCGGTGCCGAAGCCGACCTGGCCGAATATCTCGCGGTGGCGGAAGGACTTGAAGGCCGGCGAGTCGCAGAGGAAGCCGTAGAAGGTCTGGTTGTCCAGCTTCTCGACCAGCCGGGACCAGATCTCGCGGATGCGCGGGATGTCGCGCTCCCGCATGGCCCGCTGCATGTCGGAGAAGTCGGCGCCGTCCTCCAGGCAGGCATTCCAGGCGTGCATGACCTGGTGGTAGACCTCGGGCAGGTCGTCGACCGAGGTCGCGTAGTGCGTCTCGCCCTTGAGGTCCACGACGGTCGACGGGGTCTCCGGCGCCAGCGGGTTGGGGAAGGGCCTGGTCTCCAGCCCGACCAGGTCGATGTAGTGCTGGAAGGCCGTCGAGGAGGGCGGGAAGCGCATCGCGCCCATCTCGGCGGTCAGCGACTCGTCGCAGCCGGGGAAGCCGACGGTGCGCAGCCGGCCACCGATCTGGTCGGCCTCGTAGACGACGGGCTTGAGGCCCATCTTCATCAGCTCGTACGCCGCGATGATGCCGCTCAGCCCGCCGCCGATCACCGCGATCTCGGTGCCGTGCGCGGTCGCCGGTACGGAGCCGAGGCCCGCCGGGTGCGCCAGGAAGTCGTCGTACGCGTACGGGAAGTCCGGCCCGAACATGGTGATGGGCGGGGTGGCCTGGGCCTCGGCGTGCTGCTCGTCGTGGACGGCGGTGGGCACGGACGTCATCGGGCTGGTGCTCCTAGGAAAAAGAAAGTGGCTCAGTAAAGCTCGGGGCGGCGGTCGGCCAGATACGGGTTCGCCGCGCGCGACGCGCGCAGCACCTCCGGGTCGGCGTCGCCGAACAGCAGCTCCTCGCCGCGCCCGGCGCGCACGAGCGCGGCCCCGCCTTCGGGCCCGGCCAGGCAGCTCAGCCCGACGAAGTCGAAGTCGCCCTCGGCGCCGTGCCGGTTGACGTACGCGACGTAGAGCTGGCTCTCCCAGGCCCGCGTCGGGACGAGGCTCTCGGCGACGAACTCGAACGGGTGCATCTGCGCCGTCGGCACCACCAGCAGATCGGTGCCCGCCAGGGCGTGCGCCCGCACGTTCTCCGGGAACTCCACGTCGTAGCAGATCAGGAAGCCGAGCCTGAGCCCGTTCAGCTCCGCCTGCACGACCCCGGTGTCGCCGGGGGTGAAGTACTTGCGCTCGAAGTCGCCGAAGAGGTGGGTCTTGCGGTAGTTCGCCAGCCGCTGCCCGTCGGGGCCGATGAGCTGCACCGAGTTGTACGTCTCGCCGCCGGCACCCCGCTCGGGGTAGCCGTAGGCCAGCGCCACGCCGTGCGCGGCGGCGACCTCCGCGAGCCGCTGCGCGCTCGGGCCGTCGGCGGGCTCGGCGAGGCGGGGGATGTCCTCCCCGATCGCGTACCCGGTCAGGAACATCTCCGGTGCGATGAGCAGCCCTGCCCCTGCCCCGGCCGCCCGGCGGGCGGCGTCGTCCAGGATCTCGATGTTCCGCGCGACGTCACTGAGCTCTCCTGAGCTCTGGAGCAGGGCGGTGCGCAGCGGCGTCATGGAACCTCGCGTCTTCCGGGTGTTCGGGGGCCTTTCAAAACGGTACGTTTCACGATCACCTACCGACAAGACGCGGACATTGCGGACCAATGACCGATCCGTTGCGTCTTTCGCCCCCGACCCGGCGATTCGTTGCGCGGGGTTACGTCGGAGAGCCCGAGGTGTAGCGCCGCAGCAGCGGTGAGAGCACCAGCACGGACTTCGTACGCTCCACGAAGGGCTCGCCCGCGATGCGCTCCAGGACGCGCTCGAAGTGCCGCACATCCTCCGCGAAGACCTGGACGATCGCGTCCGCCTCCCCCGTGACGGTGGAGGCGGACGCGACCTCGGGGTAGCGCGCCAGGCCTCGCCGGATGTCGTCCGGCGAGGTGTTGTGGCGGCAGTAGAGCTCGACGACCGCTTCCGTCTCCCAGCCCAGCGCCGCCGGATCCACCCGGACCGTGAAGCCGGTGATCGCGCCGGCTGCCAGCAACCGGTCGACGCGGCGCTTCACGGCCGGGGCGGAGAGCCCGACCACGGCGCCGATGTCGGCGTAGGAGCGGCGGGCGTCCTCGGCGAGGGCGTGGACGATGCGTTCGTCGAGATCGTTCAGTCGCACAGCGGGTGGATCACTTCTCTTCGCGGGCCAGCTGGGAGCGGCGGAGGCCGTAAGCGAAGTAGACCACGAGGCCGACGGCCATCCAGCCAAGGAAGTACTCCCAGGTGATGGCGTCGAAGCTGCCCATCATCCACACGCACAGCCCGAAGCCGATCGCCGGCGTCACCGGCGAGAAGGCCACCCGGAAGGTGCGCGGCATGTCGGGCTGCTTCCGCCGCAGCACGATCACCGCGATGTTGACCAGCCCGAAGGCGAAGAGCGTGCCGATGCTGGTGGCGTCGGCGAGCGCGCCCAGCGGTACGCAGGCGGCCAGCACACCGCAGAACAGCGACACGATGACGGTGTTGGCGACCGGGGTGCCGGTGCGCGGGTTGACCTTGGAGAAGACCTTGGGCACCAGTCCGTCACGCGACATCGAGAACAGGATCCGGGTCTGCCCGTAGAGCACGGTCAGCACGACGCTCGCGATGGCGATGACCGCACCGGCGGCGAGCAGCACGGCCCAGAAGCTCTGGCCGGTGACGTCCTTCATGATCTGCGCGAGCGCGGCGTCGGCGTTGCCGAAGTTCTTCCAGGGCATGGCGCCGACGGCGATCAGCGCGACCAGGCAGTACAGCGCGGTGACGATCAGCAGCGACAGCATGATCGCCCGGGGCATGTCCCGCTGCGGGTTCTTGGCCTCCTCGCCGGCCGTGGAGGCGGCGTCGAAGCCGATGTAAGAGAAGAAGAGCGAGGCACCGGCCGCGCTGACCCCGCCCAGGCCCAGCGGGACGAAGGGCGCGTAGTTGCCGGCCCGGATGCCGGTGAAGGCGACGGCGCAGAAGAGCACCAGCGAGGCGATCTTCACCAGGACCATGACGGTGTTGGCGCGGGCGCTCTCGCGGGCGCCGCCGAGCAGGAAGCCCATGGCGAGCAGCACGACCACCAGCGCCGGGAGGTTGAGGATGCCGCCGTCGCCGGGCGGGGCCGCGAGCGCCGTCGGGATGGTCACGCCGATCGTGCCGTCGAGCAGTTCGTTGAGGTACTGGCCCCAGCCGACGGCCACGGCGGCGACGGAGACCCCGTACTCGAGGATCAGACACCAGCCGCAGATCCAGGCGATCAGCTCGCCCATGGTGGCGTAGGCGTACGAGTACGAGGACCCGGAGACCGGGATGGTGCCGGCCAGCTCGGCGTACGACAGGGCCGAGAAGAGGGCGGTGACGCCGGCGATCACGAAGGAGATGACGACCGCGGGGCCCGCCTTCGGCACGGCCTCGCCGAGGACGACGAAGATGCCGGTGCCGAGGGTGGCGCCGATGCTGATCATGGTGAGCTGCCACATGCCGAGCGAGCGCCTCAGCTGGCCGCCCTCTCCCTGGCCGCTCTCCGCGACCAGCCGCTCGACGGGCTTGCGCCGCATGACGCGCGCCCCGAGACCGCCGCCGCCGCGCGGTGGGTCAAGGGTGGGGGGCGGCTCTGTGCCGGTTCGTGCCACGGGGGAGACTCCTTTGTCGCTGCCGGCTTCAGGCGGCGGCGACCGGAGGGTGGGGACCGCCGAGGGTCGCCACCGCTCCACGTACGAGGCACGACCCTATGAGATGACCGCAGCGTCCCGTAATGCGCGTCTCTTGCGTATCTGCGGACGATCGTTGCGTGAAAGACCCGGTAAGCGCCGATTCATTGCTCGGCCACCGGCACGGCCCGCACCCACGTACGGTCCGGCGTGAGAACCGCGTCCAGGGCGAGCCCGGCTTCCGCCAGAGCCTGGGCGAACTGCTCCTCGGTCAGCCGCCGGGAGACGAAGGTGTGGGCCCAGCGGACGTCAGGGAAGACGTATTCGAAGAGGTTGGAGTAGGTGTCCGGGCCGATCGGCTCCGACGAGACCAGCCTGAGGACGGCGTCGCCCCGCACGCTCTCGCGCGGCACGTTCTCCGGGTCGTGCCAGTCCTCGCCCTCGCGCTGGACCAGGACGAGCCCGCCGTCCGCGACATGGCGGCGGCAGGTCCGCAGCAGGGCGCGGCGCACCGCCGGGTCGCCGGCGTTGACCAGGAACGAGGCGAGCAGCACCACGTCGAAGCGCTCGCCCAAGTCCAGTTCCTCGATGGCGGCGCACACCGTGCGTTCCGCCCCGGCGACCCGCTCCAGCATCTCCGGCGACTCGTCCACGGCGGTGACCGTGAAGCCCCGCTCCGCCAGCGGGCGGGTCATCCGGCCCACCCCGCAGCCGAGTTCGAGGATCCGTGCCCCGGCGGGCACCGCCGCCTCGATGATCTCGGGCTCGTCGCCGATCCGGAGCCTGGCCCACAGCTCCACCGCGCAGCCGTCCGGTGTGATCGCCCCCGGGCCGGTGCCCGCATAGCCTTCGCGCATGCGTTGTGTCATGCCCGTCATGGCATCAGGCACCGTACGGCGGCGGCCATTCCTTCGGCCCGAGCCGAAGGAAACGGCCGTCGCGGTGCTGATCCGCCGTCACTACCAGCTGGCGTGCAGCGGCTTGCCCTCGGCGTATCCGGCGGCGCTCTGGATGCCGACGACGGCCTTCTCCTCGAACTCCGCCAGCGAGGCGGCGCCCGCGTACGTGCAGGAGCTGCGCACCCCGGCGATGATCGAGTCGATCAGGTCCTCGACGCCGGGCCTGGCCGGGTCCAGGAACATCCGCGAGGTGGAGATGCCCTCCTCGAACAGCCCCTTGCGGGCCCGGTCGTACGCGGACTCCTCGCTGGTGCGGTTGCGTACGGCACGGGCCGAGGCCATGCCGAAGCTCTCCTTGTACAGCCGGCCGTCGGCGCTCTGCTGCAGGTCGCCCGGGGACTCGTACGTCCCCGCGAACCACGAGCCGATCATGACGTTGGACGCGCCCGCGGCGAGCGCCATCGCGACATCGCGCGGGTGCCGGACACCGCCGTCGGCCCAGACGTGCTTGCCGTGCTTCTTCGCCTCGGCGGCGCACTCCATGACGGCGGAGAACTGCGGGCGGCCCACACCGGTCATCATGCGGGTGGTGCACATGGCGCCCGGTCCGACGCCGACCTTGATGATGTCGGCGCCGGCCTCGACGAGGTCGCGTACGCCGTCGGCGGCCACGATGTTGCCGGCCACGACCGGCACCTGCGGGTCGAGGCCGCGCACGGCGCGCACCGCGGCGAGCATCGACTCCTGGTGGCCGTGCGCGGTGTCGACGACGAGGGTGTCCACGCCCGCGTCGAGGAGCTGCTTGGCCTTGCCCGCCACGTCGCCGTTGATGCCGACGGCGGCGGCGATGCGCAGCTTGCCGTCCTTGTCGACGGCGGGCTGGTAGAGGGTGGCGCGCAGCGCGGCCTTGCGGGTGAGGATGCCCACGAGCCGCCCGTCCGCGCCGATGGCGGGGGCGAGCTTGCGGTGGGCGTCCTCGAGGCGGTTGAAGGCCTCGCGGGGGTCGATGTCCGCGTCCAGCAGGAGCAGGTCCCGGGACATGACCTCCGACACCTGGGTGAAGCGGTCCACGCCGGTCAGGTCGTGCTCGGTGACGATGCCGAGCGGGCGCCCGTCCTCCACCACGACGCCCGCGCCGTGCGCCCGCTTGAACAGCAGCGACAGCGCGTCGGCGACGGTGGCGGTCGGTGCCAGCGTGATCGGGGTGTCGAGGACCAGGTGGCGTTCCTTGACCCAGCTGACCACCTCGGTGACCACGTCGATCGGGATGTCCTGCGGGATCACCACCAGGCCGCCGCGCCGGGCGACGGTCTCCGCCATGCGGCGGCCCGCGATGGCGGTCATGTTCGCCACCACCAGCGGGATCGTCGTACCCGTGCCGTCGGGGGACGAGAGGTCCACGCCCTGACGGGATCCCACCGCCGAGCGGCTGGGGACCATGAAGACGTCGTCGTACGTCAGGTCGTACGGAGGCTTTACATCATTGAGGAAACGCATGCCAACTCTCTCACCTGCGAATTTACGGGGTGGCGGGTGGGGAGTCAGCACCCGGTCCGGCCGCGGCTCCTACGCCATCATCCCCGATGTCACCACCTCCTGGCGAACCACCGCCGCCATGTGTGTGCCTTCCACCAGCTACGGGGCGGCCCGCTTGTCGGTTCAGCCAAAGGATCGGCCGGCCGGTTGCAGGCCTGCGTAGACGCCGCCGCGGCGCAGCAGGTCCTCATGGGTGCCGACCTCGGCGATCCGGCCCGCGTCCATGACCACGATCCGGTCGGCGCCCTGGATCGTGGAGAGCCGGTGGGCGACGACGAAGACGGTGCGGCCCCGGACGAGGCGGGCGAGGGCCTGCTGGACCAGGGCCTCGGAACGGGTGTCGAGGGCCGACGTGGCCTCGTCCAGGATGAGGATCCGGGGATCGCGGATGAGGGCGCGGGCGATCGCGAGGCGCTGCTTCTGGCCGCCGGACAGGCGTGCGCCCCGTTCCCCGACGACGGTGTCCAGGCCCTGCGGCAACTGCTCGACGAACTCCAGGGCGTTGGCGTCGCGCAGCGCGTCGCGCACCCGGTGCTCGTCGGTGTCGGCCATGCCGTAGGTGACGTTCTCGCGGATGGAGCCCTCGAAGAGGATCGACTCCTGCGGGACGACCGACAGGAAGCGGCGGTAGCTGCGCAGGTCGAGGGTGGCCATGTCCGTGCCGTCGAGCATGATGCGCCCGGACGTCGGCCGGATGAAGCCGATGAGGAGGTTCAGCACGGTGGACTTGCCCGCACCGGAGGCGCCGACCAGCGCGACGGTCTCGCCGGGGCGGGCGCTGAGGCTGAAGTCCTCGACGGCCGGGCCTGCCGTGCCCTCGTACGAGAATCCGGCGTCCTCGAAGTCGATGCGGCCCCGGACCTGCTCGACCTGTGCCTTGCCGGCGTTGTTCTCCAGGTCGGGCGCCTGGAGCACCTCGCCCGCGGAACGCACCGACTCCAGGGCCCTGCTGATGACGGGGGTGAGGCCGAGCAGGGTGGTCACCGAGCCGGTGAGGACGGTGAAGAAGGCGCTGAGCATGACGACGTCGCCCGCGGTGATGGGCAGCCAGCCGTGGTACGAGACCAGTGCTGATCCGGCGAGGCAGGCCACGCCCAGCGTGTTGAGCAGGATCCAGGCGAGCGCGCCGAACCGGCCGTTGACCAGATCGAGGCGCAGGCCGGCGACGAAGACCTGGCGCAGCGATCCGTCGACCCGGCGCAGTGCCGCCCGCTCCAGGCCGTGGGCCCGGGTGATGGGGATCAGGCTGGTCATCTCGCCGACCCGGGAGGAGAGCCGCTCCACCTCCTGGCGGAAGGACTCGTTGTGACTGCGCAGCCGGCCCCGCAGCCGCATCACCAGCACCCCGGCCACCGGCACGACGACCAGGAAGACCGGCAGGAACGACGGCACGCGCACGCCGATGACGACGAGCCCGCCGATCAGGGTGGTGACCGCGGCCAGGCCCATGTCGGCGCACTGCTGGATCCCCTGCTCGATCGTCTCCACGTCCCTGATCACCTTGGCCTGCAGCACCCCCGCGCTGGTCCGGGCGTGATAGCCGATGGAGAGCTGCTGCATACGGCGGCAGAGCGCGTCGCGCAGAGCCGTCCCCATGCGCCGGACGCTGCTGCCCACGCACCGCACGTACAGCAGGTGCAGCGGGTAGTTGAGCAGCAGGATGACGAGCAGCGCTCCCGCGTTGAGCCACAGGTCGGACTCCGGGCCGTGCTGGACGACGACGTCGATGACGTTGGCGGTGATGAGCGGAAGCAGCCATACGGGGCTGTGTTTGACGACGAAGGCGGCGATGGCCACAAGCAGTCGGCCCCGGTCGGGCCGGAAGAGATAGCCGAGCGTACGCACCGGGTGCTCACCCCGGTAGCGGTGATCCAGAGTGCCGAACTGCTGCCGAGGAGCCGAAACCGGTCGCTGCATGAGGACAGCCAAACCCGTCGCCAGGCGGCCCGCAACCCCCCCTGATCCTGGGTCACTTTGGCGCCCTGGTCATCGACCCTCTCCGGCCGAGGGCCGGTTGTGCATGCTCTGCACCACGCACGGCGATCCGCAGCGCGTCCCGGCCGTCGTCGAGGCGATGCGTGAGCAGCGCGCGGACGCCGTCATCGTGGTCGGCGGCGCCTGGGAGGACAGGGCCTGCCAGAGCCGCAGGACGCACTTCGCGAACGCCCTGGACCGGGCCACCGTCGTGGAGTACGACAATGAGGGCGGCGCCTTCGCCATGACCACGCACCTGCTCAGCGCGGGCACCAGCGCGTCGCCTACCCGGGCAGGGTGCCGGGGCTGTCCACCAGCATCCGGCGCGTCAGCGGCGTCACTCGCGCCCACGCGATGCCCGGGCGTCGGCCTGGACCCGGCAGGAAATCGTTCTCTGGGTGCGAGGCCACTGCCCCTGCGCTGCAGCTGGTTCGAAATACCGTGCACACGCAGGGAAGTTGTCCGTGCCGGAAGATTCCCATGCACGACACCTTGCCCGGCGGGAGGCGCGGGCCTAGCTTCCATAGAGAACGTTTTCTACGACCGCCGAGGCGAAGGAACGGGAGAGCGACGTGACCGACTCCAGGGCCGTCATCACGGTCGACGCCTCGGCGGCGGGGGTGCCGATCAGTCCGGACCTCTTCGGGATCTTCTTCGAGGACCTCAACCACGCGGCGGACGGGGGCCTGTACGCGGAACTGGTCCAGAACCGTTCGTTCTCCTACTCCGGCGCCGACCGGGCCGGCTGGCACGCGCTCACCGCATGGGAACCGGTGTGCCTCGGCGGCGCCGAGGCCGGCGTCACCATCGGCACGGACCGGCCACCGCACCCCAACAGCCCGCACCACGCCGAGGTGCGCGTCACCGAGCCCGGTGGCGGCGCCGGCCTGCGCAACGGCGGCTTCGACGGGATCGCGGTCACGGCCGGCGAGCAGTACAACGTCCGCGTCCTGGCCCGCCGAGCCGTCGGTGGGCCGGCCGCGCTCACGGTGAGGCTGGAGAGCGCGGCCGGTGCCGCCCAGCACGGCGAGGCGGCGCTCGGCCCGGTCACCTCGGACGAATGGACCTGGTACACCGCGACCCTCGAAGCCGCTTCGACGGACCCCGACGCGCGCTTCACCCTCCTGACCCACACCCGCGGGGTCCTGCACCTGGCCTTCGTCTCGCTGCTCCCCCGGGCGACCTTCCGGGACCGGCCGAACGGCATGCGCGCCGATCTCGCACAGGCGATCGCCGACCTGCAGCCGAAGTTCGTACGGTTCCCGGGCGGCTGCGTCGCCCACGGCCTCGGCCTGGACACCATGTACCGCTGGAAGGACACCGTCGGCCCCCTGGAGTGGCGGCGCACCCAGCCGAACCTGTGGGGCTACCACCAGTCGGCGGGGCTCGGCTACTTCGAGTACTTCCAGTTCTGCGAGGACATCGGTGCCAAGCCGCTCCCCGTCGTCGCCGCCGGGGTCTGCTGCCAGAACGCCCCGGGCGGTCAACAGGCCGTCCCCGAGGAGGACATGCCGCTGTACGTCCAGGAGGTGCTGGATCTCGTCGAGTACGCCAACGGGCCCCCGGACTCACCCTGGGGAGCCGTGCGAGCGGCCGCCGGCCACCCCGAGCCGTTCGGTCTCGCGTACCTGGGGGTGGGCAACGAGGACCAGATCACCCCCGAGTTCCGGGAGCGCTTCGACCTGGTCCACGCGGCGCTGCGCGAGCACCATCCGGAGATCACCGTGATCGGCACGACCGGACCGGCCCCGGTGGGCGCGGAGTGGGAGCAGGGCTGGGAGTTGGCGCACAAGCTCGATGTGGAGATCGTCGACGAGCATTCCTACAAATCCCCGCGCTGGTTCCTGGAGAACACCCGCCGCTTCGACGCGCTGGACCGCTCGGGCCCCGAGCTCTACGTCGGCGAGTACGCCGCCCGGGGCAACACCATGCTCTGCGCCCTCGCGGAGGCCACGTACATGATCGCCATGGAGCGCGCGGGCGACGTGGTCCGGCTCTCCTCCTACGCCCCGCTGCTGGCCAAGGTGGGCAACACCCAGTGGGTCCCCGACCTGATCTACTTCGACAACGCACACGTCCACAAGACGCTCAACTACCACGTCCAGCGGATGCATTCGTCGAACTCCGGCGACAGCAGCCTGCCGGTGACCGTCTCCGGCGGCCCCAGCGGCCCCGCCGAACCGCGGGCGGACCGGCACGGCATCTCGCTGGGCACCTGTGCCACCCGGGCGGAGTTCGCCGACGTCAGGATCGACGGCCGGCCCGCCGACGGCTGGGAACCCCGGGCCGGGGAATGGGAGTTCGCCGGCGGGGTGCTGCGCCAGACCGGCGACGACCCCGAGGCGCTGTCGGTCCTGGCGTCGGCGGCCCCGGCCGGGGACTGCGTGGTCACCCTGCGGGCGCGGCGGACCGGCGGCGCAGAGGGCTTCGTCATCGGCTTCGGGCGGACGGCCGAGGGCGACCACTACCAGTGGAACCTCGGCGGCTGGCGGAACCGCTCGCTCACCCTCCAGCGCAGCGACGACGGCTTCCTTCACGACCTCGCCGACCCGGTGCCGCATCCCATGGAGACCGGCCGCTGGTACGACGTCCGGGTCGAGCTGAGCGGCAGCCGTGTCCGCTGCCTCCTCGACGGGCGGCCGGTCCACGACCTCGAGGACGTGCGGCACGAACCGGAGCGGTTCGCGGTCTCCTCGGTCCGTGACAGCCGGACCGGGGATGTCATCGTCAAGGTGGCCAACACGACGCCCAGCGCGGTGACCACGACCGTCGATCTGCACGACGCCGGTCCGCCGCTTCGGGTCACCGCGACCGTCCTGGCGGCCGCCCCGGGTGACGGCGAGCCCTTCGCCCCCGCCCCGGCCGAGCCCCACACCGTCACCCTGTCGCCCTCGGGACCGGTCGAGCACGAACTCCCGCCGTACTCCTTCACCGTCATCCGTGCGGTGCGGCACCGCGCTTCGTAGCGCGCACGCCCGTCCATCGATCCATCGGCCCGATCCCGTTCGCCCTGCCGGTCCTACCTCGCCGACGAGGCGTAAGCCCTCAGCACGCGCTGGAGCGCGGGCATCCGTCGTCGGCTTCGCCGCCACCACCGAGGGAGCCGACAGCGGCCTCGAGGGCGGCGAAGCCGTCGTCGCCCAGCGGCTGGGTGATCCGCCGGCGCACTGCCTCCGCGAGCACCCCGACAGCGGCGGAGGCGGTGCGCCGGCCCAGCTCCGTCAGGGCGGCGAAGGTGACGCGGCGGTCCGTACGGGACGGGCGACGCTCGACCAGACCGGCGTCGGCGAGGCGGTCGACCACTCCCGTGGTTCCCGCGGTGGAGAAGCCGAGGAGCTCGGAGAGCTGCCGCATCGGGGCCGCCTGCTCCGGGGACTCGGCCAGGAAGCAGAGCACGTGGAGCTCCGACGGCGGCATGCCGACCTCGTCATGGACGTCGGCCAGCAGTTGGTCGGTGATCCGACGGAGGCCACTGTCGATGACGCGCCAGCGGCGGAGCAGCTCGACCTCCTCGGCCCCCGGACAGACCCCTGCCCCGTCGTCCAGCCGCGTCGGCTGCCCCATGTCCGGCTCCCGTCCTGTTCGTCTTGTGCGAGGTCATCGCCCTTGCCGAGGGTAACTCAGCGAGCTATTATCTCGGCAGCTACCTAATAGATATCTTTTCATTGAAAACTAAAGCGGGCTCGCGTTGTGCTCGCCCGTATCACGGAAGGCACGATCGACCATGTCCGACACCACCGCTGGTTCCCGGCACGCCATACCCCTGACCGACGTCGCCCCCGGCCGCTGGACCCTCGATCCGGCCGGCTCCTCGGTCGCCTTCGAGCACAAGTCGATCTGGGGCCTGGTCAACGTCAAGGGCACCTTCACCAAGATCAGCGGAGAGGGTGAGGTGCTCCCCGGCGGTTCCGCCCACGGCACCGTGACGATCGACACCGCTTCCGTGGACACCCAGCACAAGAAGCGCGACATCCACCTGCGCTCCGCCGACTTCTTCGACGTGGACACGCACCCGTCGATCACCTTCACCGCGACCAGCGTCTCCGCGGGCGGCAAGGGGACCGTCGAGGTCTCGGGCGAACTGACGGTGACCGGCACCAGCCGTCCGCTGGCCTTCACCGCCGAGGCCACCGAGGTCACGGCGGACGCGGTCACGCTCACCGCCGGCCTCACCGTCAACCGCAAGGACTTCGGCCTGACGTGGAATCAGCTCGGCATGCTGAAGGACATCTCGACCCTCGCCATCACCGCGCGCTTCACCCGCCTGCCCGCGTGATCCGGGCTCCGGGGCACCGCATGAGCGGAGCATGCCCGCCCCGGACCACCGGCCCGGCCGCGGCCCCCTCACAAGGGGCCGTCGCCGGGCTCACTGCTGTCCGCCGCCTGCCGGTTCCTCCAGGAGGACGGCGACGCGCGCGCCGTCACTGACCGCGTCCGCGAGGATCTGCTCGGCGATGACCCAGTCGTGCGGGTGCTCCGCCGCGTACTCCTGCCACCCCTGTACGAGCACGAGCCATCCGGCGGCGTCCTGCTCCGGCCACCAGCTCGGGTCGCCGAGGCACTCGTCCAGGGCGTCCCAGTTGCGCCCGAAGTAGTCCGGCAGCCGCAGCGCCGTCGCACACCGGTCCATGAACCCCGGCTTGTCCCGCACCCCGGCCAGGTCGAGCAGGTCCGTACGCCACCCGGCCGCCCGCGCCGCCTCCTGCGCCTTCGCGGCCGGCAGCTCCGCCACGGACCAGGGCAGCACGGCGGGCGGCGCGCTGCCGTCGAGCACGGCGAGCAGGGCCTTCGTCATCGCAGTACCGCCTTGAAAGAGCCGTAGTGGTCGTCGGTGTAGTAGAACTCGCCACCCTCGCCCGTCACCAGGCGGCGGGCGCCGCGGTCGCGCTCCCCCGGGGTGCGCACCGTGTACTCGTGGTAGTAGCCGCGCTTCCGGCCGGGCAGCAGCCCCTCGAAGTTGCCGAAGACGGCGCCGTCCTTGGCGTACGGGAACGGGCCGCCCGCCTCGATCAGCTTCAGCGTCGCGCGTGCCTCGGCGGGGAGCTGCGCTTCGGTGACCGTCGCGATAGCGGTCGAGGTCGTGGCGGCCGTCGGGCCGGCGCCGGTGTCGCCGCCCTGTGCGGCGCAGCCGCCGAGCAACAGCACCAGGCACGCCAGCAGGGCGCCGAGCGCGGACCGTGGGGACATGCGGCGATGCTCCCACAGGGCCGGCGGCGAGGGCCGTTACGACCCGTCGGGGTCGGTGCGGTCGAGGGCGGCCCGCGACAGCGGATCGGTGGAATGCAGAAGGTAATCCGCTGCCGCGGTGTCGGTGACGAGGCTGGTGACCAGGCCGGACCGAAGCACTGCGTCGATGGCGCCGCCCTTGCGGCGGCCGCCCGCGATGGCGAGCACTTCGGGGATCCGGCGCAGCCGGTCCGCCTCGATGGTGATGCAGCGTTCGCCGAGGTCGCGGCCGACGCGGCGGCCCTGGGCGTCGAAGAGGTGGGAGGACATCTCGGCAGCGACGCCGAGAGAGGCGTAGTGCTCGCGTTCCTCGTCGGTCAGGGCGTCGTGCACCGTGGAGATGCCCGCCTCCCAGGAGCCGACCGAGACGACGGCGACGGTGACCTTGTCGAAGTAGCTCATGGCGGCGGCGATGCCACTCTGCGCGCGTAGGGCGGCCGCCGTCGTGGCGTCGCCGAGCACCATCGGGGCGTACATGGGGTGCGCCTCGCCACCGGAGACGGCGGCGGCGGTGCGGACGGCCTCGACGGAGCCGCGGTCGGCGGTGCCGGCGTCGTAGACACCGGTGAGCTGGACGACGGTGCAGGGGGGCAGCCGGTCGAGGGCGTTGGCCATGGTGATGATGGAGCGGCCCCAGGCGAGCCCGAGGACGTCGCCCTCGTTGACCAGTTCGCCGAGCAGGTCGGCGGCGACGGCGCCGAGGTTCTCGGGGTCGGGGCCGTCGCTCTCGTCGGCCGGGGACTCCACGACGACGGCGTGCCGGAGACCGTAGCGGGCACGAAGCGCGTCGGAGCGTTCGGCGTCGAGCTCGGCGGGGACGCGGATCTCGATGCGTACGAGATCACGCTCGAGGGCGGTCTCCAGGACCCGGGCCACCTTGAAGCGGCTCACGCCGAACTCCTCGGCGATCTGGATCTTGGATTTGCCTTCCAGGTAGAAGCGGCGAGCCATCGCTGCCGCCTGGACCATCTCTCCTGGGCCCATGCGCACCTGCGTGCGGCCTGTGGTCACGTCGCTCTCCCGTTTGCCCATCTGATCGGCTCCGCGCTCATCCTCGCACGATCGCGCGAGGTTACGGGCACGTAGCCCGTGTGGTCCGGTCTCAGTGGGCGCAGGCCGCCGCGGCCTGCTTACGCAAGCCACGTACCGCCTCCGCCGGGTCCTCCGCGCCGTACACGGCCGACCCCGCGACGAAGACATCGGCACCGGCCTCGGCACAGCGCTCGATGGTCGACGCGGAGACGCCGCCGTCCACCTGGAGCCACAGCTGGAGGCCGTGCCGGTCGATGAGGCGCCGGGCCCGGCGGATCTTCGGCAGCATGATGTCGAGGAAGGCCTGGCCGCCGAAACCGGGCTCGACGGTCATGATCAGCAACATGTCCAGCTCGGGCAGCAGGTCCTCGTACGGCTCGATCGGAGTGGCCGGCTTCAGCGCCATGGAAGCCCGCGCGCCCTGGGCACGGATCTCACGCGCCAGCCGCACGGGGGCGGCGGCGGCCTCGACGTGGAAGGTGACGGAGCCGGCGCCCGCCTCGATGTAGGCCGGGGCCCAGCGGTCCGGGTCCTCGATCATCAGGTGGCAGTCCAGCGGGGTCCGGGTCGCCCTGCTCAGCGCTTCGACGACCGGCACGCCGAGGGTGAGGTTGGGGACGAAGTGGTTGTCCATCACGTCGACATGGAGCCAGTCGGCGCCCTCTACCGCACGCGCTTCCTCGGCGAGGCGCGCGAAGTCGGCTGACAGGATGCTGGGGTTGATCTGCACGGCCATGTTCCCAGTATGGCGGTGCCGAGCGGTGGGCGACGCCACGGGTCACGGACGGGTCGCGGCTCGGCGAAGCACCCTGCGGCGCCAGGCCCCGCATGCCATGCTGAGGCGGAGAAACTGAGCACTCCTCGGGGGACGCCTACGACCAGGCGGAGGTGGCTGACGTGACGGATCCGGGCACTCCAGGAAATCCACGTACTCCAGGTGCGTCGGGCAGGGTGGCCCTGCTCGTCTGCGGCAGGCGCAGCAAGTGGGTCGTCCTCGCGCTGTGGATCATCCTGCTCGTGGTCGTGTCGCCGCTCGCACAGAAGCTCAACGACGCCGAGCAGAACGACGCGTCCTCGTGGCTGCCCGGCAGCGCGGAGTCCACGCAGGTGCTCAACCTGCAGAAGAGCTTCCTTCCCGACACCGCACCCGCCGTCGTGATCTACACCAGGCCCGACGGGCTGACCGCCGCCGACCGTACGAAGATCCAGGCCGACGCCGCCGACATCAAGGCCCTGACGCGGCACGGCATCTTCGGCTCGCGCACGCAGGGGCCGGTGTTCGACCGGCCGACCGACCCGCGCGCCGCGCAGCTGATCGTCCCCATCAGCGTCGACAAGGGCGGCTGGAACGGCATCGCCGACGCGGTCAAGGACATCCGGGGCACCGTCACGAAGGACACCGCCGGCCTCGACGTCCACATCACCGGCCCCGGCGGCTACGCCTCCGACTCGGCCGACGCGTTCTCCGGCATCGACGGCACCCTGCTGTACTCCGCACTCGGCGTGGTCATCGTCATCCTGCTCCTCACCTACCGCAGCCTGACCCTGCTGCTGGTGCCCGTGCTGTCGGTGATCGGCGCGCTCTTCACCGCCCAGGCCGCGATCTATCTGCTGGCCAAGCACGCAGGGCTGGTCGTCAACGCACAGAGCGCCGGAATCCTGACGGTGCTGGTCTTCGGCGCCGGCACGGACTACGCGCTGCTTCTGGTCGCCCGCTACCGCGAGGAACTGCGCCGCCACGAGGACCGGCACGAGGCGATGGCGCTCGCCCTGCACCGCGCCGGGCCCGCCATCATCGCGAGCGCGGCGACCGTCGCGGTCAGCATGCTCTGTCTGCTCTTCGCCGAGATGAACTCCACGTCGGGGCTGGGGCCGGTCGCCGCGATCGGTATCACCATCGGCGTCACCGCGATGCTGACGCTCTTCCCGGCGCTGCTGGTCATCGTCGGGCGCTGGGTCTTCTGGCCCGCCATCCCGCACGTCGGCTCCGCCGAGCCGACCCGCACCGGAGTGTGGGCGCGGGTGGGCCGTCGTATCGACCGCCGGCCGCGCGCGGTGTGGGTGACGACCGCGCTGATCCTGGCGGTCCTCTCCCTGGGCCTCATCACCCTCAAGGCGGCCGGCCTCACCAACGCCCAGAGCTACACCGGCAAGCCGGACTCCGTGGCCGGGCAGGAGGTCCAGGCCCGCTACTTCGCGGCCGGCGCCGGCCAGCCGCTCGTCGTCATCACCAAGGCCGGCGCGGCCGCCCAGGTCAAGGCCTCCCTGGCGTCCGTGAAGGGCGTCGCCCCTGGCTCGGTGGGTACGCCACCCGGGGCGCCCGCCGAGAAGAACGGCCTGGTCTACCTGGAAGCCACCACCACGGCCGCCCCCGACAGCCAGGCCGCCAAGGACACCGTCCACCGTGCCCGCGACACCCTCCACGCCATCCCCGGCGCCGACGCCAAGGTCGGCGGCGGCACCGCCACGGTCGTCGACGCCAACGCCGCCTCCCAACGCGACAGCGAGCTGCTCATCCCGCTGATCCTGGTCGTGGTGATGATCATCCTCGCCCTGCTGCTGCGGGCGCTGATCGCCCCGCTGGTGCTCATCGGCACCGTCGTACTGTCCTTCGCGGCGGCCCTCGGCGTCAGCACGCTGGCCTTCCGGCACGTCTTCGGCTTCGAGGGCGAGGACACCGCGTTCCCGCTGTTCGTGTTCGTCTTCCTCGTCGCCCTCGGCATCGACTACAACATCTTCCTCATGACCCGCATCCGCGAGGAGACCGCCCACGCCGGCACCCGCCAGGGCACCCTCACCGGCCTCGCCGCCACCGGCGGCGTCATCACCTCCGCCGGCCTCGTCCTCGCCGGCACCTTCGCCGCCCTCGCCACCCTCCCCATCGTCGGCTTCGCCGAAATGGGCTTCGCCGTCGCCTTCGGCGTCCTCCTCGACACCTTCATCGTCCGCTCCGTCCTCGTCTCCTCCCTCACCCTCGACCTCGGCCCCCGCGTCTGGTGGCCCAGCCACCTCGACCGGACCGCGCCCGGTGCCACGACGCCCGAGCCCGCGCGTGCGCCGGTCGACGACCCCGAGCCCCGCTGACCGCCCCGGCGGGGGGGGATCCCCCCACCCCGCCCCTTCCCGTCAACCGACGACGAGCCGGAACTCGGCCAGCCAGGCAAGCAGTTCCCCACGGCTCGTCCGGGCCAGCCGCCCCCCGGTGAAGCGCGGATCGGCTGTCACCTCGGCAACGACCTCGATGCCCGGCGTAAAGGCCGGCATCTCCGCGTCCGTCCCGAACTCCGCCTCCGCGAGCACCAGCCCGTGCAGCGGCGGCTCGAAGACGTCCACCCCGAACGGCGGCAGGCTGTGCCGCGCCTTGCGCAGCGTCGCCGCCGGGAGCGCGGCCAGCACGTCGTACTCGGCCCGTGACAGGTACGTGTTGGTGATCAGCCCCTGGACCGGCCCGGGCCGGTCCGCCGGGATCTTCTGCGTGAACTTGTACTCGCGCGCGCCTGTCCCCTCATCCGTGATCTGCCGCAGCCGCAGGCGCGTACCGGTGACGTACCGGTCGACGATGGAGCGCGCGGCGCCCGACGGCGTGCCGTCGGGGAGACCCGCCAGCAGGAAGCGGCGCTCCCGCTCCACCCTGGCGTACTTGCCGCTCACGCCTCAGGCCGTACGGCGCAGCAGCGCCAGGTACATCGCGTCGGTGCCGTGGAGGTGGGGCCAGAGCTGGACGTCGGGGCCGTCGCCGAGGTCGGTGACGCCGGGCATGAGGGGGCGGGCGTCGACCCAGTCGGCCGACGCGTCGCGGAGGACGTCCTCGACGACGGCGCGGGTTTCGGCGGGGTGGGGGGAGCAGGTGGCGTAGGCGACGACGCCGCCGACCCGGACGGCACGGAGGGCCTGGGTGAGCAGGCCGCGCTGGAGGGGGGCGAAGCCGGGGAGGTCCTCGGCGCGGCGGCGCCAGCGGGCTTCGGGGCGGCGGCGGAGGGCGCCGAGGCCGGTGCAGGGGACGTCGACGAGTACGCGGTCGAAGCCGGCCTCGGCCCAGGCGGGGCGGGTGCCGTCGGCGACGATGACCTGGTAGGGGCCGGGGTTGCCGGCGAGCGCTCGGGCGACGAGCCGGGCGCGGTGCGGCTGCTTCTCGGAGGCGACCAGCACCGCACCGCGCTGGGTGGCGAGCGCGGCCAGGAGCGCCGCCTTGCCGCCGGGGCCGGCGCAGCCGTCCAGCCAGAGGGCGTCGCGGCCTTCCAGTGGTGCGGCGGCCAATGCGGCGGCCACGAGCTGGCTGCCCTCGTCCTGAACGCCGGCCCGGCCCTCGCTTACCGCCTCGACGCCCGACGGGTCGCCGCCCTCCGCGAGCCGGACGGCGTACGGGGACCAGCGGCCCGGCACGGTCGCCTCGGGCGGGAGCGAGTCGGCGAGCTCCTGCGCCGTTGACCGGCCGGGGCGGGCGACGAGGGTGACCTCGGGCCGCTCGTTGTCGGCGGCCAGCAGCTCCTCGATGCCGGCGCGGCCGCCGCCGAGGGCGTCCCAGAGTGCGGAAACGATCCAGCGGGGGTGGGAGTGGACGACGGCCAGATGGTCCTCGGGGTCGTCGTCGTACGGCGGGGCGACCTGCTCCAGCCACGCGTCGAGGTCCTGCGCCGCGATCCGCCGCAGCACGGCATTGACGAACTTCGACCGCCCGTCGCCGAGTACGACCCGGGCCAGCTCCACCGTCGCCGACACCGCGGCATGGCTCGGGATCCGCGTCCCGAGCAGCTGGTGCGCGCCCAGCGCCAGGACGTCCAGCACCGGCGGGTCCACCTCGCGCAGCGGCCGGTCGACGCAGGCCGCGATCACCGCGTCGTACGTCCCCTGCCGCCGCAGCGTCCCGTAGACCAGCTCCGTGGCCAGCGCCGCGTCCCGCCGGTCGAACTCCCGCCCCTTGCGCGTCGCTTCGGCCTCGGCCTCCCGCAACAGCGACGGCAGTACGAGGTTCGCGTACGCGTCCCGCTCGTCGACCGCACGCAGTGCCTCGAAGGCCAGGATCCGCACGGGATCCCGCTGCGGACGGCGGTAGGGCCGGCCCTGCGGCTTGCCTTGAGGCTTGCCCTGGGGATTGCCTTGGGGCTTTCCCTGGGGGGCGGGGCCGGTACGGCGGGGAGAGGCTGCGCTCACGTGAAAGGTGCTCCGGATCGGGGTGACGACGGCGACGGCCTGCGAAGGCCTGCGTACCAAGCCTACGGCGCGGCCACCGACGGCCCCTACTCCGCCTTCTCCCCCTGCTCCCCGGGCTCGCCCACCCGCTCGCCGGAGGCGATCCGTACGCCCCGTGCCCAGTCGGCGGCGGCCATCCGCTTCTTGCCCTGCGGCTGGACGTCGCCGAGCCGTACGGCGTAGCTGCCGGTGCCGACGTAGACCGCGTTCTTGGCGACCTCCAGCTCGCCGGGGGCCAGCTCGCGCCGGTCGGGGCGCAGGGTGACCGGCCCGACCTTGAGCCGCTCGCCGTGGAAGAGGGTCCAGGCGCCCGGCGCCGGGGTGCAGCCGCGTACCAGGCGGTCGACGCGGAGGGCGGGCGCCGTCCAGTCGATGCGGGCGTCGTCGACGGTGATCTTCGGGGCGAGGGTGATGCCCTCGGCGGGCTGCGGGCGGGCGACCAGCGTGCCGTCCTCGATGCCGTCCATGGTCGCGGTCAGCAGGCGGGCGCCGCTGTGGGCGAGCCGGGTCAGCAGGTCGCCGCTGGTGTCGGTGGGCCGGACGTCCTCCGTGACGACGCCGTAGACCGGCCCGGAGTCGAGGCCCTCCTCGATCAGGAAGGTCGACGCGCCGGTCACCTCGTCCCCGGCCATCACGGAATGCTGCACGGGGGCGGCGCCGCGCCAGGCCGGGAGTAGCGAGAAGTGCAGGTTGATCCAGCCGTGCGCCGGGATGTCGAGCGCGGCCTTCGGCAGCAGCGCGCCGTACGCGACGACCGGGCAGGCGTCCGGGGCGATCTCGCGCAGCCGGGCCAGGAAGTCCTCGTCACGGGGCCGTCGCGGCTTGAGCACCTCGACGCCGGCCTCCTCCGCCCGCTGCGCGACCGGGCTCGCGAGGAGCTTGCGTCCCCGCCCCGCCGTCGCGTCGGGCCGGGTGACCACGGCGACGACCTCGTGCCGGTCGGAGGCCAACAGAGCGTCCAGGGCGGGGACGGCGACCTCGGGGGTGCCGGCGAAGACGAGCCTCATGGAGTGTGTGGTGCCTTTCGGTGCGGCGGAGCGGTGGCGAAGCCTTGGCGATACGGAAAGTCAGAGCGCGCGGCCGAAGGTTCAGAGCGCCCGGCCGAAGGTGCTGTGCGGCGAGATCCTGACCTGCGGCACACTCTGTCCCGCCCACTCCGCGTCACGGATCGCCTTCATCGCCGCCTTGCGCTGCTCCGTGTCGAGCCGGTCGATGAAGATGATGCCGTCCAGGTGGTCGGTCTCGTGCTGGATGCAGCGCGCGAGCAGCTGCGTGCCCTCGATCGTGACGGGGTCGCCGTACATGTTGAAGCCCTTGGCGACCACGCCGTACGCCCGCTTGCAGTCGTAGGTGAGCCCCGGCAGTGACAGGCAGCCCTCCGGGCCGTCCTGCTCGTCCTCGCTGAGGCTGAGGTCCGGGTTGACCAGGTGGCCGAGCTCGCCCTCGACGTAGTACGTGAACACCCGCAGCGATACGCCTATCTGAGGTGCCGCCAGGCCGGCGCCGGGGGCGTCCTGCATGGTCTCGGACAGATCCCTGACGAGGGTACGGAGTTCCTTGTCGAAGACGGTGACAGGCTGCGCCGCCATGCGCAGCACCGGGTCTCCGAAGAGGCGGATCGGCTGGACGGACACGCGGCGGACTCCCGTGGTCATGGGCGGATCGGGGGACAGCGACCCAGTCTATGGGGTCCGGCTACGGCGTCGGCGGTACGGCGACAGTGGGGGCGTGCGCGCGATCGTGCGCCCCCTGTGAGAGGTGGTGCGCCCCCAGCTGCGTGACCCGCAGGGAGGCTGGCGCGTTGGTCAAAGGAGATTGACCGAAATCGGGCCGATAAGGACGGTCCGTTCCATGCCGGAGCCGGTTCGAGAGGCTTTTTGATGCCCGAACACGCAACGCACGACGCCCAGGCACGGGCAAGCCTGCACCTGCTGGTGCGGGACATCGAGAGGGTCCGCCGCCAAGTGGACGCCCTGCGGACCCTCACCGCCCAACTGGGCAACGTCTACCGTCCGCGGCGCAGCGGTCCCGCCGCCGGATTCGTCGTCTACGGCCGCGCCCCCGCCCCCACGGTCCGGCTCGCGCAGGAGCTCCGGGACAGCGTCGAGACCCTGGTCACGGCGGCCGTCGAGTTCGACCGCTCGCTCGGTTTCTCGTGGGACGCGGTGGGCTCCGCCCTCGGGGTGACCAAGCAGGCCGTGCACCGCCGCTACGGGGCGCGCCGGACCTCCTCCGCCCCCGGTACGGACGACACCGCGGCAGCCGTGATCGCCGCCGCTCCGGCCGTCCCCGTGGTGCCCGTGGTCCCTGCCGCCCGTTCGGTACCGTCCCACGACGAAGCCCTCCCCGGCGCGGTCCCCGGCCCCCGCACCGGCGGAACCCGCACCGGCTGATCCCGTACGCCGCGCACCCGCCCCGCCGCCCGCCACGCCGACAGGCGGGACGCCGGGGCGGTGGCATGTCCGGCGCCGCCGTCAGCCGATGCCCGGCGGCCGTCCGTCAGCCGATGCCCGGCGGGTCGCCGTCAGCCGATGTCCGGCGGGTCGATCCGCACCCGCACCGGGTCGGCCTCCTTACGCGCGATGCGTGCCGTCTGCGCCGCCTTCAGCGCACTCGCCAGCGCGGCCCCACTGCCCTGGCGCACCCGGAGCAGCACCCGCTCCCACTGCTCGCCGGGCGGCGGGTCCCCGGGCCGCCGGGGCCGGCCGGGCTCGACGACGGGGATCGGCACCGGGCCGAGCACATCGGTACCCTCGGGCAGTTCGGCGGTGGCGACGAGGTCGGCGACGGCTGACGGACGGCCGGCGACCGCCGCCATCCTGGACACCGGGGGAAAGCCCAGCTCTGCGCGCTCCGCCAGCTCGCGCACGGCATGCCCTGCCGGGTCCCAGCGCACCAGCGCCTGCACCGGGCGCAGCGTCGGTTCGCCCAGGACGACCACCGTGCCGCCCTCCCCCGCGGGCCGCACCAGCGCGGCCGCGCCCGCCCAGCGCCGCAGCGCCTCCTCCCCCGCCCTCAGGTCGGGCCGGTTGAGCAACGCCCAGCCGTCGAGCAGCAGCGCCGCCGCATACCCCGGGCCCTCGGCGACCGGCTCGGCACCCGGCGTGGAGATCACCAGCGCGGGCGCGTCGGGCACCGACGCCAGCACCCCGTCCCGCCCGGACATGCGCACCGGCACCTTGGGGAAGGCCCGGCCCAGCTCGTCCGCTGTGCGGCGTGCGCCGACGACCTGGGCGCGCAGCCGGGAGCCGCCGCACTCATGGCACTGCCAGGCCGTCTCGATCCGCCCGCACCACCCGCACGTCGGCGCGCCGCCCCCTTCCCGCAGCTCCAGCGGCCCCGAACAGCCCCCGCACCGGGCGGTCTCCCGGCACCGCTCGCAGGCCAGCCCCGGTACGTATCCCCGGCGCGGCACCTGCACCAGCACCGGGCCGCGCGTCAGCGCCTCCTTCGTCACCTGCCACGCCAGGCTCGGCAGCCGTGCCGCCCGCGCCGCCCCGTCCCGCGCCTCGTCGTTCTCCCCGACCGTACGGATCAGCGGCGCGACGGCCCGCACCTGCTCGCGCGACGCCGTGATGGGCAGCGCCCACCGGGTGTCGACCAGCTGCGCCCCCTCCACGGTGCAGGTGAAGCCGCCCAGCAGAAATCCGGCCCGCTCCTCGGACGCCCGCAGCAGCAGCACCTCGCGGGCGTGCGGCTGCGGCGCGTGCTGCTCGGAGTGGCTGGAGTCGCCGTCGTCCCATATCGCGACCAGCCCGAGGTCGGCGACCGGCGCGAACATCGCGGCCCGGGTCCCCACCACCGCCCGCACCGCGCCCCGGCTCAGCGCCAGCCATCGCCGGTACCGCTCCTCCGGCCCGGCGTCGGCGGTCAGTACGACATGCCGCCCCTCCCCCAGCAGCCCGGTCAGCGCCGCGTCCACCCGGGCCGCCGCCCTGCCGTCCGGCACCACCGCCAGCGCCCCCCGCCCCGACACCAGCGTCGCCGCCATCGCCCGGGCCAGCTCCTCCGGCCACTGCGGCCCCGGCAACGCCGTCCACACCGCCCTCGGCGAATCCCCCCGCGCCAGCGCCTGCACAAACGCCGCCCCCGTCGGATACCGCCCCCAGCTCCCCGCCTCCGCAAGCGTGCCCGGCACCCCGGAGAACGCCGGCGCCGCGGCCGACGGCTCCGCCGCTGCCTCTGCCTCCGGCTTTGCCCGCCTCGGCGGCACCGCCAGCTGCACCACATCCGCCAGCGCCCCCGCATACCGGTCCGCCACCGCCCGGCACAGCCTCAGCAACGGCGGCGACAGCACCTGCTCCGGCGACAGCACCTGCGCCAACGGTGCCAACGGCCCCCGGTAGTCACTCTCCGCCAGCCGCGCCACGATGAACCCGTCGTGCAGCTCGCCGCCCTCCCGGCGCCCCTTCACCACCCTCGCCCCGAACCGCACCCGCACCCGCACCCCGGGCTGCGCCTGCTCGTCCATCGCCGCCGGCACCGCGTAGTCGAAGTACTGGTCCAGGTGCAGCAGCCCCTTGTCCACCAGCACCCGCGCCACCGGCAACCCCTCCGCCAGCGCCGCCCCCCGCCACGTCCGCGGCTTCGCCCTCGGCCCCTTCGCCTCGCGCACCGTCTCCCGTATGAGCGCAAGCTGCTCCCCCCCGGCGGCCTGATCCCCCGCCGGGGTCGCGTCCCGATCGTTCTCGCTGCTCACAGCCTCAGTGTTACCAGACGGCGCCGACAACGGGCGGCGGCATGGGTACGGCCCCGGACCTGAGGTCAGGTCCGGGGCCGTGAACAAGCGGGTTACAGGCCGACGGCCTTGCGCAGCGCCTCCACGCGGTCGGTGCGCTCCCACGTGAAGTCGGGCAGCTCGCGGCCGAAGTGGCCGTAGGCGGCGGTCTGGGCGTAGATGGGGCGGAGCAGGTCCAGGTCGCGGATGATGGCGGCCGGGCGGAGGTCGAAGACGGTGCCGATGGCCTGCTCGATCTTCTCGACGTCGACGGTGGCGGTGCCGAAGGTCTCGATGAAGAGACCGACGGGCTCGGCCTTGCCGATGGCGTAGGCGACCTGGACCTCGCAGCGGGAGGCGAGGCCGGCGGCTACGACGTTCTTGGCGACCCAGCGCATGGCGTAGGCGGCGGAGCGGTCGACCTTGGAGGGGTCCTTGCCGGAGAAGGCGCCGCCGCCGTGGCGGGCCATGCCGCCGTAGGTGTCGATGATGATCTTGCGGCCGGTGAGGCCGGCGTCGCCCATGGGGCCGCCGATCTCGAAGCGGCCGGTGGGGTTGACGAGGAGGCGGTAGCTGTCGGTGTCGAGCTTGATGCCCTGCTCGACCAGCGCCTTGAGCTCGGGTTCGACGACGAACTCGCGGATGTCGGGGGCGAGCAGCGAGTCGAGGTCGATGTCGCTCGCGTGCTGCGAGGAGACCACGACGGTGTCCAGCCGCACGGCCTTGTCGCCGTTGTACTCGATGGTGACCTGGGTCTTGCCGTCGGGGCGCAGGTACGGGATGGTCCCGTTCTTGCGGACCTCGGTGAGGCGCTTGGAGAGGCGGTGCGCCAGCGTGATGGGGAGCGGCATGAGCTCGGGGGTCTCGTCGGTGGCGTACCCGAACATCAGGCCCTGGTCGCCGGCGCCCTGCTTGTCGAGTTCGTCGTCCGTGTCACCCGAGGCGATGCCGCCCTCGACCCGCTTCTCGTACGCGGTGTCGACACCCTGGGCGATGTCCGGGGACTGCGCGCCGATGGAGACCGAGACGCCGCAGGAGGCGCCGTCGAAGCCCTTCTTCGACGAGTCGTAGCCGATCTCGAGGACCTTGTTACGGACCAGGGTCGCGATGTCGACGTACCCCTTGGTCGTGACCTCTCCGGCGACATGCACCAGGCCGGTGGTGATCAACGTCTCGACGGCGACGCGGGAGGTGGGGTCCTCCTTGAGGAGCGCGTCGAGGATCGTGTCGCTGATCTGGTCAGCGATCTTGTCTGGGTGTCCCTCGGTGACGGACTCCGAGGTGAACAGGCGGCGGGACACATCGCTCCCTGGGGTTGCAGCGGCTGCTGACTGAACATTTGGCGGCTCGCGCGGGGCTGCGCCCGGCGGTTCCGTGGCTAGTTTATCGTTCGAAGCGTTCTGGTGGACACGGGATCTCGTACCTTGGATGGCCGTGACCTGCGACACCGTGTTTTCACCGTAGGCCGAATGCGGCTGATCAGCCCAGGCGCCGCGCCACAAGGTCCCACACCAGTTCGGCAAGTGCCTCCTTGGGGCCGTACGGGACGGGGGTCTCGGAGCCGTCGGCGGCGAGGACGACGGCCTCGTTCTCCTCGGAGCCGAAGGCCTTGTGTTCGCCCACCTCGTTGACGACGAGCAGGTCGCAGCCCTTGCGGGCGAGCTTGGCGCGGCCGTTGGCGAGGACGTCGTCGGTCTCGGCGGCGAAGCCGACGACGATCTGCCCGGGATGCGGACGGTCGTGGGACAGCTCGGCCAGCACATCCGGGTTGCGTACGAGTTCCAGCGGGGCCGGCTCCTCGCCGTCCTTCTTCTTGATCTTGCCCTCGGCGTAGTGGGCGGGCCGGAAGTCGGCGACGGCGGCCGCCATCACGACCGCGTCGGCATCGGCGGCGGCCTTGAGCACGGCCTCGCGCAGCTGTACGGCGGTGCCGACCCGGACCACGTCGGCGCCGGCCGGGTCGGGGAGGGCGGTGTTCGCGGCGACGAGGGTGACCCGGGCGCCCCGGGCGAGGGCGACGCGGGCCAGCGCGTAGCCCTGCTTGCCGGAGGAGCGGTTGCCGAGGTAGCGGACCGGGTCGAGGGGTTCGCGGGTGCCGCCTGCGCTGACGACGACGTGCCGGCCGACCAGGTCCGGGGCGGCCGTGCCCCGGACCAGGACGCGGCGGCAGACCTCGAAGATCTCGCCGGGGTCGGGGAGGCGTCCCTTGCCGGTGTCGACGCCGGTGAGCCGGCCGACGGCGGGCTCGATGACGACGGCGCCGCGCCGGCGCAGGGTGGCGACGTTCTCCCGGGTGGCGGGGTGCTCCCACATCTCGGTGTGCATGGCCGGGGCGAACACCACCGGACATCGCGCCGTGAGGAGGGTGTTGGTGAGCAGGTCGTCGGCCAGGCCGTGGGCGGCCTTGGCGAGGATGTCGGCGGTGGCGGGGGCGACCACCACGAGGTCGGCGTGCTGGCCGATCCGTACGTGCGGGACCTCTTCCACGCCGTCCCACACCCGGGTGGTGGCCGGGTGGCCGGACAGCGCCGACCACGTGGCCTCGCCGACGAAGTGCAGCGCCGACTCGGTGGGCACCACCCGTACGTCGTGTCCGGACTCGGTGAACCGCCGCAGCAGCTCGCACGCCTTGTACGCGGCGATCCCGCCGCTCACCCCGAGGACGACCTGTGGCTTAGTCATGTGTCTATGACACACCACGGGCCCGGCCGTTTGACGGCCGGGCCCGTGGTGGCAGCTCCGAAGGGCTGGAAAGGACTACTGCGCGGGGCCCTCGACGGCCTCGGAGGTCAGCAGACCCGCGTTGATCTCGCGAAGGGCGATCGACAGCGGCTTCTCGTGGACGTGGGTGTCCACCAGCGGGCCGACGTACTCCAGCAGGCCTTCACCGAGCTGCGAGTAGTACGCGTTGATCTGACGCGCACGCTTGGCCGCGTAGATCACGAGGCTGTACTTCGAGTCCGTGGCCTCGAGCAGCTCGTCGATCGGCGGGTTGATGATGCCCTCGGGCGTGGAGATGGAAGAGGACACGCTCTACCTTCCGATAAAAGGGAAAAAGATTCGGAGTCAGACAACTCCCATCAAGGCTAGCAGCTCGCGGGCTACATCCTCGACGGAGGTGTTGACAAGGGTTACGTCGAACTCGGACTCGGCGGCCAGTTCGACCCGGGCGGCCGCCAGCCGTCGCTCGATCACCTCGGGGGACTCGGTGCCCCGGCCGGTGAGCCGGCGTACGAGCTCCTCCCACCCCGGGGGCGCCAGGAAGACCAGCTGGGCCTCCGGCATGGCCTTGCGGACCAGCCGGGCGCCCTGCAGGTCGATCTCCAGCAGCACCGGCACACCGGCGTCGAGCTTTTCCAGCACGGCCCGGCGCGGGGTGCCGTAGCGGTTCCCCGCGAACTCCGCCCACTCCAGCAGTTCCCCGTTGGCGACGAGCTTGTCGAACTCGTCGTCGTCCACGAAGTAGTACTGGACCCCGTGCTTCTCACCGGGGCGCGGCTTGCGGGTGGTGGCCGACACCGAGAGCCAGACCTCGGGGTGGACTTTGCGCATATGGGCGACGACCGTGCTCTTGCCGACCCCGGAGGGGCCGGAGAGCACGGTCAGCCGCGGACGATCCATCATGGAGCGATTATCCCCGGTCCCGGAGGTTCGCGGGACCGCTGGGGACATCAGGCAGCCGGGCTGCCGAACTCGCGCTCCAGGGACGCGATCTGGTTGGAACCCAGCCCGCGGACCCGGCGGCTTTCGGAAATGCCGAGCCGCTCCATGATCTGCTTGGCGCGGACCTTGCCCACGCCGGGCAGGGACTCCAGAAGGGCGGAGACCTTCATCTTGCCAATGACGTCATTCTCCTGGCCCGACTTGATGACCTCATGCAGCGAGGCGCCGGAGTGCTTGAGCCGATTCTTGACCTCGGCGCGCTCCCGGCGAGCCGCGGCGGCCTTTTCGAGCGCGGCAGCGCGCTGTTCAGGGGTAAGGGGCGGAAGAGCCACGCCTACGTCACCTCGGAAGTAGAACTGTCGGATACGGACCGGTGTGGAACCTAGTCGCCCCCGACCTGCAGGGGCAACGTGAAACGCGCACGTTGCGCGCTCTCGTCGGAGACTAGCGGCCGAAGCGCTCACAGTCAGCGCAAACAAGAAGAAAAGTCCTGGTCAGCCTCACCCGACCAGGACTTTTGGGACAAATCACCGCAGGTTTGTGGCCTACTTGACGGATTCGGCCACTTCTGCTGCCTCCCGGGCGGCCGATTCCCGCAGCGCGGCGACCGACGGACCGTGCCGCAGGACACTCCGGCTGAAGCTCGGAAGAACATCGCGGACGGCGGCGCCGAAGATCCGCGGCAGATCGGCCGCGGTGGCGCCCTGAGCCCCCATACCCGGGGCCAGCAGGGGCCCGTTGACCGCCAGCTCCACCCCCGCCTCGGCGAGCGTCGCACCCACCACGGCGCCGACGGAGCCGAGCGGCGTGGCCCCCCGGTTCTCCTCCGCGATGTGGTCCAACATCACCTGTGCGAGTGACCTGCCGTCGGGCGTGGCGGCCCGCTGCACCTCGGCGCCCTCCGGATTGGAGGTCAGCGCGAGCACGAACACCCCCGCCCCGCTGATCCGGGCGGCGTCCAGCGCCGGGCGCAGCGAGCCGAAGCCGAGGTAGGGGCTGACGGTGACCGCGTCCGAGAACAGCGGCGAGTCCTTGTCGAGGTAGGTCGCGGCGTAGGCGGCCATGGTCGAGCCGATGTCGCCGCGCTTCGCGTCCATCAGCACCAGCGCGCCGGCCTGCCGCGCGTCCGCCACCGCCCGCTCCAGTACGGCGATGCCGCGCGACCCGAAGCGCTCGAAGAAGGCGCTCTGCGGCTTCAGCACGGCAACCCGGTCGGCCAGCGCCTCGACCACGGTGTACGTGAAGCGCTCCAGGCCCGCCACGTCGTCGCCGAGACCCCAGGAGGCCAGCAGCGAGGCGTGCGGGTCGATGCCCACACACAGCTGCCCGCGCGTGTCCATGGCACGGCGCAGCCGGGCGCCGAAGGGCTCGAGGTTCTCGGGACTCTCCCAGGTCATGCGGCCTTCTCCTTACGGACGGCGGCGCCGACGGCGTCGGCGAGGGTGTCGTACGGGCTCTCGGCGAGACGGGCGGCCAGGCCCCGGTGGATACGGCGGCACCACAACGGGCCCTCGTAGATGAAGGCGCTGTAGCCCTGCACCAGCGTGGCACCGGCGAGGACGCGCTGCCAGACGTCCTCGGCGCTCTCCACGCCGCCGACGCCGACCAGGGTGATCCTGTCTCCCACGCGGGCGTACAGGCGGCTCAGCACCTCCAGCGAGCGGGCCTTGAGTGGCGCGCCGGACAGCCCGCCGGTCTCCTTGACCAGGGACGGGTCCGAGGACAGCCCGAGGCCCTCGCGGGCGATGGTGGTGTTGGTCGCGATGATCCCGTCCAGGCCCAGCTCCACGGCGAGGTCCGCGACCGCGTCCACGTCCTCGTCCGCGAGGTCCGGTGCGATCTTGACCAGCAGCGGCACCGCGCCGGCGGCGGCCTTCACCCCGGTCAGGAGCGGCCGCAGATGGTCGACCGCCTGAAGGTTGCGCAGGCCGGGTGTGTTCGGCGACGACACGTTGACGACCAGGTAGTCCGCGTGCGGGGCGAGCCACTCGGCCGACGTCACGTAGTCGGCGACCGCTTCCGCCTCCGGGGTGACCTTCGTCTTCCCGATGTTGACGCCCACGACCGGCTTGAAGACCGGCTTACGCGCCCCGAGCCGGACCGCGACGGCCGCCGAGCCCTCGTTGTTGAAGCCCATCCGGTTGATCAGCGCCCGGTCGGCCACCAGACGGAACAACCGCTTCTTCGGATTGCCCGGCTGGGGCTGCGCGGTGACCGTGCCGATCTCGACATGGTCGAACCCCAGCATGGCGAGGCCGTCGATGCCGACCGCGTTCTTGTCGAACCCGGCGGCCAGCCCGAACGGCCCGTGCATCCGCAATCCGAACGCCTCCGTGCGCAGCGCCGCGTGGCGCGGCGCGAGGACGGCGGCGGTGAGGGTGCGCAGCACCGGGATGCGGGCGGCGAGCCGGATCCAGCCGAAGGCGAGGTGGTGCGCCCGTTCGGGGTCGATCCGGCGGAAGACCAGCTTGAAGAGGAGGGAGTACATGCGGGTTGGTTCTGCCTGTCGGTTGTGGCTGTCGCGAGCCGTCTGCGGGCCGGTGGCCGGGGTTTTCTCTCCCCGCACCCGCCCCTTCCCGAAACCGGGGGCTCCGCCCCGGGCCCCGAGGGCCAGGGG